>JAGBHV010000033.1 GCA_017935325.1 Clostridia bacterium
TCCTTGTATTATTACCAAAAGCCTCGCAAGGCGACAGCCTTGCTGCATTTTTGGCTTCAATCCAAGAAATTTTGCTTTTCTACGAAACTGCGAAGCACTTTAAAATGCGAAATTGCGTGTGCAAGAAAAGGCAAAAACCACGGATAACGCTGTCGCGTATCGGTGGTTTTTAACGCATTATTGTGCCGTAAGTTCACATTTTAAAGAAAAACTTCCTTATGGGAACTCGGCGTTTTCAATCTGCCGTTTTTCAAACTGTTGTCAGTATGGATTATTCTTTTGTTGAGATTCCGTAAAAATGAATAATGTTCATATCCTCTTCCATATCAAGTCCGTGAGAGCCGCATTCGCCGTCAATTTCATGACATCCGTGGTCGGGAAGAAAACCGTAAAGTACATCATGGTTTTTCCATTCTGCCTTGATTTTATCAGTCAGTTCTTTATAGAAAGCGATGTTGTGTTTCAGAGCGTCGATAGATTCCTTTGCTTCAGGACCGAATTTGTGCATTGTTCCGTCGTAATTTCCGTTATAAATTACGATGAGGTCGTAAACATCTTCATCTATAAGCTCAAGAGCTTTTTTGTTTACTTCTTCAACGTTTTCGTAAATGAAATAGTCCATTTCTCTTTCGAGGAAAATGCATGAGATGCTGTCGCGTGCAGTTGATACAATTGCACATTTTTTACCTGCTTTAATGAAAGTATCAAAAACAGTGTTAACTGTCAGAACAGGCTTTTCGTATTTCTGAATACCGTGAATTTCAGGCATTACACCTGTGTACATTGAAGCAAAACAAACGGGTGTGACGCTGGGCATTACTGAAAGTACAGGCAGAGCGATGTCGGAAGAAATAACGGCATCTGTGAAAAGATGAGTGTATTTCTGATAAAGCCAGAGAGCAACGGCATCGGGGTTGTATAAAACTGCTCTGTCGGCTTTTTTGCCGCCGAGTTTTTCTTTAGCGAGGGATAACAAAACAGAGTTGGTGTTTTCGCTTTTTTCAATGCCCATTATTTCTGCAACTGTACCTGCAACAGTTGTCAGGCAAATCTCGTTTCTTATTTCTGCCATTATTTTAATCCTCCTGAAATAAAACAGTTCAGCTGTTCATTGTTTGCAAAGCTGAATGTTGAATTTGTGCCGAAAATGATGTGGTCGGTCAGCTTTATGTCAAATAGCTCAAGCTGATTTTTAAGTTCGCTTGTTGTGTTGATATCGTCTTTTGAGGGCGTTGCTGAAGAAACAGGATGATTGTGTGCAATTGCAACGCTGTGTGCTTCGGTAGTGATAGCCAGACGCAGAATTTCTTTTGTGTTGAAATTCAACCCGTTTTCCCTCCCTGTGTTTATTAATTCGATGTTCTTGACTTTTAAGCCGCTGTCGAAAAATGCTGCAACAAGATTTTCTTTGGATTGTCCGATAAAATACGGCCTGAACAGTTTTGTCATTTTATCAGGTGAATTTATGGGAGAGCTTTCCTTTTTGTTCTTCTCGTAGTAAGCGAAAACATCAGTAAGCGATGAAAGGAAAATTGCCGAATTTTCACTTAATTTTCCTTTGCTCATCAGTTCTTCTGCAGAAGCTTCAAGAACACCCTGAAGAGAACCGAAAGTGCTGATAAGCTTGTGAGCCAAAAGGTTTGTATCTTTCTGCGGTACTGTGTGAAAAAGAAGAAATTCAAGAATTTCATGTGGCTGAAAACTGCCGAGACCCTCCGCTGAAATACGTTCGCGGACACGTTTGCGGTGACCTTTATGAGGGGTGTCGTTTTTCATTGCTGGGAACTCCTAAATTATTTTTGTCCGTAGTATGCGTTTGCACCATGTTTTCTGAAATAGTGCTTATCGGAAAGAACCTGCGGTGCTCTTTCAGTCCGGGGTGAAATAAGCAATGTTTTCATTGCCATCTCTGCAACTTCTTCAAGCACAACTGCATTGTGTACTGCTTCAGCTGCATCCTTTCCCCATGTGAACGGACCGTGTGAGCAACAAAGAATTGCAGGCATTTCTACGGGGTCAATGTTGTTATTCTCAAGAGTTTCAATAATGACAAGACCTGTGTTTTTTTCGTATTCTGTGTTTATTTCTTCTGCTGTGAGCATTCTTGTGCATGGAATATCTCCGTGGAAATAGTCAGCGTGTGTTGTGCCGAAAAACGGAATATTTCTGCCTGCCTGTGCCCATGAGGTTGCGTTGTTTGAATGGGTGTGTGTAATACCGCCGATTGAGGGGTATTTTTTGTAAAGCTCAAGGTGTGTTGCTGTATCTGAAGACGGAGACAAATCACCTTCGACTTTATTTCCGTCAAGGTCTACAACCACCATTTTATCATAAGTCAGCTCGTCATAACTTACACCGCTGGGCTTTATAACAACAAGGTTCTGCGTTCTGTCAATACCGCTGACATTTCCCCACGTGTAAGTGATGAGACCTTTTTGCTGCAATTCAATATTTGCCTCACATACTTTTCTTTTTAATGTTTCAAGCATTTTAAATTACCTCTTAACCGTAAATTGCTTTGCCAAGCATAAGATTCTGTTTGAGCGAACGGATATCGGTGTTTTCATCAATGTAAACCACTTCAATACCCATTGCTTCGCCCCATGCACCCAGCTGCTCTGCTGTTAAATCGTATGAGAAAGCTGTGTGATGAGCACCGCCTGCAATAAGCCAGCTTTCTGTGCCTGTGTAGAAATCAGGCTCCGGAGTCCAGAAAGAAGTTGCAACGGGGAGGTTAGGCATTTCTTTTTCTGTTTTTCTGCAGTTTACCTTGCTGATAATGAGTCTGAAACGTGTGCCCAAATCAATAAGAGATGCTGCAATACCTTTGCCTTCTTTTGCCGTGAAAACAAGTCTTGCCGGGTCTTCTCTGTTTCCCATTGAAAGAGGTTCAACTCTGATTCCGATTTTTCCGTCAGCAATAGATGGGCAGATTTCAAGCATATGTGACTGCAGAATGCCTTCTTTTCCGGAAACAAGGTTATATGTATAGTCTTCAAGCATTGATGTGCCTTTTGCATCTTTTTTGCCTGCAGTCATAACTTTCATTAGTCTTACCATAGCGGCAACTTTCCAGTCGCCTTCTGCACCGAAGCCGTAGCCTTTTTCCATAAGTCGCTGAATTGCAAGACCGGGCAGCTGCATAAGGTTTCCAAGGTCATCAAAATGAGTTACGATTGCGTGGTAATTCTTTTCTTCGAGGAATTTTTCAAAGCCCAGCTCAATTCTTGCCTGCTCTGAAACGTGTCTGCGGAATTCTTCATCGCTGTGAAGACCTGTATTTATAATATCATATTTTTCATACATTTCGTCAGTAAGAGCATTGACGTCGGCTTCGTCAATACCATTGACATATTCGAAAATATCGTTAACGGAATATGTGTCAATTTCCCAACCGAATTTAATCTGTGCTTCAACCTTGTCGCCTTCTGTAACTGCAACGTTCCTCATGTTGTCGGCAACTCTGAGGACGCGGATGTTGCTGCTCTCAACAATGCCGATTGCAGTTGTCATCCAGGAAGCGATTTTATTCTGAACATCTTCGTTCTTCCAATGTCCTACAACGGTTGTACGGGGAATTTCCATTCTTGTCAGAATATGAGCATATTCTCTGTCACCGTGAGCAGACTGGTTTTCGTTCATGAAATCCATATCGATTTTGTCGTAAGGGATTTCTTCGTTGAACTGTGTGTGCAGATGAAGAAGCGGTTTTTTCAGTTCTTTAAGTCCTATAATCCATGATTTCGCAGGAGAGAATGTGTGCATCCATGTAATAACACCTGCGCAATCTTTGTCAAGGTTTGCTTCGTTGAAAGTTTTTCTTATAACTTCGTTTGTAATAAGAGTAGGTTTGAGAACTATTTCAAAGGGAAGTGTGCCTGAATTATTAAGATATTCAACAATTTCAGCGGAATGTGCAGCAACGTGTTTCAGGCATTCATCGCCGTAAAGGTCCTGCGAACCGGTAAGAAACCAGAATTTATATTTTTTCAGTGCTTTCATTTTCATTACCTCCGTCGGTTATTGTTTCGTTTTCATCTTTTGATGTTTTCCAGATATGGATTATACCCTCATCGTTAAGGAGTTTTACAAGAATTATTGAAAGGGGAACTACGAACATGCCGATAATTCCGAAAAGCTTAATGCCGATATACATTCCCATAATTGTAACAAACGGCGGAAGGCCGAGCTGACCTGCAACGAGCTTAGGCTCGATAAACTGCCTCATTACAGTAATGAAAACATAAAGAACAAGCACGCCGATGCCCATCGGGATATCACCTGAAATGAACGAGTAAAGCGACCAGGGAAGAAGAATTGTACCTGTGCCGAGGACGGGCATTATATCAACTATTGCCGTGCCGATAGAAATAAATATAATCCAACCGCCTTTATAAATGCCGAAAAGCTTAAGTGCGGAAAGACCTAAAATCATTTCTGCAAATGTTACTAAAATAATAAGTGCGTATGCTTTAATCAGGTTTTTGAAAGAGGTTGTAACTATTCTTTTGGATTTTGAAAAATTATCGCTTTTTCCTGCAAACTGACGTTTTACAAAACTTGTAAGGCGGTCATAATCTGCTGCCATAAAGCAGCATGCAAAAATAGAAACGACTACTGCAAGGAAAATTGTGGGAATCTGTTTTGCGGTGTACCATACGCCGCTGATAGATGAGGAGAGTGCTGAAAAATCAACCTTATCAATTACTGATGAAATCTTAAAAGAAGAAGGATTGTTTGTTATTGCTTCAGTATTTCCGGAAGACAGCTGTTCTTTCAGAGTGTCCACAAATGAGGAAATATTTGTATTGATTACAGATTCAACCGAGCCGGGAAGGAATTTTATTTTATCTGCCACCCAGATTTCAAGCTTGTCAAGGAAATTGGGCAGGTCGCCGAATTTTCGTATAAGGAAATCGATGAAATCGCGGAATGCTTCCCATATTTTAACACCCAGCAGTGAAACAAGGAATCCGAGCACTGCTACAAGCAATAAAATCATTACGCCTGATACTATGCCTTTTTTGATTTTTGTTTTTCGCGAAATAAAGTTTATGGGACGCTGCATTATCATTGCCACGAGAAAAGCAATAATGAACGGAGAAAAAAGACCGAAAGCGTATTTCATAAAGCAATAGAACAATGTCAGTATTATTGCATAGTATAATATATTAATTATAGTTTTTTTCTTGGTTTCAGTACTTATCAAAGGATTTTCCAAAAATATGCCTCCTTTTTGGAAAGATTTTTTTGCATTTCTGCGTCTGTTTAGTTTATTTTATACCATTTAAAAGAAAAAGACAATGTTTTATTTATAAAAATAATAAAAAATAAAAAAAGTTCAGAAATTCTCTTTATTTGCTTGAATTATTATGGTATAATTACTTCATTAAACTCCGAAATTGTTTGTTTTTGAAACAATTTACGAAAGGACGATTCTATTGTATATAGCGATTATGGGTCATGGCGTTGTCGGTAGCGGTGTTGCGGAAGTAATCAGCAAGAACAACAGCCTTATAGTAAAACATAATAATCTCGATTCTCTTGAGGTTAAGCATATCCTCGACCTGAGAGAGTTTCCCGATTCACCCTACAAGGACAAATTCACAAAGGATTTCAATGATATTATCAATGATGAAGATGTGAAAATTGTTGTTGAAACAATGGGTGGTCTTAATCCTGCATATAAGTTTGTAAAGGCTTGTCTTGAAGCAGGTAAGAGCGTTGTAACATCAAACAAAGAGCTTGTTGCCGCTCACGGTTATGAGCTTCTTAAAATTGCAGGCGAAAAGAATATCAACTTCCTTTTCGAGGCATCTGTAGGCGGCGGTATTCCCGTTATCAGACCTATTTCAAGATGTATGGCTGCAAATGAAATCACAAGAATTGCCGGTATCCTCAACGGCACAACAAACTTCATTCTCACAAAAATGATTACTGAGAATATGAGCCTTGAAGATGCACTTAAACTTGCTCAGGATAACGGTTATGCAGAAAAAGACCCCACAAACGATATTGAAGGCTTTGACGCTTGCCGTAAAATCTGTATTCTTGCATCTCTCTGTTTCGGCAGACACGTTTATCCCGATGATATCCCCACACAGGGTATTACTAAAATTACACTTGCCGATGTTGAATACGCTAAAAATTACGGCAAAGTTATCAAGCTTCTCGGCACAGCAATGAGAAGCCCGGACGAAAAGGTTTGTGCAGAGGTAAGTCCCGCACTTATCGATTCTACAGGACCTCTTGCAAATGTTAACGATGTTTTCAATGCCGTGCTTGTTGACGGTAACGCAGTAGGCGAGGTTGTATTCTACGGTAAAGGCGCAGGTAAACTTCCCACAGCAAGTGCTGTTGTGGCAGACGTTATTGACTGTGCGGTAAGCAAAGGTACAAAAATCGGCTACACTTGGGGCGAAGCAGCAGAAAACAATCTTGTTTCATCAAGCGAAATGCTCACACGTCTTTATGTGAGAGGTTTTGCTTCAGATATTGAAAAAGCAAAAGAAAATATCAAAGATAAATTTGCAGGTGCTGAATTTATTACACGCGAAAATGCACCTGAAAATGAAATTGCTTTTATCACACCTTCTGATATCAAGAGAAAACTTATAAAAGATATTGAAGAAATCGGCAATTTCGATTCACAGTCTGTAATCAGACTTTTTTAACAGCGTAAGTTATTTTAAGGAGTTTTTTATATGAGTTTAATCGTTCAGAAATTCGGCGGTTCATCTGTTGCAAACGCTGACAGAGTAAGAAATGTTGCGAAAATCGTAACAGACACTTACAAAGAAGGCAACGACGTTGTAGTTGTAGTTTCTGCCCAGGGCGATACAACTGATGACCTCATCGAAAAAGCAAAAGAAATCAGCAGCAGCCCTTCTGCACGTGAAATGGATATGCTTCTCTCATCCGGCGAGCAGATTTCAATTTCACTTCTTGCAATGGCAATCAAGGAGCTTGGCTTCCCCGTAATTTCTCTTCTCGGCTGGCAGGCAGGTTTCAACACAAGTTCTGCTTATATGAAAGCAAGAATCCACAATATCAAAGCTGACCGTCTTCGCACAGAAATCGGCAGAAGAAATATTGTTGTTGTTGCAGGTTTCCAGGGTATTAATAAGTATGATGATATCACAACTCTCGGCAGAGGCGGTTCAGATACAAGCGCTGTGGCTATTGCAGCAGCTCTCAGAGCTGATAAATGCCAGATTTTCACAGACGTTGAAGGTGTTTTCACTGCAGACCCGAGAAAAGTTGAAGGCGCAAAGAAGCTTGAAGAAATCACATATGACGAAATGCTTGAGCTTGCAACATTGGGCGCACAGGTTCTTAACAACCGTTCGGTTGAAATGGCAAAGAAATATAATGTTGAGCTTGAAGTTCTCTCAAGCCTTACAAATAAACCCGGCACAATTGTCAAGGAGGTTGCTAAAATGGAAAAAATGTTAGTCAGAGGTGTAACTAAAGATACAGACGTTGCAAGAATTTCACTTGTAGGTCTTTCAGATACTCCCGGAGTTGCATTCAAAGTTTTTGATAAACTTGCAGCAAAACACATCAATGTTGACGTTATTCTCCAGTCAGTCGGCAGAGACGGCACAAAAGATATCAGCTTCACAACAAGTGAAGACAATGCAGAAGAAGCAGTTAAAGTTCTTTCAGAAATGTTAGATTGCAAGATTGTTTGTGATACAGATATCGCAAAGGTTTCAGTTGTAGGTGCAGGTATGGAATCACATCCCGGCACAGCAGCTAAAATGTTTGAAGCACTCTACGGTATTGATGTTAACATCCAGATGATTTCAACAAGCGAAATCAAAATCTCTGTTCTCATCGATAAGAAGGATGCTGACAGAGCTGTTTCAGCAGTTCATAAAGCATTTATGCCCGAAGAATAATATAAATTTTCGGTATATACTTGCAAAGTATAAGAAAATGGTATAAAATGTAAATACAAAGGATTAATAAAATTACTTTTGGAGGAAAAAACAATATGGTATCAGCAGGCGATTTCAGAAACGGTATTACATTTGAGATGGACGGCAACGTTTATCAGATTATCGAATTCCAGCACGTTAAACCCGGTAAAGGTGCAGCTTTCGTAAGAACAAAAATCAGAAACGTTATTTCAGGTTCAGTAACAGAAAGAACTTTCAACCCCACAGAAAAATTCCCCACAGCTTACATTGAACGTAAGGATATGGAATATTCATACAGCGATGGCGGTCTTTACTATTTCATGGATATGGAAAGCTATGAGCTTATTCCGATTAATGAATCAGAACTCAGCGATAACTTCAAATTCGTAAAAGAAAACATGGTATGTAAAATCCTTTCATACAAGGGCAACGTTTTCGGCGTTGAACCCCCCACATTCGTAACTCTTCAGGTTACACAGACTGACCCCGGTTTCAAAGGCGATACAGCAACTAATGCTACTAAACCCGCAACTCTTGAAACAGGCGCAGAAGTTAAAGTTCCGCTCTTCATCGATGAAGGCGAAATGATTAATATTGATACAAGAACAGGCGAATACATGTCACGCGCATAATCAGATTGACGATAAAGAGGCAAGGACATATTTGAGTTCGTGCTGAATTTGTAGTTTGTGGTATTTGCCGCGTTTTTGCCCTCGTAGTACACTCGTACAACTTCGGGCAAGAAACACGTCATCTTGCCACTTTCTCCTCAATCTGAAAGTGAAAGTAAGATTGTTGAATTGTAACGGAGATAAAGCAGCATGAACGTGTGTAACTTCGTGCAGGCTTTATTCATACAAAGAGTTTTAAATCAATTAAATAAAAGGAGTGTAAAAATTATGACACTTGCAGAAAAAATTGCTTACATCAAAGGCCTTGCAGACGGTATGAAACTTGATGACAGCAAAGATGAAGTAAAGCTTATCAAAGAAATCATTGCAGCTCTTGAAGATGTTGCATATGATATTGAAGAACAGGATGAAATCATGGGCGAAATGCAGGAACAGCTTGATGCTGTGGACGAAGACCTCGATGAACTCGAAGAATTCGTTTACGAAGATTTCGACGATTGCGATTGCTGCGATGATGATTGTGACTGCGGTTGCTGTGACGACGACTATTTTGAAGTTGAATGTCCTTCATGCGGCGAAACAATCTGCATTGACGAAAGCATCCTTGATGAAGGTGCTATCGAATGTCCCGCTTGCCACGAAAACCTCGAATTTGAATTCGATGATTGTGATTGCGAAGAAGACGACTGATTATAACCCTGAAACAGACATTGAAGACCCTGTTGTAGGAAACTACAACAGGGTCTTTTCTTAATTGTTAATAGGGATCAGTCAGGTATTGACTTTGTAAAAGAATTGAGATATACTTAAATTGAAGAAAGAAAAAGGAGTGGTTATAATGAAAAGAATATTAGCTTTATTTAGCATCGCGTTACTTTTGTGCTGTATGATGAGTGGCTGCTCTGATAAAGGCGGTGATGTGTCTGATACTCATTCGACTTCTCGTAAAGAAACTTCTGTTGCAGACGAAAAGGTTACTGAAATCAAGGAGTCTGATACGCAGAAATCTGATGACAAAGTCAACAAAGTATCTGTTTCACATTCGTTTTCTTTTAAGAAAACTCCCGTTGCAGATGAAAAGCTTTTTAATGTTAAAGGTTCTGATACGTTAAGCATCGGTTTTGACGTCCCCAAAGCCGGATTTATAAAAATGATTGCATTTGACAGCACGGAATATGATGAATGGCCGGATGAAATAACAGAAATATATGTTGATTTCAAGGATGAAAACGGTAAAATTCTTTATAAGAAAGTACGCATTACAGATGGATTTGTCAAAAAATATCGCTTTGATGCAGGTAAGGTGATTGCCGATATCACTTTTAAAAACCGACCTGCAAAAATGGAAGAAATTGCACTTTCTTGGGCATTTGCAGCGGATAGTTACAAGCCTGTTGCAGTTGACTATAAAACAAAATCAGCCGCACCTGCCGATAAAAACGGTGTTGCACGTTTCAGCTTCAATGTGGCGAAGGATTCTCTTGTGAGAATTTTCCCCGCTGAAGCATGTATTTATGAAAGCGACTGCAAATTTTATGTTGAAAATGCAAAAGGAGAAAAGGTAACGGGCGATTTAAGTATTCACGGCACTGAGTGGGCGTCTCGCCTTGCCTTTCTTACAAAGGGCAATTACGTTATTGTGGTAAGCGGGATTGAAGCGGTTGCTTCCTGTAAGGTGAAAGAAGAGAAGGCATACGATAATATTCAGCTCGACAATAAAGAAGGGTTAAGTGTTCCTGTAACGTTTGGCTTTTATGTGCTTAACGGAGGCGAAAGAACGGCAAAATTCACGGCTGACGGAAGCAAGTATCTTGTTGTTGAAGCAATCGGTTCGAATACATTCTATGACAGTGAAGAGGAGATTAGTGTTGTAATAACTGATGCAGCGGGTAACACGGTTATTGAAGAAGTCTGTGATATCTCATACAGAATTGATATATCGGCACTCAGAGGCGAACATTCGGTGACTATATCATCCAACGGTTCATGCGTAGTTGATATTTCAATGTTAACTGAATAAAAAATAACTACAAGTCTGTCAGAAATTGTCGGTTGTGAAAGAAACAAGCTGCGTACAGTTTTTTGTACGCAGCTTAATTTTTTATTTCTGTATTTCTTTAAGTGCTTCCTGCACGTAATCTGTAGTAAGGATTTTTTCTACAGTGCCGTCAACATCAAGTCTGTTTGTGTTGTGACTTGTGTAAGATGAATCTGCCATTGTGTGAACAGTGCCGTCAACCATAAATTTATCATAGTTCAGGTCGCGGTTGTCAGCAGATACGCGGAAGTAACCGCCCATATCTTCACTTCTGAGTCTTTCTTCCTGAGTCATCAGTGTTTCATAAAGCTTTTCGCCGTGTCTTGTGCCGATAATTCTTGTGCCTGTATCTCCAAAAAGTTTCTGAACTGCCTTTGCTAAATCTTCAATAGTTGAAGCAGGTGATTTCTGAACGAAAAGGTCACCGGGATTTGCGTGCTCAAATGCAAACTTAACAAGATCAACTGCTTCATCGAGATTCATAAGAAAACGTGTCATGTTGGGGTCGGTGATTGTAATGGGCTTGCCTGCTTTTATCTGGTCGATGAACAAGGGGATAACACTGCCGCGGCTGCACATAACGTTACCGTATCTTGTGCAACAGATTACGGGGCCGCCGCTTTCTGCTGCAACTCTTGCGTTTGCAGTAACAACGTGTTCCATCATTGCTTTTGAAATACCCATTGCGTTAATGGGGTAAGCTGCTTTGTCAGTTGAAAGGCAGACAACGCGTTTAACGCCTGTTTCCATTGCTGCGTGGAGCATATTGTCTGTGCCGATTACGTTTGTGCGTACTGCTTCCATGGGGAAAAACTCGCATGAAGGCACCTGCTTGAGTGCTGCTGCATGGAAGACAAAATCAACGCCCTTCATAGCATCTGTAATTGACTGCTTGTCTCTTACGTCGCCGATGTAGAATTTAACTTTTTCTGCATATTCAGGGTGATTGAGCTGAAGCTCGTGACGCATATCATCCTGCTTTTTCTCGTCTCTTGAGAAAATTCTTATCTGTCCTATATCTGTGGTGAGGAAATGCTTGAGAACTGTGTGACCGAAAGAACCTGTTCCGCCTGTTATGAGAAGAGTTCTGTTGTTAAACATTTATCTTCTTCCTTTCCTTTAATTATCATACAAAAGAATTGTATCATATCTGTTGTTATTTGTCAATTTCTGAAGGTGTTGCTTTTTATGACCTTTTATGTTATAATTTTGACGTATGGTTGCCGGCGGTAATGGGGGTGTCGGCATATTGGTATGCATAAATCCTCAAATTTTTTGATAGGATGTGGAAAAAGTGTCAAAAGGGCTTTCACTCAAAGAGCGTATCCCGATACTCAGAAAATCATTTTTAATTGCACTGATGGATTTTGCTTCAGTTGCAATTGCTTTTTTCTTCGGCTTATGGGTAAGGTATGATTTCAGCTTCAACGCAATGCCGCAGAATTTACTCCACGAATATCTGTGGTTTGTGCCTTTGTGGGGAGTTCTTACAATTATTGTTCTTGCCGTTTTCAATCTGTATAAGAGTGTATGGACTTTTGTAAGCACTGATGAATTTTTCCGCATAGTCGTATCATATTTTGTTTTAGGGCTCCTCGGAGTTTCAGGTGTTGTAACAGGGCTTCTCAATATGCCGGCAGCGTGTTATATAATCGGCTTTGTGTTAAGCTTCTGCTTCAGCGTAGCAATAAGATTTTCATACCGTTTTCTTCGTCAGGTAAGGCTGTATATGAAACGTCACAGCCTCGACAGCGGTAAGAAAAATGTTATGATTATCGGTGCAGGTATGGCAGGCCGTGCGTTGATAACTGAATTTAAAAACAGTGAACATATCAATGACAGAATAGCATGTGTTATTGACGATAATCCCGGCAAACGCGGAAAGATGCTTTGCGGTGCACCGATTGTAGGTGGCAGGGAAGATATTGTTGAATCAGTCAGAAAGTATGAAATCGATAAAATTATCTATGCTATTGCAGCAAGCGATTCTGATACAAAAAAGCAGATTCTTGACATCTGCTCAAGAACAGGCTGTCAGGTGCAGATTATCCCTGCTGTTTATCAGCTTGTAAACGGTGAAGCAAATGTAAGCAAGCTCCGCAAAGTTGATGCCCAGGATTTGCTAGGACGTGACCCGATAAAAGTCAATATGGATGAAATTTTTGAATTTATCTGCGGTAAGGTTGTTATGGTAACAGGCGGTGGCGGTTCAATCGGCAGTGAACTCTGCAGACAGATTGCACGTTCTCGTCCCAAACAGCTTATTATTTTTGATATATACGAAAATAACGCATATGAAATTCAGATGGAGCTTGAAAGGGAATGTCCCGGACTTAATCTTAAAGTGCTTATCGGCTCTGTAAGAAATACGGCACGTCTTGACTATGTTGTGGGAACATACAAGCCGGATATCGTTTTCCATGCAGCTGCTCACAAGCACGTTCCGCTTATGGAAAACAGCCCCAATGAATCTATCAAAAACAATGTTTTCGGAACATATAAAATGGCAAAAGCAGCCGCAAAATACGGTGTTAAACGCTTTGTACTTATTTCAACGGACAAAGCAGTTAACCCCACAAATATTATGGGCGCATCGAAGCGTCTTTGCGAAATGGTGGTTCAGATGATGAACCGCGAAACAGATACGGAATTCGTGGCTGTGCGTTTCGGTAATGTTCTCGGTTCAAACGGCAGTGTTATTCCGCTTTTCAAAAAGCAGATTGAGGCAGGCGGTCCCGTTACAGTTACCCACCCTGACATTATCCGTTATTTCATGACAATTCCCGAAGCTGTAAGCCTTGTTCTTCAGGCAGGTTTCTATGCGAAGGACGGCGAAATATTTGTGCTTGATATGGGTGAGCCTGTTAAAATTGACACAATGGCAAGGCAGCTTATCCGACTTTCAGGCTTTGAACCTGATGTTGATATCAAGGTTGAATACACAGGTCTTCGTCCCGGTGAAAAGTTGTTTGAAGAACTTCTTATGAAAGAAGAGGGTCTGCAGGATACAGATAACAAGCTTATCCATATCGGCAAACCTATCGAGATGGACGATGAACTTTTCAAAAAGCAACTCGCTCTTCTTGATGAAGCATCTAAAGATGAAAATTCAGATATCAAGAGCCTTGTGGCGGAAATCGTTCCCACTTACAAGAGAAAAGACAACAAATAATATACATTTATTATGGGGGTTAATGTATGTACAGTAAATTTTTCAAACGTCTTATTGATATTGTACTTTCAGGACTCGGGATAATCTTTCTTTCACCCGTGTTTCTGATTCTTGCTATAGCAATAAAAATTGACGACCCCGGTCCTGTTTTCTTCAAGCAGAAAAGGCTTACAATTCATAAGGAATATTTCAATATTATGAAATTCCGCACGATGAAGATGGAAACTCCTAAAGATATGCCAACACATCTTCTTGAAAATCCTGAACAGTATATTACAAAAGTGGGCAGAATTCTCAGGAAAACTTCTCTCGATGAATTGCCCCAGCTTTTCCAGATTTTCACGGGAAAAATGTCAATCATCGGACCTCGTCCCTGCTTGTGGAATCAGTATGACTTAATTGAAGAGCGTGATAAGTACGGCGCAAACGATGTGCGTCCCGGTCTTACAGGTTGGGCGCAGATTAACGGCAGAGATGAGCTTCCCATTGATGTCAAAGCAAGGTTTGACGGCGAATATGTTGAAAGAATGAGTTTTGCTTTTGATGTGAAATGCTTCATTGGTACAGTTATATCAGTCCTTAAATCCGACGGTGTTGTGGAAGGCGGCACAGGTGAACTGGAAAAGAAGGAGCTTGAGAAAAAATGAAAATTTTAATTACAGGTGCCGGAAGTTACATCGGTATGTGTTTTGAAAATTACATGAAAAATTTCCCCGATTATCAGGTTGATACACTTGATATGCTTCAAAAAAACTGGGCAGAAAAAGATTTTTCATCTTACGATTCAATTTACCACGTGGCAGGTATTGCCCACAGAAAAGAAACTGAAGAAAACGCTCATCTCTATTATGAAGTGAACAGAGATTTAGTTCTTAAGGTTGCGGAAAAAGCAAAAAAAGAAAACGTAAAACAGTTTGTTTTCTTAAGCTCAATGAGCGTTTACGGTGTTGAGGAAGGTGTTATTACAAAAGATACTCCCCCTGCACCTAAAAGCAACTACGGCAAATCAAAAATTCAGGCAGAAGAATTGCTTGAAAAATTAAAAAGCGACAGCTTTAAAGTTGCAATTCTGCGTCCGCCCATGGTGTACGGTGACGGTTGCAAGGGCAACTATCAGATGCTTGTGAAATTTGCAAAAATGCTTCCCGTTTTCCCTGATTACGAAAACAAGAGAAGCATGATTCACGTTGATAATTTAAGTGCTTTTGTGAAAAGTCTTATTGATGAAGAGAAAGACGGACTTTTCTTCCCGCAGGATGAAAACTATGTATGCACCTGCAAAATGGTGAAAGAAATTGCATCAGATATGGGCAAGAATATGAAGCTTCTTAAAATAATGAACCCTGCAGTTTCTATTCTTAAAAAATTCACAACTCAGGGCAAAAAAGCATTCGGAGATCTGATTTACGATATTAAATAAAATTACCGCAGTACAAACAGATGTTGTACTGCGGATTTTTTATTTCAGTTTATTCAGTTTTGCAGTGTTTGCAATTACGATTAATTTCATGTTTTTTTCAAGTTGTTTCTGCGGGTCAACGTTAATGGTTACATCATTGTTTTGTTTGATTGCCACAACGTTGAGAGAATATTTTTTTCGCAGGTCAAGCTGAAGAAGATTTTTTCCTGCCCATTCATCTTTAACATCAAGTTCAATCATACTCATATTTTCGGAAAGCTCAATAATATCAATAAATCCTGAACTTAAAAGATTTTTTGCAAGTCTTGTGCCTGATTCGCTTTCGGGGAAAACCACAATGTCAGCACCGACACGGCTTAAAATTTTGCGGTGCATTTCGCTTGCACATTTTGCAATTACCGTTTCGACACCTGCCTCCTTGCAGAGTGTTACAGCCATAACACTTGCTTCAAGATTACCTGCCATTGCAATAATTACCGTGTCAATGTTTGATATACCCAGTTGCCTGATAACATCAGGGTCGGTTACGTCTGCACATTTGCAGATAGGTATTTCGTCAATGGCATCGTTTACAAGTTCCTGCGAAATATCAACGGCCAACACTTCTGCACCGCTTGCACTTAATTCTTTTGCAACTGAAAGGCCGTATCTGCCAAGTCCGAAAACAGCGTAAGTTTTGTGTATGCTCATAATTTTTTCTCCCGTCTTATCCCACGCTGATGTCTTCTGTGGGATTTTTTATAATATTTTTCTTTTCTTTTTTCATATTGAATGCGATTGCAAGTGAAATAGGACCTACTCTGCCAAGATACATTGTGGCGATAATTATAATTTTGCCCCACACATCAAGGTAAGATGTAAGGTTTCTTGTAAGGCCTACCGTTGCCGTTGCACTGACCGTTTCATAAACTATGTCAAGTGCAGATGCGTCTGTCACAACGCTCAAAAGAACAGTTGAAACGAACATAATAATAAAAGACATACTCGTTACGGAAACTGCTTTGCTTATGGCACTTTTGGGAATGTTTCTGTTAAAGAGAGTTACTTCGTCTTTGTTTCTTATTGCTGCAAAAGCCGATGCAAGAAGAATAACTATTGTAACTGTTTTGATGCCGCCTGCAGTGCCCACAGGTGAACCGCCTATAAACATCAGCAGAAGGCAGATAATTGACGATGCGTTTGTAAGATTCTGCTGGGGTACACTTGCAAAGCCTGCAGTTCTTGTTGTGATTGATTGGAAAAATGAAACCTGAATTTTATCAAAAAGAGAATAGTTTTTAATAGTAAGGGGGTTGTTGTATTCAAAAATCAGAATTAAAATTGCACCTGAGAAAATCAGAATAAGTGTGCCGCACAGTGCAATTTTACTATGAAGAGTAAGATTTTTCAGGCACCTGAATTTCTTTGCTCCGAAATCCTTGAAAACCCTTATTAAATCCCACCATACAATGTAACCGATACCGCTTATTACAATAAGAAGGCAGGTTACAAAATTTATTATGGGATTAGTGGCATAATTGCAAAGGCTGTCGGCTGAGATAATGTCAATACCTGCATTGCAGAATGCGGAAACCGAATTAAAAACAGAGTACCAGATTCCTTTTATTCCGAATTGCGGAACGAAAACAGTCATATAAAGCAGTGCACCACACCCTTCAACAACAAAAGTACCGATAAGCACTTTTTTTATGAATTTAACAAGACCTGAAAGGGTGTTAAGGTTGAAAGCGTCCTGAATCAGAAGCCTGTCGGCAATGCCGATTCTTTTGTGTAAGGCAATCATAATTCCCGACATAATTGTGATAATGCCAAGACCGCCAATCTGAATCAGGAAAAGAATCACAATATGGCCGAAAGTGCTCCATGTTGAAAAGGTGGGGACAGTCACAAGCCCCGTAACGCAGGTTGATGTGGTTGCGGTAAACAGAGCGTCAATGTAGTCAACGCTTCTGCCGTTTGCAGAGCTTATTGGCAGTGAAAGGAGAATACTGCCCAACAGAATTGCAGCAAGAAAAGTAAACATAATAATCTGAGTTGTGGAAAATTTAAAATGCTTTTTCTTCACCTTTGAATTTCTCCTTTCTTTTAGTAATATGATTGATTAAAAGTATATCACAAAAGTTTGGGTCTTTCAATAAAAATGATTGATAATCTTTTTGCGATGTGGTATAAATAAATTACGGAGGTGTTCTTATGGACTTGACAATGTGCAAATGGGTAGGCTCAGGGGTGAAATCTTTTCCTGTAGATATATTATCTGAAATTGAATTTAATAAAACTGAAAAAACCATTATTACAATCGGGTGCCTCGGCTCTTTCAGGCTATACATAAACGGCAGAAAGGTAAGCGACGACCTTTTTCAGCCGCTTAATACTGATTTTGAAAAAAGATATAACATGGAATACGGCGGACATCCTTTTAACGAAGAATTCCGTCACAGACTTTATTGTCCTCAGTATGATATTACAGATTTCCTTAAAGCGGGTAAAAATGAAATTATGTTTATGCTCGGTTCAGGCTTTTATGAAGAATATGATTACGGCATTGCAAAAATCTGCTGGAAAATTGATGTAGCAGATGAGTCAGGAGAAGCAAAAACTTTCTGCTCTGACGGCAGTGAAAAAATGAGAGCATCGTTTGTGAAAGAAGCAGATGTAATAAGAGGAGAAACCCACGATTATACTTTGGAATCCCAATGGGAAAATGTTAAAATTCAACCTGCACCCGATACGAGATTTTTACTGCAGGATTGCCCTGCGGATAAAGTGGCAAGAAGTATAACGCCCAAATATCTCGGCAACAACATTTACGATGCAGGGGAAGTGCTTGCAGGTTATGTTGTTCTGAAAAGCAATAAAAAGCAGACCGTTAAAGTAAGATACGGTGAACTTCTTGACAAAAACGGAAAACTCGACAAAGACCATATTTACGACCAGCACACAATTTATATAACAGATGACAAGGAGAGAATTCTGTTCCCTTATTTTACGTGGCTTTGCTTCAGATATTTTGAAGTTGAGGGTGACGTTGAAATTCTCTCCTGCGATATTGTACACAGCGATGTTGAAGTAACATCATCTTTTGAATGCAGTGACAGTATCCTTAATCATCTTTACAAAGCATATATCAGAACTCAACTTGCAAATATGCATTGCGGTATTCCGTCCGACTGTCCTCATACTGAAAGACGCGGTTACACAGGCGACGGTCAGCTTACCTGTGCTGCAGCGATGACTCAGCTTGACGCACAGAAATTCTACAAAAAATGGATAGGCGATATCTGCGACTGTCAGGACGAAAAAACAGGTCACATTCAATACACAGCACCTTTTGTACAGTCAGGAGGCGGTCCCGGCGGATGGGGTTGCGCAATAGTTGTTGTGCCTTATATGTATTATAAATTCTACGGTGAAAAAGAAATTTTCGAAGAAACTTTTCCGAGAATGTATAAATGGTTTTCTTACCTTGAAAGTCACAGCGAAAACGACCTGATAACATCTGATTTGCCGGGTGTGTGGTGTCTGGGCGATTGGTGTGTGCCTGAACAGAACAGACTTAATAAACTCTGTGCAAACACAATTCCTGAACCTTTCGTCAACACTTACTTTTATATTAAGTCAATGGAATATTTCCTTGAAATCGGCGGAATTATCGGTGACAATTCACACAAAGAAGAAATTGAAAACCGCATTGCAAAGAAAAAAGAAGCAATGGTAAAAGCATATTTTTCAGAAGAAACAGGTGACTTTGCTTTTAACGAACAAGGTGCAAATGCTTTTGCAGTTGACCTCGGTTTAGGCGATAACCGTACTTTTGAAAATATGATAAATAAATATACGCAAAGAAAAATGTACGATACGGGCATTTTCGGAACGGATATTGCAACACGCGTTCTGTTTGAAAAGGGCAGGGGAGATATTGCATATTCACTTCTTTCTTCAAAGGGCGAAGTATCTTTTTATAATCAGATAAAAAACGGTGCCACAACAATTCTCGAATACTGGAATGGTGTCCGTTCACAGTGCCATCCTATGTTCGGTGCAGTTACAAGATATCTTTTCAAATATATTCTCGGCATCCGTCAGGCAGATGATTCAGTTGTATACGAAAAAGTGATAATCGAGCCTGTATGTATGAAAGAAATTCCTTGGGCAAAAGGTAAAATCACAACTCAAAAAGGTGAAATTTCAGTTGAGTATAACGAAGATGAAATTATAGTAAACATTCCTGAAAAAGTGAATGCAGTTTTTGTTTTAAACGGTAAAGATAATGAGTTGAAAGCAGGAGAAAATATTTTAACAAATGAATAAAAATACATTGACAAACACTGAAGTAAAAAGTAAAATATAGTTGCATTTAATCGTTGCAAAAAATATCAGGGAAAGGAACGATGTAGATGTCTTCAATTATGGAATTCTGGGGACAGATGGTTGCCAACCCGCTGCTTTTCATTGCGGTAGCACTTACAATGGGTGTTATCCTTGTAAACGGCTGGACTGATGCACCCAACGCTATTGCAACCTGTGTTGTAACCAGATGTATGCCGCCTAAAGCAGCAATACTTATGGCAGCAGTATTCAATTTTCTCGGCGTTTTTATCATGACGCTTATCAACTCAACCGTTGCTGAAACAATCACTAAAATGGTGGATTTCGGCGATGATCCCGATATAGCAATTATTGCTTTGAGTGCGGCGTTGTTTGCCATAGTTTTATGGGCGACACTTGCGTGGGTTTTCGGCATTCCCACAAGTGAGAGCCACGCACTTATTGCAGGTCTTACAGGTAGTGCTATAGCACTTCACGGTAATTTTGATGCCGTAAACGGTCAGGAATGGGTTAAAGTAATTTACGGTATTTTCATTTCAGTTATTCTCGGATTCGGACTCGGCTGGATTGTGTGCAAGGTTGTTACCATGCTCTTCTATAAAGCTGACAGGCCGAAAACGGAGCCGTTCTTCAGAGGTGCACAGATTGCCGGTGCTGCATCAATGGCATTTATGCACGGTGCACAGGACGGACAGAAATTTATGGGCGTTGTGCTTCTGTGCGTATATATGTCACAAGGACAAGGCTTGCCGAGCGATATCAATATCGCAAAAGATTATATGTGGCTTATGGTTGTATGTTCTGTTGTTATGGCTGCAGGTACAGCAATGGGCGGTAAAAAGATTATCAAATCCGTTGGTATGGATATGGTTAAGCTTGAAAAATATCAGGGCTTCTCGGCAGATATTGCAGCGGCAATTTCGCTTTTGTTCTGTTCGATATTCAGTCTTCCTGTATCAACAACTCACGCAAAAACAACTTCAATTATGGGCGTTGGTGCAGTGAAAAGAGTGTCCGCAATCAACTTCGGCGTTGTTAAAGAAATGGTGCTCACATGGGTGCTTACTTTCCCGGGGTGCGGACTTGTGGGATTTCTGATGACTAAATTATTTATGTACATATTCATTTAACGGAAAGGAATGTTAAAAAATGGCAAAAGGTGATAAATTTTATTTTGATAATTTTGCGGCATGTACCGCACTTTCGAAACAAGCAGCAGTTTATCTTGTGGAATGTCTTGAAAATTACAATCCTGCAAATTTTGAGAAAATGCTCAAAGAAATGCATGAAATTGAGAATAATGCTGACGTGAAGAAGCATGAGATGGATAAGGCCCTTGCAAAGGCATTTGTAACTCCCGTTGACCGCGAAGACCTTGATATGCTCAGCCACAATCTCGACAAGGTTACAGACAGAATTGAAGAAGTTCTTCAGAGATTCTATATTTATAACATTCAGGCTGTAGATAAATCAGTAATTGAATTCGCCAAAAACCTTGTAAAATCATGTGATATTCTCTGCGAAATTATGGCGGAGTTTGAAAACTTCAAACGTTCTAAAAAAATTCAGCCTCTCATCGTTACTCTTAACGATATCGAGGAAGAATGCGATAAGCTTTATCTTGAATCAATGCGTAAGCTTTCAGTTGAGGAAAAAGACGTTTTAACAATCGTTTCAATGCGTAAGGTTTATGAATGCTTTGAATCCTGCGCTGATGCTTGCGAACACGTAGGCGACAGCATCGGTTCAGTTATTATGAAGAATACATAATTAAATTATAAAAACGGAGTGGAAAATGGGCACGCCCCATAAGGATGTTTTTTGAGAGATACGGTGTAACCCCGTTTGGGGTTGCACCGTTTTCTTGTTTATTATGCTACAATGCGGTATTCTTGCGGATTCTTTCTTGCTTCTTCCATCATAGCAATAACTTCTTCCTCTGTCGGAATACAAATCATCCCGACA
>JAGBHV010000034.1 GCA_017935325.1 Clostridia bacterium
ACCTCCGACTGTCTGCCAAGAACATTCTGCGCATCCTCTGCCGAAAGCGCTACCGCGTGTGCAAGGTTAAGCGACTCATCTGCACATTCAGCCGCATAGAAGATATTTTCGGGAACAAGCGCTTCCTTCAGCAGCAGCATGACATTCTTGTTGATTCTGTTCAGCGATGAAGCAATATCCGTGTCACCGTTTTTCACGAACATATCTATATCGTCAGCCGCCATGGAAATCTGCGACGAAGAATCACGGAGTCTTGCACAGAGAAAATCGAAGTAGTCCCTCATATGTGAAACATCACGGGCAGAATCCTTGCCGACATATTCAATTGCAAAGCCTTCTTCACCAAGCTTCATAACATTGAAAAGGTGATAGGCACCGTTCACAAAAACGGATTTTACACCTTCAGCAGCTTCTTTTCCAAGCTCTGCAAAAAATCTGTCGTCATAAAATCCGCAGGCTTCTGCCGCAGAATTCTTCCACAATACATCGTATTCACAATTGACAACCGCAACAGGAGTACCTGTTGCCCCATAAATCTGCTTCAACATACTTAATGTACTGTTTTCCATAGATGAACTGTCCTTTCGTATATTTTTTCGCAACGAATTTATTATACCACAAAAAAACACAGATTGCGATACTTTTTTCAAAATATTATTATTTTTTCTGTTTTTCATCACAAACTCACCAAATTCAGCATTTTACTCATTACAATCAATAAAACTGCGCAAATCAAAATATTTATTGTATTATAGTTAATAATTATTGTATAACAAGAAATTCAAAAATGCAATATGTTCTGTTAAAATAAATATGGAAGGAAGGTGTGCAGATGAAGCAGAAACACGCTGAAAAGCATCGTATGCTGGGTTTGAAAATAGCGTACTACCGAAAGCTGAAGGGCTACACGCAGGAACAGCTTGCAGAAAAAATCAACAAGAGCCTTGCGTTCATAGGTGCGGTTGAAGCACCAAACGTGTCGAGAACTGTTTCGCTGGACACACTTTTTGATATTGCTGAGGTTTTGGAAATCCCTGCCTACAAGCTGATGATAGAAGAATAATTTTCAGAGTGCAGATTGATTTTAAATCTGCACTTTTTCTCTACGTTTGGTTTATTGCTTTATTCTATGCTGTCTGCTATAATTGTGACAGAAAGGAAGATGACTATGGATTCCGTAAAAATGGGCGCATTGTTCCGAAAACTTCGTACCGAAAAAGGTTTCACACAGGCACAGGTTGCCGAAAAGCTTCTTGTCAGCGACAAGGCTGTTTCAAAATGGGAGCGTGGACTGGGCTGTCCTGACATTTCCGTGCTGAATGATATTGCAGAATTGTTCGGCGTACCCGTTGAAACTCTCCTTGACGGTGAAATAACAAGCAACAACACAATCGGAGGAAATATGAAAAGAGTTAAATTTTACATCTGCACCGAGTGCGGAAACATTTTTACAGCGGCGGCAAGCGGGGAAATTTCCTGCTGCGGAAGAAAGCTTGCACCCCTTGAAGCGGTTGCACCCGACAAGGAACATACACCGAAAATCGAGGACATTGACGGTGAGTTCTACGTTACATTTTCCCACGAAATGACCAAGGCACACTATATCACATTTGCGGCATACGCAAGCTGTGACAGGGTGCATCTCGTGAAGCTTTATCCCGAGCAGGACCCGGCGATAAGGCTTCCCCGAATCGGCGGAGGTGTGCTTTATTTTTATTGTAACAAGCACGGATTTATGAAGGTTAAAATTTGATGAGTGAGGAGTTTGGAGAGTGGAGTTTGGAGTTAAGATATTTGCTTGCATCGAATAAAAAAAATCATTCGGCGAAGCTGAATGCCTTAATTCCACACTCCTAACTCCAAACTCCTCACTTTTATTGTTCAAGAAATTTCGCCAAAGCTGTTGATTATTCCAAAAAAATGTGATACAATTACAAAGTATACTTATTTTTGTGAAAGGATTGGTTTTGAAATGAAGAAGGAGCTTTCAAAGCTCTATGACCCAAAGGAAGTAGAGGATAAAATATATAAATTCTGGATGGACAACGACTGCTTCAAGGCTCACCGTGACCCTGACGAGAAGCCGTACACTATCGTTATCCCACC
>JAGBHV010000035.1 GCA_017935325.1 Clostridia bacterium
TCATTGTGTTGTAGTTGCGCTGTTTACATTCAGTGCAAGCAAGTGTGATTTTTACTCTCATGACGGCACCTCCATTTTACCGGATATAAGAATTAGCCTCCCTCACAAAAGGGCACAAAAAAATAACCCTCTTTCAGAGGTACAGAGATTATATCACAAACATCAAGTAAAGTCAAGCAAATTTGTGATATTTTTTTATATTTTTATAAATCATCAGCATCTTGTTCCGGAACATTATCGCGACTACTATATGGTGTGCCGCGATAGCTTCCCAGAATATCAATCGGGTTCTGTGTGGAATTAATTGCCCACACATTTATCATACTTTCAATTATATCTTTGTTTTTCTTTTCGCGTTTTTTGTTTTCCATAATATTATACCTCCAACACAGAAAGTGCCGTCGGTATTAATATTCCATTATATTTATATGTAATACTTATTTTCTGCGTTTTTTTATCAGACGGTAAATAAAAAATCCGATTATTGCCAACGGGATTGCAACAATAATAAGTTTGATAAGCAGTTCTTTCGGTATATACTTATATATACTGTCGCCGATTATTGTAAAGAGCAGAACCCGCGGATATATACCGAGCAATGAAATCAGAAAATAAGGAATAAACTTATAATCTGATGAACCGAGAAAAAGACTTGTAAAATCAATCGGAAATGCCGGAAGAACGCGTGCGGCAAATAAAAATGAATTTTTGGTTTTTGTTTTCATGTTAAGCAACTTCTGTGTACCTTTGTTTTTGTTAAGAAGATTTGTAACATATTCTCCGCCGAGAAATCTGCCGAGGAAGAAAGTTATTGTAACTTCAACTGCAAGGCCTATAAGATTGAGTATAAGTGCAGTGGGTGTGTCAAAAGAGATGCCGACAGAAACATAAATCATCATTGCAGGCACAACAAAAACAACACTCTTGAGTGCATAAACACCGATAACAGCCAGATAAGCGTAGTAAATTACGGAAATTGAGCCTACAAGCTCCCTTAAATCGAGATTAACAAGTGTATCGTAATTTACAATTACTGCCACAAAAATTGCCAGTGCTACAGCTATGCGTATAATAACGGATAAAACTTCTTTATTTTTTTCTTTCATATTATCCCCCAAAAAGATGATACTAAAAGAGTATATATTATTTAGAGAATTTTTTCAAGATTATTTATAGACATTTTGAAAAATATGTGATAGAATGTTATTTGTATCTTTGTGTAAGGAGGTAGAACTATGACTTTTCGTGAAAAAAGCGAGCGTGCAGCGGTAGGTAAAGCTATTGATATGCTTATCGGATATATGAAAAAGGACCCCGATGCGAATATCGGAAAACTCGTAGACTTTGCGGAAAAATATGTAGGGTCTATTTTCCCCAGCAAAAACTTTGAAGCAATGCGTAAAGGCGCGCAGGACCCCGACAATATCTGGGTTCAGCTTACAAAATCGATTATTAATGATACTGACAAAAATATTGTCAGAAAAATGCTTCTTGCTTTCGGTCTCGGTGCAGGTGTGCACGGAACAGAAGCAGTAAGGGCAAACAGAGAAAAATATAAATGCAATATTCCCTGGCTTATTCTTATGGACCCCACATCTGCCTGCAACAAAAACTGCAAAGGCTGCTGGTCGGCAGAATACGGTCATAACCTTAACCTGACTTTTGACGAGATGGATAACATTGTAAATCAGGCAAAAGAGCTGGGCACTCATCTGTTTATGTTCACAGGCGGCGAACCGCTTATTAAAAAGAAAGAAATTATAAAGCTCTGCACAACTCACCCTGATTGTGTTTTCCTTGCATTCACAAATGCAACTCTTATTGACGATGAATTCTGTGAAGCTATCAAGGAAGCAGGTAACTTTGTTCCTGTTGCTAGTATTGAGGGAACAGAAGAAAGTAACGACGACAGACGAGGCGAAGGCAGCTATCAGACAACTATTGAAGCAATGGAACGCCTTAAAAAATATGGTATCTTCTTTGGTATGTCTGTTTGCTATACAAGTAAAAATGTTGAGTTTGTAACAAGCGATGAATTCATCGATAAAATGATTTCTCTCGGCGTTAAAATCGGTATGTATTTCAACTATATGCCCGTTGGTAAGGATGCTGTGCCTGAACTCATTCCCGGCCCCGATCAGAGAAAACACATGTATCACTGGTTGAGAAAAATGAGAAATTCAAAAACAGGCAAACCGATTTTTGTTTTTGACTTCCAGGATGACGGCGAATATGTAGGCGGATGTATTGCAGGCGGCAGAAACTATTTCCACATAAATTCTGCAGGTGATATGGAACCCTGCGTTTTCATCCATTACTCTGATTCTAACATCAGAACTCACACAATTCTTGAGGCACTTAAAAACCCGCTTTTCCAGGCTTATTATAAAGGACAGCCTTTCAATGATAATCATTTAAGACCCTGTCCCATGCTTGAAAATCCCGATTGCCTGAGAAAAATTATAAAAGACACAGGTGCTAAATCAACCGACCTTATTGCTCCTGAAGATGTAGACACACTCTGCTCACGTTGCGACAAGTTTGCTGCTGCATGGAAAGATGAAGCGGAAAAGCTCTGGAATTCCACAACTCACAGAGAAACAAAAACTTATTACTACCGTGATACACCCGAAGGCAAAGCAGAGCTTGAAAAGAATAAATAAATTTATTGTCACCGCAGATTTTCAGACTGGATCTGCGGTTATTTTTTAGAGGTCCCCCAATGTTAAAAAACTTTGACAAACTTCCAAAAGTTTTTTGTAGATTTATCTGACCTTAATGATTTATAATTATTTCCGAAAGGAGTGATGTCTTATGACATTAGGAGAAAATATTTATAACTTAAGAAAGAAAACAGGTATCTCTCAGGAACAGCTCGGAGAAAAGATAGGAGTAACAAGACAGACAATTTCAAATTGGGAGCTTAATGAAACTTCACCCAACACAGAACAATTGAAATTATTGTCTAAATCTTTTAACATAAGTATTGATGATTTACTTGACAATGATATAAAAACAGTTTTAGTTGAAAAAATCAGCAATACTGAAAAACTTGCAGGAATTGTTATTAAAATACTTAAAGTTCTGGGAATAGCATTTGCCGCATTATTCACTATTGATGTGATTGCTTTGATTGTGTTTATATTAATCAGAACCGTCTCATAAAATATCGCATAACAAAAACATAAAAATTTATCACCGCAGGTTTTTAAACTAAATCTGCGGTGTTGCTTTTTTATATATTATCACTTATAATAAAAATACAAACAAATCAGAATCAGGAAACGAGGTGGTTTGTATGAAAAAGTTTATAGCATTAATATTGATAATGATTTGCATATCAGGATTTTCAGCTTGCGGAAAAAATGTTGAAGGTAATGTTGAAAATGTAAAGATTACAGACTTTCATTCCGAAGTATATACTGATAAGGAAATAGAAGCTGCACTCAATGTAACTTTTGACTATTTTAAAAATGTATTTTCCGGTTGTACCCTGACTGAAATAACATACGTCGGTGATTCTGAACTTGATTTCTATCAGGACTTTGCAGAAACACATCATGCAGACGATGTTATTGTATTTACTTCCACTTTTTATGTAGACTCCTCCTGCGGTGACGAATCACTTGTAGCTGACTCAACTTATGAAAAATGGTGTTGGATTCTGGTCAGAAACAATGGTTGCATGTGGAGACATGTTGACCATGGATATTAAGATGTGGCAATTTCCGATTTATAAAAATATCTGAAAGGAGAAATTTAAATGAGTGTTAATTTCAATAGCATTACTGCATTTTTCACCTCAATTATTGTAATTATATGTTCGTGGTTGAGTATTCCCTGTTATCCTATGGGAGACGAGGTTGATATGGAAAAATTCACCGAAACATTCATTGAAGACTTTGAAAAAGAACTTGACCGCAGTGTGTGGTCAGGCCATTATCAGTACGGCGAAACAACGGAATCAAGAAAGGGCAGTTACTGGAATCAGTATCTTGCTTATACTGAAAACGGAAATCTCGTTATCCCTGTTAAATACCTTGAAGAGGGAATGGGCGGAAAAGGTGCAGGTTGGTATTCTGCAGGCATTGACACAGACTCCGATGCACCAAATAGTTTCAGCCAGAAATTCGGATATTTTGAATGCAGATGTATTCTGCCTGCAGGTGCAGACATATGGAGTGCATTCTGGCTTATGAATGAAGGTGTTTACAATGAAGATGGCCACGGCAGAGACGGAACGGAAATTGATATTTTTGAAAGTGACCGTTACGGAAAAAAATATCTTAATAACGCAGTTTCCTCAAATCTTCATTTTGACGGTTATAACGAAGCCCATCAGATGATGGGTGCAAAAGAATTTCTTATTAAAAACAACCCTTACGAAGAATTCAATACATACGGCCTTGAATGGAATGAAAACGAATACATTTTCTACATCAACGGAAAAGAAACTTTCCGCACAGACTTCGGCGGAGTAAGTCAGAATGAAGAATACCTTATTCTTTCAGTTGAAATGCGCGGAGAAAACGGCATCCCCTCTGACAGAAAAAATGCCCCCGGAGAAGAGACACAGTTTATTGTTGATTATGTAAAGGTTTATCAGTATAAGGATTTGATTTAACAGGTATATTTTCGGAAGTGTGTTATGATTGGAAAAATTGTAAAGGTGTTAGTTGACAGACCGCTGGGAAGTTATCATCCGAAACATAAAAATATTTTTTACCCTATAAACTATGGGTATGTGGAAGGTATCATTGCTCCTGACGGAGAAGAACAGGATGCTTATATTATAGGTGTAGATGTACCTGTTAAAGAATTTACAGGAAAAGTAATTGCAATTATCCATCGGTACGATGATATTGAAGAAAAATGGGTTGTTGCTCCTGAAAATGCATCCCTTACAAAGAATGAGATAATTGAACAAGTAAATTTTCAGGAAAAATATTTCAAATTTGAAGTAAGAATGTAAATCAGAAAAACAAAACGGCGAGAGCAAGCCCTCGCCCTACATTACAAAAAACACCACCGTGTCATCCTCGGGCATAAGCGAAGGAAAGCGGTGGTGTTTCTGAATTTTATACTGTTGCGTTAATGGTTCCCACAAGTGTATAATAAAAATCTTCAAAGCTTGTGGGATAATCTATTGTTCCGCAGAAGTCGAAGTGGTCAAAGCCTTCCATGGTTGGCATATAATACCATACTCCCGGTTCAATTTTTTCTCCTGCGTTTATTGTTTCTTCATAGCTTTTTGCGTTGTCCTTATCTGTTGCAGGATAAAGTGCACTTGCATACGGTACGATACCATCGTTCTTCGCCCATGATTCGTCCATATAAATTCCGTCAATTGTTTTGCCTTCAACTGCACCGATATAAAATGATGTAAGATAGAACATTGCAAAGTTTGATGCAATAGGTACATATGTATTAAAGACAGTTTTATTAGTTGAGTTGCATGAATATGAATAATAATACGCATTTTCAACTATTTTTATTTTTTCGTTAAGTTCCCTTGAACCTCTGAGTGTCAGGTCATATCCGCAGTTATCCTGTGCTTCAACAGCAGTTTTGATTGTTGACAGACTGAACTTCGCTTTTTCTTCATCCTGTTTCGGGGTAAGTCCCATATGTCCCATGTAAAGGTCTTCCCACATAAGAACATTGTGACCTAAAACTGCACCTGCAAAATTAATAAATGCGATAATACCTGTCATAAGGAATGAATCGTGAATAAGGTTTGCAATAGGTGAGCCGTTATGGACACCTGAAAAAGTTACAACGGAATAAATTGCATCCTTGTGACCGCCTTTGAAAAGCGGGGATGTATCTTCTCCTGTTGCAGCAACTTCAGCTTCATCACCGTAAGCCACGAGTGATGCAAAAAGTCTTACTGTATGACCGCCGAAAGAATGACCTACAAGGTTGATTTTTTCTTGCATATCCCAGGGTTCATCCATAAGATAATTATCTGTATAATCAAAACCGTAGCGGGCGTGATTGTGTTCTTTGGAATGTGCTTCACCATAGTCAACAACTGTTCCTGTAAGCTGTGCATAAAGTTCACAGGCTCTGTCCCATGCACTGTTGAAAGGACCTACAACTGCTGCGTAAGCTTCAATTCCGTGGCTGTTGTAAAGTTCAATTACATCGCCTTCGGAGTCAGCCCAACCGCCCCAATAAGCTTCGTCTCCGTATTTGTTCCAACCGCCCATACCGTGAACAAAAATCCAGGGATGTTCGTTTGTTATATCATATGTTTTTCCGTCAAACCGGACTGTATTTTTTCTGCTTTCAGCAAAAGCTACCGTGCTGAACATTGTAAAAACCATTACGACACATAAAATTATACTGATAAATTTTTTCATATCTTCTACCTCCGAAATGAAAATTATCTTTGTAACATTATCTTAACAAACATTATTTTCCAAGTCAAATTAAAAATTATTATTTTTATGCTATCACTGATGTCGGTTTTATTATAAACCGTAAGTGCATTACCCATAGTAAGTTTTTAAACAATAAATTATAATTTTCAACGAAAAATCCCCTCAGTCAGAATCGTAGATTCTGACAGCTCCCCTTGCATTTTCAAGGGGAGCCTGTAGCCGTAATATGCATATAAATTATAATTTATATATGAATATAAATTGAGATTTCGTAGGGGGCGGCGTCCTCGACGACCCGTAGGTTTATGCGTGATTTTCAGGCGGACGCCCGATGGGCGCCCCTACGATGTTAAAATTAATTGTGCGATAAATTATAATTTAAAAAACCGGATATGGGCATCATACTCGCAAATTATTATAAAACTCACATCAGTGATAGCTGAAAATTATAATTTATGCGTGTGCCGACAGTAATCTTTCTTTTGCAAAAAATCCCTGCCGAGATTCTTCACTTCGCTCGAGAATGACGGCAGGGATTTTATTTTTATTCTTCTGTGGGAAGATTAACTTTAAGTGCAAGTTCATCAAGCTGTTCTGTGTCAATAACTGACGGACAATCTGTCATAGGTTCGCTTGCATTCTGAACTTTCGGATATGCGATAACATCGCGGAGTGTTTCTGTGCGGAGCATCTGCATAACAAGTCTGTCAAGTCCGATACCCATACCGCCGTGGGGTGGTGCACCATATTTGAAAGCATCTGTGAGATAACCGAATTTTGCGTGTGATTCTTCTTCGCTTAAACCGAGAAGTCTGAACATTCTGTTCTGTAAATCAGGGTCAGTGATTCTGATTGAACCGCTTGAAAGTTCAATACCGTTAAGAACAAGGTCATAAGCCTTTGCTCTTACGTTTGCTTTATCTGTTTCAAGATATTCAAGACATTCATCCATAGGTGATGTGAAAGGATGGTGCATTGCAACCCACTGCTGTGTATCTTCGTCCCAATCGAAGAAGGGGAATTCGATAATCCAGAGAAGATTGAATTTTGATTTGTCAATAATATCAAGTTTCTTTGCAACTTCGCATCTTAATGCACCAAGAACTGAAAGAACGATTGAATTCTTTGTATCGCCTACAATAAGAATTACGTCGCCGTTTTCAGCTACACATTTTTCTTTGATTGCAGCCATTTCATCTTCTGTCATAAACTTTGCAAATGAAGATGCAACTGTGCCGTCTTCTGCGATTCTTGCCCATGCAAGACCTTTAGCACCGATACCGCGAACAAATTCAGTAAGCTTGTCAACTTCTTTTCTTGTAAGAACACCAAATGCATTCTTTGCAGTAATTGCTCTTACTGAACCGCCACCCTGAATTGCAGATGTGAACACTCCGAAGCCGCAGTCTTTTACAGTTTCGCTCAGGTCAACAAGTTCCATTTCAAAACGTGTGTCGGGCTTATCGCTGCCGTAACGTTCCATTGCTTCTTTGTAAGTAAGGCGAGGAATAGGAGCTTCGATTTCAACATCAATAGCTTCTTTGAAAACTCGCTTGATGTAACCTTCACCGATTGAAAGAACATCTTCCATATCTACAAATGACATTTCAAAGTCAATCTGTGTGAATTCAGGCTGTCTGTCAGCACGTAAATCTTCGTCACGGAAGCAACGTGCTATCTGCATATATCTGTCAAAGCCTGCAACCATTGAAAGCTGTTTGTAAAGCTGAGGTGACTGAGGAAGTGCATAGAAAGTTCCTTTATGAATTCTGCTGGGAACAAGGAAGTCACGTGCACCTTCCGGAGTTGATTTGATGAGCATAGGAGTTTCAATTTCAATAAATCCGTTTTCATCAAAATAGTCACGTGTGATTTTTGTAATTTTGTGACGCATGAGAATATTCTTCTGCAAATCAGGTCTTCTTAAATCAAGATATCTGTATTTAAGACGTGTAAGCTCACTTGTTGCACAGTTTTCAACAATTTCAAAGGGTGTTGTTTCGCTCTTTGCAAGAACTTTAAGGTCGTCAACAAAAATTTCAATTTCACCTGTGGGAATTTCCATATTTTTTGAAGAACGTTCACGGACTTCACCGCTTGCCATAAGCACAAATTCACTTCTTGCCTGAAAAGCTTTTTCAAAAATTTCCTTATCTGTTGTATCGTCAAATGCAAGCTGAACAATACCTGTTCTGTCTCTCAAATCAATAAAAATAAGAGCACCAAGGTCACGCTGACGCTGTACCCAACCTGCAACAGTAACTTTTCTGCCGATATCTTTTGCAGTAAAACTACCGCAATAGTCTGTTCTTTTTTTACCTGCCATTGTATCCATAATTTTTTCTTCCTTTCTACAATATTATTCCTGAGGAAGTGAACCTAAAATTGAACTTAAATCAAGGTCTTCTCCGCCTATGAATTCGCCAAGTCCGCGTGCAGCATTCTGAACCATAATGTTCATAAAATCATCTGCAAAAGTATCAAGTTCAACTTCAGCCATATCACCGGTATCCATATTTTTAAGCATAGCTTTGTTGTTTTCAATTTCGCTGTCACCTAAAACCATTGAATATTGTGCATTGATCTTACCTGCATATTTCATCTGCGCTTTAACTGACCTGCCAACAACATCAAACTGCGCGCTGATACCGCCGCTTCTTAAATCTGTTACTATTTCTGACGCTGCAAGGCTTGCTTTCTCACCGATTGATGCAACATAAACATCACATCTTCTTCCTTCAGGAAGTTCAATGCCCTGAGCATCGATAAGAAGAAGAAGTCTTTCAAGACCCATTGCAAAACCGAGCGAAGGAGTATGTGCACCGCCCATTTCTTCAACAAGTCCGTCGTATCTTCCGCCGCCGCATACAGTACCCTGTGCACCGATTTCAGTTGATACGAATTCAAAAACAGTTTTTGTATAATAATCAAGACCTCTTACAATCTGAGGATTGATTTTATATTCTATTTTCATATTATCGAGATATTTTTTAACCATCTCGAAATGTTCTTTACATTCATCGCAAAGGAAATCAAGAACAACAGGTGCTTTTTCTGCAATACCTGAGCAAACAGGACTTTTACAGTCAAGAATTCTCATGGGGTTTCTGTCAAGTCTGTCAAGACATGTTTCGCAGAGCTCTTCTTTGTAGCTGGCAAAATATTCTTTGAGTGCTTTGTGATATTCAGCACGGCATTCCGGACAACCGATTGAGTTAATCTGAAGTTCAAGATTTCTCACGCCGAGAAAACCGAAAATTTCATTTGCAAGTGAAATAATTTCAGCATCTGCAGCAGGGGAAGCAGTTCCGAGACATTCAACACCAAATTGATGGAATTCTCTGAGTCTGCCTGCCTGAGGTTTTTCATATCTGTAACATGAAGTTACATAGCAAACTTTCTGCGGAAGTGCATCATTGAAAAGTCCGTGTTCAAGGAATGCACGCACTGCACCTGCAGTACCTTCAGGTCGAAGTGTTATTGAACGGTCACCTTTATCTGTGAAAGTATACATTTCTTTCTGCACAACGTCTGTTGTGTCACCAACTGAACGCTGAAAAAGTTCAGTCTGTTCAAAAACGGGAGTTCTGATTTCTTTGAATCCGAAAGTTTCTGCAATTTCAAGAGCAGTTTTTTCAATAAACTGATTCTTGTAACTTTCATTAGGCAGAACATCCTGTGTACCTTTAATTGCTTTGATATTTAACTGCATAAAAACTATCCTTTCGGAAAAACTGTCGATAAAAATTTTATCGACAGTTTAGATTATATTACTGATTTTCTTCTGCTACTGCTTCTTCTGTTTTCACTTCTTCGCTTTCGGATTCTGCTTCTTCCTCTGCGTCGATGTGTTCAGTAGTAGTCATTGTAGCAAGGCGTTCGCCTTCTGTAACTTTCATTACGCGTACACCTTTTGAAGGTCTTGCAAATGTACTGATTTCATTTGCAGGAATTCTGATAATAATACCATCAGATGAAATGAGAATTACATCATCATTTTCTTCAACAACTCTGATAGCACTTACGTCACCAAACTGGTCAACACGGTAGTTCTTAACACCCTTACCGCCTCTTGACTGAATGTGGTAATCATCACTGCTGCTTCTTCTGCCGTAACCTCTTTCATTGACAGTAAGCACTGTTGAACCTTCATGAAGCACGTCAAATCCGATAACTTCGTCGCCTTCTTTCAGGTCAATAGCTTTAACACCTCTTGCTGTTCTGCCAAGAGGACGTGCATCGCTTTCGTTGAAACGGATACACATACCTTTCTTTGTAGCAACAAGCAGGTCATCGTTACCTGTGGTGAGTTTAACCCATGCAAGCTCATCGCCTTCATCAAGGTTAACTGCAATAATACCGCCCTTACGTACATTTCTGTATTCAGAAGCCAGAGTTCTCTTGATGATACCGTTTCTTGTTACCATACATACGAATTTGTCATCATCTTCTTCAGGTTTTACACGAATCATAGCAGTAACTTTTTCTTCCTGAGAAATTGGAAGCAGATTAACGATGTTCATACCCTTACTTGTACGGCTGCCTTCGGGAATTTCATAACCTTTAAGACGATATGTTTTACCTGAATTTGTAAAGAATACAACATAATCATGAGTTGAACATGTAAACATTGTTTCAACAATGTCTTCTTCACGACGTGTAAGACCTTTGACACCGCGTCCGCCTCTACGCTGAATCTGATAAGTTTCAGTAGGCTGACGTTTGATATAACCGAGAGTAGTCATTGTGTAAACACATTCTTCTTCGGGAATAAGGTCTTCAATATCAACTTCACCGCTGACATTAGCAATTTCTGTTCTTCTGTCATCGCCGAATTTTTCGCCGATTACCATTGCTTCTTCTTTAACAATAGCAAGAACTCTTGTTTCATTTGCAAGAATATCAAGGTAATCTGCAATTTTTTCTTTAAGTGCAAGCAATTCATCTTCAATTTTATCTTTTTCAAGACCTGTCAACTGTCCGAGACGCATCTGCACAATTGCCTGAGCCTGAACATCGTCAAAATCGAAGCGTGCCATCAAAGCTTCTTTACCTTCTGCAATGCTCTTTGAATTTCTGAGAATTGCAATAACTTCATCAATAAAATCAAGTGCTTTTTTGAGTGCCTCTAAAATATGTGCTCTTTCCTGTGCTTTTTTAAGATTAAAGCGTGTTCTTCTTGTAATAACTTCGCACTGATATTTGATATAGTACTGAAGAATTTCTTTAAGTGTGAGAATTTTCGGCACACCATCAACAATAACAAGGTTGATTACACCGAAAGTTGTCTGAAGCTGTGTGTAAGTATAAAGCTGATTGAGAACAACCTGTGGGTTTGCATCTCTCTTCAGATCAACCTGAATATGCATACCTTCACGGGATGAATAGTCGTTGATATCAGCAATACCTTCAATTCTCTTATCTTTAACAAGGTCAGCCATACTTTCAATAAGCCTTGCTTTATTAACACCATAGGGTATTTCAGTAATGTTGATAGAGAATCTTCCGTTTTTGTTTTCTACAATTTCTGCACGTGCACGTACAATAACTTTACCTTTACCTGTAGCATAAGCTGCACGTATACCTGCTTTACCCATAATAATACCGTGTGTGGGAAAATCAGGACCTTTGATATGTTCCATAATGTCATCAAGTGATGCATCAGGGTTATCGATAACGCAACACATACCGTCAATAACTTCTTTTAAGTTGTGAGGAGGCATATTTGTTGCCATACCGACAGCAATACCCATTGAACCGTTTACAAGAATATTAGGAAATCTTGACGGAAGAACTGTAGGTTCTTTAAGACGGTCGTCATAGTTCATTGCAAAGTCAACTGTATCTTTATCAATATCAGTCAACATTTCAAGAGCAATTTTGCTCATTCTTGATTCTGTATATCTGTAAGCAGCAGGCGGGTCACCGTCAACTGAACCGAAGTTACCGTGACCGTCAACGAGCATATATCTCATTGAGAAATCCTGCGCAAGACGTACCATTGCATCGTAAACAGAAGAGTCACCATGCGGATGGTATCTACCAAGCACAGAACCAACTGTATCAGCACATTTTCTGTGTGCTTTATCAGGAGTAAGTCCGTTTTCGTGCATTGTATAAAGAATTCTTCTGTGAACAGGTTTAAGACCGTCACGGACATCAGGAAGTGCACGGGAAACGATAACTGACATTGAATAATCAAGGAAAGAGCTTCTCATTTCCCTGTCAATATCTACATTTATTACTTTTGAATCTTCAAATGATTGAATTTTATGTTCTTCACTCATTATATTCACCGTTCCTTATTTTTTATCAGACGTCAAGGTTCTTAACGTATTTAGCGTTCTTTTCAATGAATTCACGTCTGGGTTCAACTTTATCACCCATAAGAATTGAGAAAGTTTCGTCTGCTTTCATAGCATCCTCAATGTTAACTCTGAGCATTGTTCTGTAAGCAGGGTCCATTGTTGTTTCCCAAAGCTGCTGTGCGTCCATTTCACCAAGACCTTTATAACGCTGAATGTCGCAACTTCCGCCGAATTCTTCGATTATTTCATCTCTCTCTTCATCAGAGAAAGCATATTTTACTTTTTTACCCTTTGAAATTTTGAAAAGGGGAGGCTGTGCAATATAAATATGTCCTTCTTCAATAAGAGGCTTCATGTATCTGAAGAAGAAAGTAAGAAGAAGTGTTCTGATATGAGCACCGTCAACGTCGGCATCGGCCATAATAACAATTTTACCGTATCTTAATTTGCTGATGTCAAAATCTTCTCCGATACCTGTGCCCAGAGCAAGAACAACAGGAGTAAGTTTATCGTTACCGATAACTTTATCGAGTCTTGCTTTTTCAACGTTGAGCATTTTACCCCAAAGAGGAAGAATTGCCTGATATTCTCTGTCACGTCCGTTCTTTGCAGAACCGCCTGCAGAGTCACCTTCGACGATATAAAGCTCAGTGAGAGTTGAATCCTTTGAAGTACAGTCTGCAAGTTTACCGGGAAGTGAGTTTGATTCAAGAGCAGATTTTCTTCTTGCTAAGTCTCTTGCTTTACGTGCTGCTTCTCTTGCACGTGCCGCCTCAAGTGCTTTATTGAAAATTGCCTTGATAACTGCGGGATTTTCTTCAAAATAAGTTGTCAGTTTTTCATAAACTGTTTTTGATACAAGAGGTGTAATATCAGTGTTACCAAGTTTACCTTTTGTCTGACCTTCAAATTCAGCCTCAGTAAGTTTAACACTGATAACTGCTGTAAGACCTTCTCTTACATCGTCACCTGAAAGCTTTTTATCGCCGTCTTTTAAAATATTATATTTTTTACCGTAATCGTTGAAAACTCGTGTAAGTGCAGTTTTAAAACCGGCTTCATGAGTACCACCATCAACAGTACGCACATTGTTTGCAAATGAAAGAATTGTTTCATTATATCCGTCATTATACATGAGAGCAATTTCTGCACTTCTGTCACCACTTACTGATGAAAAATGAATTGCACTGTCATGAAGAGGAGTAAGTCCTCTTGATTCATTGATATATTCAACAAAACTACCGATACCGCCTTCGTAACAATAAACTTCTTCAACAACATTTTCCGGGTCACGGCTGTCAGTAAGAGTAAGCTTAAGACCTGCATTAAGAAAAGCTGTTTCACGTAGTCTTCTCTGAAGAGTTTCAAAATCATATTCTGTTGTTTCTGTGAAAACTTCAGGGTCAGCCTTGAATTTTACAAGTGTACCGGTTTCTTCTGTATCACCGACAATTTCAAGCTCTGTATCAATATTACCTCTTGTAAATCTCTGACGGTGAATATGTCCGTCACGTGAAACTTCAACTTCAAGCCATTCTGAAAGTGCATTAACAACTGAAGAACCAACACCGTGAAGACCGCCGGAAACTTTATAGCCGCTTCCGCCGAATTTACCGCCGGCATGAAGAACAGTCAGAACAACAGTTACTGACGGTAAGCCTGTTTTTTCATTTATTTCAACAGGAATACCACGTCCGTTATCTCTTACAGATATAACATTGTCAGGATGAATTTCAACCTCAATGTGAGTACAGAAGCCTGCAAGAGTTTCGTCAACTGAGTTGTCAACTATTTCATAGACAAGATGATGAAGACCTTTAGGACCGGTTGAACCGATATACATACCGGGGCGTTTTCTTACAGCCTCAAGTCCTTCAAGAACCTGAATCTGATCAGCGCCGTATTCTTCGTTAACCACTGTATCCATTTCAGTTTCATCGTCAAATTTAATCAGTTCCTCTTCCATTATTTCTTCCTGATTTTCTTTTTCGATGTTTTCAAAATTATCCAATGCTATACCCTCCATAACTGAAATAATTTTTCAGTTTCATTTGTTGATTTCATATATGTTATCAGCTCTTTTTAAGAGTGTTGATGAGGAAATTTGCGATATATAAACTTTACTTCCTTCATTTTTATTGTTTGTCAAAACAAAAGTTTTCGGAAGTTCAAAACTTACGTTTATTACTTTTTTTTCTTTTTCTTTTTTTGCAAGATAATCTCTTGTAGATTTTGAAACAGTGGTATTATCAAGATCAAATATTCCTACAATATCATCCTGCATAACAACTGTTTCCTGACCTAAATGAAGGTACATTTTATCACCTTAAAAAATTATTTTACCGTTTTCTACTTTAAAACTTTTTCCGCTTTGCATTCTCAGAACCTGAGTAGGTTCACAACAGGAAATAAAAACCTGCCAGTCTTTTAATTTATTTAAAATATAATCCTGCCTTGATGTATCAAGCTCACTCATCACGTCATCAAGTAAAGCCACAGGCTGTTCATCATTTATTTTTTTAATAAGTGATGCTTCTGCAAGCTTCAACGATAAAGCTGCTGAACGCTGCTGACCTTGGGAGCCGAAATTTTTTATATTTTTTGAATTTAAAATAACTTCAAAATCATCTCTGTGAGGACCTTTGGATGTAAATTTATTTTTAATATCATTTTCTCTTGATTTTTTAAGAGCATCACAGAGCGCATCAGTAATTTCTTTTTCTTCATTTTTTGCTTCTCTGCCGACCTGATTATATTTAACACTTAAAATTTCTTTGCCGCTTGAAATTCCGTCATAAATTTCTATTGCACTTTCAGTTAATTCATCAACATATTTAAGTCTTTCAAACGTGATTTTTCCACCGAGTGTGGAAATCCTTTCGTCCCAGCAATCAAGCATGTCATATTCATAAGAAGTATCATTAAAATTTTTAAGTAATGCATTTCTCTGCTTTACACTTCTCACATAATCAGATAACATTCTCGCATAAGACGGTTTTAACTGACTTATGGCAATATCAAGAAATTTTCTTTTTTCATCAGGTCCGCCTTTTATTAAATTAAGATGTGAAGGAGAAAAAACTACTGAAAAAAACTCGCCTATAATACTTCTTGGTGATACCATTTTAACGCCGTTTTTATATGTTTCCTGCTTTGAAATATCACTTGAAAGTTTTATATTCTGCTCTCTGTTTTCTGAAAAATAATCCATTGAAATTTCATATTTTTCTTCATTGTACGGAATCATCTCAGAATTTTTTCTTGTTCTGAAACTTTTAAAACCGGTAAACAACCAGATAGCTTCTATTATATTTGTTTTTCCTTGTCCGTTTTCTCCGTAAATAACATTTATTCCTTCATCAGGAAAAAATTCAACATCTTTTAAATTACGAAAACTTGATAAATTTAATTTTGTAATTTTCATTTTTTAAACAATCTCATAGATTTTTTTATTGAATTCCGCTTTGTCACCTACACGCATTTTTTTACCTCTCTGCGTGCAGATTTCACCGTTTACTTTAACTTCGCCTTCCTGAATAACAATTTTTGCATGGCCGCCGCTCTGAACTGCATCACATATTTTAAGAAAAGCATCAAGTCTTATAAATTCAGTTGTTATAGAAATTTTTTTAGTTTCTTTTTCTTTAATCTTAACTTTGATTTTCATTATGCTTTTAACCTCATTGGAAGAACAAGATAAAGGAAATTATCATTTTCGGGAGGAAGAATTACAATAGGTGAAGTAGGACCGTTAAGTTCAATTCTTACTTCATCAACATTGCAATTTTTAAGTGCATCAAAGATATATCTGTTATTAAATCCGATTTCAACTCTTCCACCGTCAATTTTTGCAGGAATTTTATCGTTTGCAGTACCAACAGAAGTAACACTTGAAATTTTGATTGAATCTGTATCAAAAATACATCTTAAGGGGCTCTTGAATTTATCTGTAATAATAAGTGAAGTTCTTTCAATACTCTTGATGAAAGTTTTTGTATCAACTCTTGCAACAGTTGTACCTGAAAGAGGAATTGCAGTTGTATAGTTCAAAAATTCACCTTCAAGAAGTCTTGAAACAATTGTATAATTTTCAACTTCAAAGCTGATATGTCTTTTACCTACGTTAATTGCAATAACACTGTCATTTGAAGTTGCTGTTTTCACAACTTCATCAATTGATTTTGCAGGAATAACAAATGATACATCTTTACCTGAATAATCAATGTTTTCTGTTCTGATAGCAAGTCTGAAACCATCAAGAGCTACAAGCTTGATTTTCTTTTCTGAAATTTCAAATTTTATACCTGTATGTATAACTTTTGAATCGTTAGTTGCAACAGCAAAAATAGTCTGGTTTACCATTTCTTTTAAAATTTTGCTTTCAACTACAATTGGGAAGCCTGAATCTACATTCGGAATTTCAGGGAAATCAGTTGCAGAAATTCCCATAAGTGAAAATTCAGATTCACCGCTTTTTATTTTATATTTAAGTCTGTCATCTTCTGAAGCAATTGTAACTGTTTCTCCTGGAAGATGACGGAGAATATCGCAAAGAGTTTTTGCATTAAGGACTATGCTTCCCGGTTCTTCAATTTTTGCATTAATAGAAGTGTTGATACCTACTTCAAGGTCATAAGCACTTAAAATAAGTTCGTTACCGAGAGCTTTTAATAAAATTCCTTCAATTGCAGGAATAGTAGATTTTGTTGAAACGACTTTCTGAATTACCTGACAAACTTCAGATAATTTTTGTGTATCGCAGATTACTCTCATATGATAAACCTCCGTGATAAAAAAAAATAAATATAATAATTATTTTAGTAATAGTATTAGGGGATGTTTAAATTGTTGAAAACTGTATTTTTTCCTTATTCTGCTTATCTTTTTATGAAAATAAAATATGGAAAAAATTCTGAATAATTTTTAAGCTTTTACACATACTGATAAGTTGTTTTGAAATGTTGAAACATTCAGTGTGGAAAATGTAAAAAATGTGGAAAATTTTATTTAATTATATCTGTTCCCATATAAGGTACAAGAACTTCGGGAATTGTAACTGAGCCGTCTTCATTCTGGAAGTTTTCAAGAATTGCCGCTGTTGTTCTTCCTATTGCAACGCCTGAACCGTTAAGTGTGTGAACAAGCTGTGCTTTTGACTTTGCATCTTTCTTGAATCTGATTGAAGCTCTTCTTGCCTGGAAATCTTCAAAGTTCGAGCATGAAGAAATTTCAACATATCTGCCGTAAGAGGGCATCCATACTTCGATATCATAAGTTTTAGCTGAAGAGAATCCGATATCGCCTGAAGACAAAGCAACAACTCTGTGAGGAAGACCGAGAAGCTGTAAAACTCTCTGTGCGTCGAGTGTTAATTTTTCAAGTTCATCGTAAGAATGTTCAGGGTCAACAAATTTAACAAGTTCAACTTTATTGAACTGATGCTGTCTGATAAGTCCTCTTGTATCTCTGCCTGCAGAACCTGCTTCTGCTCTGAAGCAAGCTGAATATGCGCAATAGCTTATGGGAAGTTTTGCTCCGTCGAGGATTTCATCGCGGTGCATATTTGTAACGGGAACTTCAGCTGTGGGAATGAGGAAATAATCATTAGTTGTTTTGAAAGCATCTTCTTCAAATTTAGGAAGCTGACCTGTACCTGTCATTGAAGCTCTGTTTACCATATAAGGAGGCATAACTTCTGTATAACCGTTTTCAATATGAGTATTAAGGAAAAAGTTGATAATAGCTCTCTCAAGTCTTGCACCGAGACCTTTATAGAAATGGAATCTTGCACCTGTAACTTTTGCAGCAGTTTCAGGGTCTAAAATTCCGAGATTTGCGCCGATATCCCAGTGAGCTTTTGCTTCAAAATCAAATTTTCTCGGTTCACCCCATTTTCTGATTTCAACGTTTTCAGAATCGTCTTTACCGATAGGTGTTGTATCGCTTGGAATGTTAGGGAATTCATACATTATTTTTTTCTGTTTATCTTCAAGTTCTGAAAGAAGAGCATCGTTAGATTTAACGCTTTCTTTGATTTCGTTCATTCTCTTCATAATTTCAGAAATATCTCCGCCTTCTTTTTTTATCTGCGGAATTTTTTTACTTGCTTCATTCTGTTCCTGTTTTAAAGCATCTGTTTTTGTCATAAGAGCACGGCGTTCAACGTCGATTGCGAGAACTTCATCAATAAGGCTGTCCATATCCTTATTTCTTGTTTTCATAGCTGCTTTAACTTTTTCGGGATTTTCTCTGATTACTTTAATATCTAACATTTTTACCGTCTCCTGTTATTTATTTTCATCAAAATATTTTACAAAATTTTTAAGGTCATCTTTGTCGAAAAATTCGATTGTAATAGTACCTTTATTTTTAGCAGTATTTTTTATCTGAATTTTTCTCTTTAAAGTATCATTAAGAGATAATTCAACTTCGTCGAAAAATTTATCTCTGGCTTTTTTCTTTTTCTGTTTTTTTTCAGTCATCATTTCTTTTACAGCTTTTTCAACATCTCTTACAGATAAATTTTCTTTTATGATGTTGTTGCAAAGGAGTATCATTTTTTCCTCATCTTCAAGAGGAAGAAGAGCCTTTGCATGTCCGGCTGTAATTATGCCGTCTGAAACGTATTCTGAAATACTTGACGGTAATTTTAATAGCCTTAATGAATTTGCTATTGCAGAACGTGATTTTCCGACTTTTTCGCTTACTTCTTCCTGAGTAAGTCCGTATTTTGACATCAGATATTTTATTCCTGCTGCTTCTTCTATTGCATTAAGATCTTCTCGCTGAAGATTTTCAATCATTGAAAGAACTGAAGCTTCTTCATCACTTAATTCTTTTATAACAACGGGAACTTCTTTTATTCCTGCCATTCTTGAAGCACGCCATCTTCTTTCACCTGCAATAAGCTGATAAGTTCCGCCTGAAAGGGGACGTACAAGTAAGGGTTGAATAACACCGTGCTGAGAAATGCTGTCAGCAAGTTCCTTTAAAGCCGCTTCATTGAATTTTTTTCTCGGTTGGTCTTTATTAGGAACTATGTCAACTAATTTTATTTTTTCGGAAGATGATGTGTTTATTTCTTCTAAAGAATTTTCGCTGAAAAGAGATTCAATTCCTCTTCCCAGGCCTTTTTTTGCCGCCATATATTCACTTCCTGTTCAATTTCAAAAATTCATCTGCAAGGTTCATATAAGCTTCTGCACCCCTTGAAGATTTATCATAATAAATAACGGGTTGTCCGAAACTGGGAGCTTCAGAAAGTCTTACATTTCTCGGAATTACTGTTGAATAGACTTTTTTAGGAAAGAATTTTTTAACTTCTTCAACAACCTGCTGTGTAAGATTAAGTCTGCCGTCATACATTGTAAGTAAAATACCTTCAAGGTCAATATACTCATTATAAAGCTTCTTTACCTGTCTTACAGTAGACATAAGCTGTGACAAACCTTCCAATGCATAATATTCGCACTGTATCGGAACAAAGAAAGTATCTGTACAGCAAAGAGCATTAAGAGTTATAAGACCCAATGAAGGGGGACAGTCAAGAAAAATAAAATCAAAATCATTTTTTACAAGAGCCAGAGCATTTTTAAGCTTTGCTTCTCTGTTTTTAACATCAACTAACTCAATTTCCGCACCGGCAAGATTAATGCTTGACGGAACAATACTGACATTTTCAAATTCAGTTCTGATTATCACGTCATTTACTCTTGCATTGCCGGTAAGAAGGTCATATGAGGATTTTGAAATATTTCTTTTATTTACTCCTAAACCGCTTGTGGTATTACCCTGAGGGTCAATATCAACAAGCAATGTTTTATATCCCTTATTGCCTAAAGCAGCAACAAGATTAACAGCGGTAGTAGTTTTACCGACACCGCCTTTTTGGTTAACTATAGCAATGGTTTTTCCCATATCAGATATACTCCTAAAACCTGAATGACAACTTTAGCCATTCTAATCGATTTATTATATCATAGATATAATAAAATTGCAAGAAATTTACTGCTATTATTTAGATGAAAAAGGAGAAATTTATAAAAATTTTTAATTGTTTCACGTGAAACAGCAAAGGAGCAGCCGTTAAAGACTGCTCCTTCGCTGTTTGTGGATGTGGGGTGTGAAAGAGAAAGATATGGGTGGGCTTTATGCCCTATATAAAATCACGTATTACGTGACCTTATAACGTAATTATTTTTCTTCGGAATAGATATTGAAATTTCTATTTTTTCGTCTGTTTCTGTTTTCGTTGATTGAGCATCTATTCCTGCAGATTTCATTTTTTCAACTGCATGGGAAATAGTATTTGTGAAAATTCTGATGTCTTTAAAAACAACTGTGTTTCTTTTTTCTCTCAGAAGCTTATTTACAAAATCTTCGGTCTGAAAATCATTAAGATGATTTTCTATTACTGCATCAATGGTTTTATCAAAATATTCAGTATCTTCAAGCTTCAAGAGTGAAACGCACTGTGAAAAAGTAAGTTTTGCATTTTCTGCTTTTATTCTGTTTTCACCGGAAAAATGTAATATTTTCAATCTGTTTATAACTTCAGAAATATCTGCACTCATCATAGATGATATTTCATCTATTGTATACTTGTGTTCAATTATCAGAGTTTTAATAATATCAGATTGTTCAAATAAGCCGTATTCTTTCCTGAATGAGTTTTCTATAAAATTAAATGCAGCAGATATTTTACTGTCAATATTCATAATTACGCACGGAACAGAAGTAAGTCCCGCAAGCTTACATGCAGTAAATCTTCGTTGGCCGCTTATAATTTCATATAAACCGTATTTTACCGGTCTGATGTTTATGGGTTGAAGTAATCCGTTCTTTCTGATGTTATCTGAAAGTTTTTCAATATTTTCTGTTTTGTTTTTTGTATTTACGGAAGATATAATTTTATTGCATTTAACAAATATGATTTGTCCTGCATATTCATTCTGCATTAAAAAATCCCCCAAAAGTGTTTCTCGATGAATTAAGAATACACCTTTAAGGGGAGTTTGTCCACTTGAAAATTAAGACAAAATATTACGTTTTTTTATTTTGTTCCACGTGAAACAATAGGATTTTTTATAATCTGCGAATAATTTCTCGGGTATTTTGTCGGAGTATGACGAACTTTTTTTATAAAAACAAGTGTTCTTTCACCGCAATCGGCAAGTTCAAAGGATTTTACTTTTTCAATTTCGCCGCCGAGAACCTTTATTGCTTCCTTTGCATCTGTTATTTCTTCTTCTGTTTTTGCACTTTTCATAGATATGAATTTTCCGCCGACTTTCACAAACGGCAGACAGTATTCAGATAAATCGCGTAAATTTGAAACAGCTCTGGCAGTGGCATAATCAAAGCTTTCACGTAAAAATTCGTCACGTGCGGCTTCTTCTGCTCTCAAATTGACTGTATTTGCAAATAAACCTAATTCATCAAGAACTGTTTCAATAAATCTGATTTTTTTACCGGTGCTGTCAAGAAAAGTAACTTCAAGGTTATCATTTGTAATTAAAAGGGGAAGTCCCGGAAAACCTGCTCCTGTTCCTACGTCAATCATTGTTCCTTCAAGCTTATTTTCAGAAAGAACGGTAAGACTGTCAACAAAATGTTTAACAACAATTCCGTCAGGGTCCTTAATTGCAGTAAGATTGAACTTTGCGTTCCATTCTACAAGAAGTGACGCATATTTATCAAACATTTCAATTTTTTCATCAGAAAGTTCAATATTGTAAGGTTTAAGTGAATCGATAAATAATTCTTTTGATATAAGCATTATTTGTTATCCTTTCCGACAGAAGATAAATATATAAGCAATACAGAAATGTCAGCAGGGCTTACTCCTGAAATACGTGAAGCCTGTCCTATATTTGCGGGACGTACTTTATTAAGCTTTTCCTGTGCTTCAAGACGTAGACCTACAATATCTTTGAAATCTTTTATAAAATCAATCTTTTTATTTTCGAGACGCCTCATTTCGGCTATCTGTGCTTTTTGTCTTTTGATATAACCTTCGTATTTGATTTCAATTTCAACCTGTTCAAAAATTTCTTTAGGTAAATCAGGTCTTTCTGTATCAAATTCAGTTAAAATTTTATAATCAAGCTGAGGTCTCTTTATAAGCTCAGAAAGTCTTACGCCTGTTTTTATCGGTGCTGTTCCACGTGAAACAAGTATCTCGTTTAACCTGTCAGACGGGGAAACTACAACTTTTTTAATTCGCTCATCTTCCTGCTTTATAAGTTCTTTTTTATGTAAAAATTTATTATATCTCTCTTCGCTGATAAGACCGATTTCATAGCCTTTTTCAGTAAGGCGTAAATCAGCATTATCCTGCCTTAAAATAAGTCTGTATTCCGAACGTGAAGTCATCATTCTGTAAGGGTCAGAGCAACCTTTTGTAACAAGGTCATCAATAAGAGTGCCTATATATGAGCTTGCCCTGTCAAGAATAAATTCGCCCTTGCCTTGAATTTTTCTTGCAGCATTTATACCTGCAACAAGTCCTTGTGCTGCAGCTTCTTCATATCCGCTTGAGCCGTTGAATTGTCCTGCACCGTAAAGTCCATCAAAATTCTCAAATTCAAGTGTGGATTTAAGTGTCAATGGGTTTACGCAATCATATTCTATAGCGTAAGCAGTTCTCATAATCTGTGCATTTTCAAGGCCGGGAATAGTTCTGATAAATGCAAGCTGAACATCTTCAGGTAAAGAAGATGAAAGTCCCTGCAGATACATTTCTTCAGTATTTTCACTGCTTCCGCAAGGTTCAATAAAAATCTGATGTCGTTCTTTCTCTGCAAATCTTACTATTTTATCTTCAATACTCGGACAATATCTTGGACCTACACCGTCAATTTTTCCACCGTAAAGGGGAGAGCGGTGAAGATTTTCAAGAATGATTCTTTTTGTTTCTGCATTTGTATATGTTACATAACAAGGTTCAGTATTTTCTATTTCAGAATTAAAATTAAAGGAAAAAGGAGTAGTTTCTTCGTCACCCTCCTGAATTTCCAGAATTTCGGTGTTAACGCTTCTTCTGTTTACTCTTGACGGTGTACCTGTCTTGAACCTTCTTGTCTCGATTCCCAGGCGAATAAGTGCCTCTGAGAGCATATTTGCAGGGAACATTCCGTCAGGACCGCTTGAAAATGACACATCACCTACGTAGATTTTACCGCCAAGGAAAGTTCCGGTTGCGAGTATTACGCATTCAGCAGTGTAAACAGCTTCAAGGTTAGTCATCATTTCCCATAAACCGTCACTATTTCTTTTCAAATCAACAATTTCAGCTTGCCTGAGTTCGAGATTATCCTGTTTTTCAAGAACATGCTTCATATATTGAGAATAAAGACGTCTGTCAATCTGTGCACGCAAGCTGTGTACGGCAGGTCCTTTACCTACATTGAGCATTCTGTTCTGAAGTGTATGTAAATCAGCAGCAATACCCATTTCACCGCCAAGCGCGTCAATTTCGCGCACTAGATGACCTTTTGATGTGCCGCCGATTGACGGATTACAGGGGAGGTTACCTACCCAGTCAAGATTTATTGTGAAAACGCACGTCTGACATCCGAGACGTGCAGAAGCAAGCCCTGCTTCAATTCCCGCATGGCCTGCTCCGATAACTGCAACATCATAATGTTTTGCAAAATATTGCATATATAATACCTCTGAAAATTATTTAACGTATTCTTCAAGACATTGTCCTGACTTGTTCATTTCATTTGCGGCGTTTATGCCCACAAAACGCCAATGGTAAGGCTTGAATTCAACACCTGTGATTTTTTCCTTACCTTCCGGATAACGCAGAATAAAGCCGTATTTCTGAGCATTTGCACATAACCATGCATATTCTTCAGTCTGCGAGAATGCATCATCTCTGCTTACAATATCAACTGAAAGACCTGCATTGTGTTCACTCGAAGCAGGAACATTAACGGATTTTATTGCGCTTTTGACTGCTTCTGCTTCTTCAACACCTTTTTCTTCAATTATATCGAGAATTTTATTTTCAAAAAGCTTTCTCTGGAAAGAAACTGTTCTGTAGCCTGAAAAAGGTGTAAGAATAATTCCTTCACGGGATGCATCTATATACATTTTATTGAAATAAGTTGCAGCATCTGCATCCATCTTGATTTTGCTGCCGGCAATTTCCGTAAGATTAATTTCATAATTATCAGGCAACACATTATTTTTGTTAAGAAGAATCAGATTCCAGCCGTTTTTGCTTATTTTAGCAACCTTCGGATTAATTGAAAAACTTTTATATTCGCCTATAAATGAACTTTTATAAACACTCTGGTTTTCATCATAAACTATATCTTTGGCAACCGTGCCGTCAGGATCTTCCCAATATTCGGTTTTGGAAATTGTTGTGTCGTTTTCAATCGGAACGGGTGCAATATTTTTATCCGTTAATTTAGCTATAGTGAAAAGTAAAGCGCTTACAAAGATAATGCCGATAAGAGCGAAAAAAAGCATAGGCCTTAAATTTTTATTTTTATTCATCGGCTCATCCCCTTGCAAAAAATGTTGTAATAGTGTACAATTATTTTATTATTTTTTCATTCAAATGTCAAATGTGTATAAAAATTGCATATTTATAAAATTTTGCTTGATTTTATGCATAAAAGGTGTATAATAGTGTATATTGAGTGAAAAAAATGTTTAAAATACAAGTTGGAGGTAATTTGAGATGAAAAAAGAAATTAAAAAAGTTGTTCTTGCTTATTCAGGCGGTCTTGATACATCTATTATCATTCCGTGGCTTAAGGAAAACTATAACAACTGTGAGGTTATTGCAGTATCAGGTGACGTAGGTCAGGGTACAGAGCTCGACGGCCTTGAAGAAAAAGCACTCAAAACAGGTGCTTCAAAGCTTTATATTGAAGACCTGAAAGAAGTTTTTGTTAAAGATTATATTTATCCCACAATCAAAGCAGGTGCAATTTACGAGGGTGAATATCTTCTCGGTACAGCTTTTGCACGTCCTATCATTGCAAAGAGAATTGTTGAAATTGCAAAAGCAGAAGGCGCAGATGCTATCTGCCATGGTTGCACAGGTAAAGGTAACGACCAGGTTCGTTTTGAACTTGCAATTAAAGCTTTTGCTCCTGAAATGGAAATCATTGCTCCCTGGAGAACATGGGAATTCAAATCTCGTGAAGATGAAATCGAATACGCTGAAAAAATGGGTATTCCCCTTAAAATAAACAGAGAAACAAACTATTCAAAAGATAAGAACCTCTGGCATCTTTCACACGAAGGACTTGACCTTGAAGACCCTGCAAATGAACCTCAGTATGATAAACCCGGTTTCCTTGAACTCGGCGTTTCTCCCGAACAGGCTCCTGATAAAGCTGAATATGTTACAATCAGCTTTGAAAAGGGTGAAGCAATTGCAGTTAACGGTGAAAAGCTTGCTCCTGTTGAACTTGTAACAAAACTTAATGAAATCGGTGGCAGAAACGGTATCGGTCTTATGGATATGGTTGAAAACCGTCTTGTTGGTATGAAATCAAGAGGCGTTTATGAAACTCCCGGCGGTACAATCCTTTACAGAGCTCATCAGGTTCTCGAAACACTTTGCCTTGACAGAGATACTCATCACTACAAAGCACTTGTTGCACAGCAGTTTGCAGATTTAGTTTACTTCGGCAAATGGTTTACACCTCTTCGTGAAGCTCTTTCAGCATTTGTTGACAAAACACAGGAAACAGTTACAGGTGATGTAAAACTTAAGCTTTACAAAGGTAACATCATCAATGCAGGTACAACATCTCCCTATTCACTTTACAGTGAAGCTTTCGCAACATTTGATGAAGATGAAGTTTACGACCAGAACGATTCAGCAGGATTTATCAATCTCTTCGGTCTTCCGATTAAGGTTAAAGCAATTCTTGACCAGGAAAGAGAAGCAAATAAATAATAGAATAAGTTCTGTAATTGCTTGACAATTATAGTGAAAACTTTTAAAATTAAGGGTGAAGTATTTTTCACCCTTTAATTTTTTTCAGAGAAAGGAATTAATAAATATATGAAACTCTGGGCAGGACGCTTTTCAAAAGAAGCAGACAAAAAAACAAACGATTTCAACTCATCTATTTCCTTTGACTCAAGAATGTTCAAAGAAGATATTGACGGCAGTATTGCACATGCAACGATGCTCTCAGAGCAGGAGATTATTTCTGTTGAGGATAAGGAAGCAATAGTAACTGAGCTTAAAAAAATAAAAGAAGAAATTATTGACGGTACTTTGCAGATTGACCCTGATGCTGAAGATATTCACACATTTATTGAAGGTGAACTTACAAGAAGAATCGGTCAGGCAGGTAAAAGACTTCATACGGCAAGAAGCCGTAACGACCAGGTTGCACTTGATATAAAACTTTACCTTAAAAAAGAATGTGTTGCACTTATTACACAGGTTAAAGAACTTGAAAAAGTTATTGCTATGCAGGCAGAAAAATATGCAGAGGTTGTAATGCCCGGTTATACTCATCTTCAAAGAGCGCAGCCCATTACTTTTGGTCATCATCTTCTTGCTTATGGTGAAATGTTTTTAAGAGATATCGGCAGACTTGAAGACTGCCTTGAAAGAATGGATTACTGTCCTTTGGGAAGCGGTGCTCTGGCAGGTACAACTTATCCGTTGAACCGTGAAAGAACAGCAGAACTTCTCGGCTTTGCAGGTGCTACACAGAATTCACTCGACGGCGTTTCCGACAGAGATTTCTGCATTGAACTCGCAAGTGCAATTTCAATTCTTATGATGCATCTTTCACGTTTCAGTGAAGAAATTATTCTCTGGTGTTCATGGGAATTCAAATTTATTGAACTTGATGATGCTTTCTCAACAGGCTCAAGTATTATGCCTCAAAAGAAAAATCCTGATATTGCAGAGCTTGTACGCGGTAAAGCCGGCAGAGTTTACGGCGACCTTATGACACTTCTTGCATTTATGAAAGGTCTTCCCCTTGCATATAACAAAGACATGCAGGAAGATAAAGATGCAATTTTCGATGCAGTTGATACAGTCAAACTTTGTCTTACAGCATTTATACCCATGATTGAAACAATGACAGTTTTACCGCAGAATATGAAGAAAGCAGCTCTCGGCGGATTTATTAATGCTACAGACTGCGCTGATTTCCTTGTTTCAAAAGGTCTTCCTTTCAGAGATGCATATAAAGCAACAGGCGAGCTTGTTGCACTTTGTATTGAAAAAGGAACAACTCTTGACGTGCTTCCAATTGAAGATTATAAGAGTGTATGTGATTTGTTTGATGAAGGTGTTTATGATGCAATTTCTCTTGAAAGATGCGTTTCAATGCGTACACCTCTCGGCTCACCTTGCCCTGAAAACGTAAAAAATCAGGCAAAAAAACTTATTGAAAAAATCAAATAAAATTTTTGATAATTTTTATTGCTTTTATAAAGGAGGGATATCCTTATGGAAAAAGAAGAAAAGAAAGAAAAAAGTCTGGTGGAAAATTTTTCACTTATAAAAAGATTTTTTCCCTATCTTAAAAAACATATCAAAACAGAACTCTGTGTTTTGCTTTGTGCTATAACTGCAGCAGTAAGTGAAATTATTTTACCCATTATCGTCAGAGAAATTACAGATAAAGGTGCTCAGATTACATACAGATTTTTAATTTCAATCTGTCTTGCATATGTGGGAATAAAAGCGGTAGAAAGTGTTGCAAGTTATTGTCAGGCATTCTTTGGTCATAAAATGGGCACAAAAATTGAAAACGCAATGCGTGAAGATATGTTTGACCATCTGCAGAAACTTTCATTCTCATATTTTGACAACACAAAAGTAGGTCAGCTTATGTCAAGAATGAACTCAGACCTTTTTGATGTTGCGGAATGGGCACATCATTTCCCTGAAATGATATTGATGACAGTTGTAAAATTTATAGCAAGTTTTTATATTTTTACAACAATGGATATCCGCTTCGCGATAGCAGTTTTTGTTCTTTTCCCATTTATGGTTTTGCTTACGAAAAAAACGAGAACAAAAATGCGTGATACGTTCAAAGAAAATCGTCATCAGATTGGCGAAATTAATGCTCGACTTGAAGACAGTCTTTTAGGTGTTAAAGTTGTCCGTTCTTTTACGAATGAAGCAACAGAAAAACAAAAATTCCTTGCAGGCTGCGATGAGTACATAAAAGTTAAAATCAGAGGCTATAAATATATGGCTTCTTTCCACGCAACAGTAGGTCTTATCAACGGCACAATGTATATTGCTGTTATTGCAATGGGTGCATGGCTAATGAAAGAAGGCAAAATTGCAGCAGGTGATTTTGCAGCAAGTTTACTTCTTGTTTCAACTCTTTTAAACTCTGTAAGAAGTATTGTTGATTTCAGTGAGCAGTTCAGCCGCGGTGTAACCGGTGTTGAAAGATTTACTGAAATTATGGATGAAATTCCTGAAATTGAAGATGCACCTGATGCAGTTGACATTGAAAATGTAGAAGGCGAAATTGAATTTAAAAATGTATCTTTCAGCTATGTGAAAGGCGAAAAACAAATTTTTCACAACCTTAATCTTCATCTTAAAAAAGGTGAGAATTTAGCACTTGTGGGACCAAGCGGCGGCGGTAAAACAACGCTTTGCAATTTAATTCCCCGTTTTTACGAAATTGAAAGCGGTGACATCTTTGTAGACGGAAAAAATATAAAAGATATCACGCTTCATTCTTTGAGAAAAAATATCGGTGTTGTTGCACAGGATGTTTATCTTTTCAGCGGAACAATCAGAGACAATTTAATTTACGGTAAGCATGATGCAACTGAAGAAGAAATTATTGAAGCCACAAAGCAGGCAGGAGCATATGATTTTATCTGCGGACTTCCCAATGGTTTTGATACATACATCGGTGAAAGAGGCGTAAAACTTTCAGGCGGACAGAAACAGAGAATCTCTATTGCAAGAGTTTTCCTGAAAAATCCTCCTATTCTTCTTCTTGACGAGGCAACTTCTGCCCTTGATAACGAAAGCGAAAGACTTGTTCAGGAATCTCTTGAACGTCTTGCAAAAGGAAGAACAACTCTTACTATTGCACACAGACTTACAACTATCAAAAATGCAGATGAAATTATTGTTCTTACTGAAAACGGAATAGAAGAACAGGGTTCACATAAAGAACTTCTGCAGGCAGGCGGAATTTACAGCAAAATGTACAGTATGTACGGAGAAGCAAATGCTGTTGAATTAATAAAATAATTTTTTTAAAATACAAATACGAAAGGACTAATTACTATGCTTAAAAACATTCCTTCAATCTTACCTCCCGAACTTCTTAAAATTCTTATGGAAATGGGACACGGCGATGAACTTGTTATCGGTGACGGAAATTTCCCTGCAGCAGCTTGTGCACAGAGACTTGTACGTTGCGACGGACATTCAGTTCCCGCAATTCTTGATGCAATTTTAAAACTTTTCCCTCTCGATACTTATGTTGATGCTCCCGTTGCACTTATGGATAACGGTGACAGCGAAAACAGACCTCCTATCTGGGCTGAATACAAAGATATCGTTAAGAAAAACGAAGGCGATAAAGAATTTGAGCTTGTAGAACGTTTTGATTTCTACGACAGGGCAAAAAAAGCATACGCTATTGTTTCAACAGGTGAAACAGCAATTTATGCAAACGTTATTATCAAAAAAGGCGTAGTTATTGAGGAGTGATTTGAGTGAAAAGAGTTCTTGCTTTTGACTTCGGCGCATCAAGCGGCAGAGCGATTATAGGCAAATTTGAAAACGGAAAAATTGAACTCAGCGAAGTTCACCGTTTTTCAAACGACCCGGTAAGTGTAAACGGTACAACTTATTGGGATGTTCTCAGACTTTTTTATGAAATCAAACAGGGTATTATCAAAGCAAAGCAGGCAGGCGGTTTTGACAGTATCGGTATCGACACCTGGGGGGTTGACTTCGGACTTCTTGATGAATTCGGATGCCTTCTTGAAAATCCGATTCATTACCGCGACGCAAGAACTGTGGGTATGATTGAAGAAGCGGAAAAATATATTTCAAAAAGAGAAATGTATGATATTACAGGTATTCAGTTTATGGAACTCAATACAATTTTCCAGCTTCTTGCCCTTAAAAAAGAGCGTCCTCATATGTTAGAAAGGACAGATAAAATGCTCTTTATGCCTGACCTTTTTGCATATATGCTTACAGGCGAAAAAAATACAGAATATTCAATTGCCACAACTTCACAGATGATTGATTTAAAAACAAATTCCTGGTCAGATGAACTTCTTGATAAACTTGGAATCAGAAAAGACATTTTTGCTCCCATTGTAAAAAGCGGAACAAAAGTAGGTTTTCTGAGCAAAGAAATCTGCGAAGAATGCGGAGTGGAAAGTGTGCCTGTAATTGCAGTGTGTGAACACGATACACAGTCAGCAATCAGTGCAGTACCTTGTCCTGAAGGTGAATTTGCATTCATCAGCAGCGGTACATGGTCACTTTTCGGAACGGAGCTTGAAGAACCTGTTGTAAATGATACAACTTATGAAATCAATGTCACAAACGAAGGCGGATATGATTTCTCAACAGGTTTCCTTAAAAATATTATCGGCTTGTGGCTTATTCAGGAAAGCCGCCGTCAGTGGGCAAGAGAAGGAGAAAATTATTCTTATGCTGACCTTGAAAAATTAGCTCTTGCATCTGAACCCTTCAAATGCTTTATTGACCCCGATGCGCCTGAATTTGTTCCTCACGGAAATCTTCCTGAAAGAGTCCGTGAATATTGCAGAAAAACAAACCAGTATGTTCCCGAAACTGTAGGCGAAATTATGCGTTGCATTTACGAAAGCCTTGCAATGAAGTACAGAGAAACTTTTGAAAAAATCAAAGAATGTACAGGTAAAGATTATCCTGTAATTCACGTCATCGGCGGCGGAACAAAAGATACTTTACTTTGTCAGCTTACAGCAAATTCATGTGGCTGCGAAGTGAAAGCAGGTCCTATTGAAGCAACAGTCCTCGGTAACCTTGCAGTTCAGCTTATTTCACACGGTGAAATCAAGGATATCAAGGAAGCAAGAGAAATTATCGCATCAAGCGAAAATGTTGTTACATATGTTCCCCAGGATGCTGATTTATGGTCAGAAAATTTTGAAAAATATTTAAAAGCAACAAAATAAAAAATCAAGTGTCTCACTTAAGGAAGATTAACCTTTAAGTGAGACACTTTTTATAATTTTTTGTGTATCTGAAGTAATTGTCGCCCCTTGAAAATGCAAGGGGAGATGTCCGAAGGACAGAGGGGATTTTTCGTTTAAAATTCAGTTTAAAAGGTATATAGCAAAGTTTAAATATGCGGCAAAAGTTACCCACAAAAGATACGGAATAAGCATAATTCCTGCAGGTTTTGAAATTCTGTAGAAAAGAATGATATTTGCGATTATCAATGCCCAGAGAGCAACCAGCCAGATGAACGCAAAGAGAAAATCTTCTCTGTTAAAGAAAATTATTGACCACAGAAAATTAAAGAAAAGCTGTACACCGTAAATGGTCAGGGCAGTTCTTTTATCTTTTTGTGTTGCATTACTTGTTACAACAAGGTAAGCGGCAATCCCCATAAGAGTATAAAGAATTGTCCACACAACGGGGAAAAGCCAGCCCGGCGGAGAAAGGGGCGGTTGATTGAGTCTTTCAAAATTCTCCATGCTGTTCATTGTAAAAAGTGCAGAAAGTCCGCCTACAGCAAGGGGGATAAAAAGGTTGATAAGTAAAGGTTTCAGCCTGATTGTCATAAAATCACCTCTGATATAGTATATACTTTTAATAAAATCTTATTCTTATAAGTTGTAAAAAGGATAAAAGTGTGGTAAAATAAATAAAATATTTCCGCCCGTAGCACAGCAGGATAGTGCAGCAGATTCCGATTCTGAAGGTCGGGGGTTCGAATCCTCTCGGGCGGGCCAGACATTGCCTCTCGCTAGGCTAAAATAAGAGATAATATTGAATAAATAATAGATAATAGTGAACGAAAACGGGCGCTGTTTGTATTATTATCTATTCTTTATTATCTCTTATCTATTATCTGTACATATAACAGAGCAGTACAAAACTCTTTACTTAATGATTGTTTGGAGATTAAGAGAAGTTTTGTTTCAACATTGAACACAGAAAAAAACAGTTCAAAGGGATGACCTATTTATGTTAGATTTATCAACCAAAATTGAACAGATATCTATAGAGTCCGGAAAAAGGATTCTCGTTACCAGTGATATTCATGGTCATCTGTCTTATTTCAAAAAAGTTTTGAAAAAAGCTTCTTTTGGCGATGACGACATCTTATTTATCGTTGGAGATATGATTGAAAAAGGTCCTGAAAATCTAGACACTTTGCGTTATGTCATGGAACTTTCTGAAAACAGAAATGTTATACCTCTTATCGGTAATGTTGATGCATACAGATTGAAATTGATATATGGACTTTCAGAAGAAAATGTGAACAGTTTTTATAACTATGTTTTAAATTTAAGACAGTGGACAGGCACTTCATTTTATGAAGAACTCGCAACAGAATGCGGTTATACGATAAATAATCCTGAAGATATTCTTCGGTCAAAGAAAGATGTTATTAATCATTTTGAAAACGAATTCAAATTTCTTGCCGATTTGCCGACGATTGTGGAAACGCAAAAATATGTTTTTGTTCATGGGGGATTAAGAGAAAGGAAAGTGTCAGATAATTCAGGTAGAACTGTTTTGGAATTAACTAAATATGATGCATTTGCTGAGAATACTCCATACATCTTTGATAAATATGTAATTGTAGGTCATTGGCCTGTTGTTTTGTATGGTTCCAACATACCACAAATGAATCCGATTATTAACCGTGATAAGAAAATTATTTCTATAGATGGTGGGTGCGGAGTAAAAAAAGACGGACAGATAAACCTGCTGATAATTCCCGATATAAATTGTTCTGTTGACGAATTTTCTCATATAAGTTATGATGAGATTCCTACCGTATGTGCTCTTGAGAGTCAAAGTCCAAGCACTGAATCAGTATACATATCCTGGCTTAACAAAGAAATCAGAATATTGAACAAAGGTGAAGAGTTTTCGTATGTTGAGCATTTAAAGAGCGGACGTAAATTACAGATTCCAAACTCTTATATCAGAAATGAAACGGAGTGCTTTGACTATACAGATTATGTTCTTCCTGTAAAAAAGGGAGACAGGTTGTCAATTATTTCAAGGAACTCAAAGGGTTGTATTGCAAAAAAAGATGGTGTAGTTGGATGGTACTGCGGAAAATTTTAAAATTAGCAAATCCGTATTAACAGTCTTTATTATAATGAAATAGCGAGGAATTTTTATGTCAATTAAACTTATCGGAAAACCAAAAATTATTATGTCAAATTCTGACAGTAAACATAACTATTTCGGCTGGCCTACTGTGGCAAAACTCAAAGACGGTAAAATTGCAGTAGGTGCATCAGGCTTCCGCCTTGAGCACGTTTGCCCTTTCGGAAAGGCAGTAATTTCATATAGTTTCGATAACGGCGAAACTTACACAAAGCCCGCACCTGTTATTGATACACCTCTTGATGACAGAGATGCCGGCATATGTCCTTTCGGCGATAACGGAGTTATTTTCACTTCATTCAATAACACTGCCGATATGCAGAAAGAATATAACAAAGAAAACGAGTATGTACAGAATTACATAAACACAATTACAAAAGATGACGAAGAAAAATATTTAGGCTCAACTTTCCGTGTAAGTTTTGATAACGGTATTACTTTCGGAAAGCTTATGCATTCGCCCGTTACTTCTCCTCATGGGCCGAAAGAGCTTCGTGACGGCACTGTTCTGTGGGTCGGAAACAATTTCTTCGATGTTGAAGCGGGACTTGAAGTTGTGAAACTTAACCCGGAAACAGGCGAAGCAGAATATATGGGAAAAATTACAATTGATGATGAAAATATTTTCATCAATGAACCAAACATACTTGAATTTCCTGACGGAAGACTTATCTGTCACACAAGAGCAGAGAACGACAATGTGTTTACAATTTATCAGTGCTTTTCTTCCGATGGAGGCAGGACATGGACAAAGCCTGAAAGGATTCTCGGTGAAACTGATGGTGCACCGCCACATCTTTTCTTACATTCATCAGGAACACTTATTTGTACTTACGGCAGAAGAAAATACCCTTACGGAATTATGGCAATGGTAAGCACAGACAACGGCAAAACATGGGAAAAAGATTTAAGAATTTATGAGAGCAAGTTAGACGAAGACGATTTAGGTTATCCTTCAACTATTGAACTTTCTGACGGAACATTGCTGACTGTTTTCTATGCACCTGCATCAGAAGACAGCCATTGTGAAATTTTCCAGCAGAAATGGCAAATCATATAATTATATCAAAATGATAAATTTCCATAGGTATTCTTACCATTTTATTTAATATGAAAAACCCGCAAGTAAGCAATACTTGCGGGTTTACTTTTACCATATGATTTTTGTCGTCTCTTGAAAAAGTAAGGGGAATTTCAAACAAAGACAGAGCAAGTTTTTGCTTAAATTCTTGCTACGCCTGTCTGACGGGCTGCTTCTGCAACTGCGGCTGCAACAGTTTTGCCTACTCTTTCGTCAAATGCTTTGGGAATAATATATTCGGGGCAGAGTTCTTCATCTGAAACGAGAGATGCAATAGCTTTTGCTGCTGCAACCTTCATTTCTTCGTTGATATCGCTTGCTCTTACATCAAGTGCACCGCGGAAAATTCCGGGGAAAGCAAGAACATTATTAATCTGGTTAGGATAGTCGCTTCTGCCTGTGCCTACAACTGCAGCGCCTGCAGCCTTTGCTTCGTCAGGCATAATTTCAGGCACCGGATTTGCCATTGCCATAACAACAGCATCTTTTGCCATTGATTTAATCATATCCTGTGAAACACAACCGGGAGCCGAAACACCAACAAGAACATCTGCACCTTTAAGTGCATCAGCAAGTGTTCCGTCGATGTTATTTTTGTTTGAGATTTCTGCCATTTCTTCCTGTGCAGAAGTCATACCTGCTTTACCTTTTACCACAATACCGAAACGGTCGCACATAATAAGATTTCCTACACCAAGCTGAATGAAAAGCTTTGCAATAGCGATACCTGCAGAGCCTGCACCGTTGATAACAACAGTTGCATCTTCCATTTTTTTACCGACACATTTAAGCGCATTCATAAGTGCTGCAGAACACACAATAGCTGTGCCGTGCTGGTCATCATGGAAAACGGGAATGTCAACATCTTTTCTCTCTTTGAGTTTTCTTTCAATCTCAAAGCAACGGGGTGCTGAAATATCTTCAAGGTTGATTCCGCCGAATGAGCCTGCAAGAAGTGCTATTGTGTTTACGATTTCATCAACATCCTTTGAACGGATGCAGAGAGGGAATGCATCAACACCTGCAAATTCTTTGAAAAGAACGCATTTGCCTTCCATAACAGGCATACCCGCTTCAGGACCGATATCGCCAAGACCTAAAACTGCAGTACCGTCTGTAATAACTGCAACAAGGTTGTGACGGCGTGTAAGTTCATAACTTTTGCTGTAATCTTTATTGATTTCAAGGCAAGGCTGCGCAACACCCGGAGTGTATGCAAGTGACAATGATTCTTTGTCGTTCACCTTTGCTCTTGCGTTAACTTCAATTTTGCCCTGCCATTCATAATGACATTCAAGGGCTTTTTTTGCATAATCCATTATTAGTCCTCCCAGGGGAATTTGTAGTCAAGACCTAAATCATCACGTACTTTTGACATTTCTGCCTGAACAGATTCATTAATCGGAACACCTGAATCTTTTCTTGACTGCCAGATTTCGTATTCTTTTTCGCCTGCGGTGTAAATTCTGTCCTGACCGGGAGCTTTCTTTGAAGCTCTGATTTCGCGGATAATATCGCCTGTCTTCTTTCTGCAAACATCTTCACCAAGGAAATGGTCTGTATCGATTGCAATAAAGAAATGACCGAGATGATAGGGTACTTTTTCGCCGTTTTCACCAACGCCGTCAAGTGCTTTACCGTAAGCACCGTCCTGCAATGCTGCTGAGAAGAATTCTACTGCAAGAGCAAAACCATAGCCTTTGTATCCTCCGAGAGCTTCGCCGATACCGCCGAGAGTTGTAAGTGCTGCTGTGCCGTTACGGATTTTTTTAAGTGCCACACCTGCATCACCTTCAACAGGCTCGCCATCAATGCCGATAATTGTGCCCGGGTGAACTTCTTCACCGATTCTTTCATAATATTCAACTTTACCATTCTGTGTAATTGAAGTAGCGCAGTCGAAATTGAAATCAAATTCTTCATCAGTGGGAACACCGATTGTAAAGGGGTTTGTACCGAACATACCTTCAACACCGTGTGTAGGAGCAACTGAAGGACGTGCGTTTGTGCCTGTCATGCCGATACAGCCTGCTTTTGTTGCCATTGTTGTGTAGTAACCTGCAATACCGTAGTGGCAGGAATTACGTACAACTACCATACCCATACCGTATTCTTTAGCTTTCTTTATAGCCATTGTCATAGCCTTATGGCCGATAACCTGACCCATACCGTCGTGTCCGTCAACAACTGCTGTTGTGGGAGTTTCTTTGATAATTTCAAAGTTTGTGACGGGATTCTGGATACCCCAATTGATTCTGTCGATATAAATAGGTTTGAATCTGTTGCATCCGTGTGATTCAATACCGCGTCTGTCTGATTCAAGCAGAATATCTGTGCAGATTTCTGCATCTTCTCGGGGCACACCTACGCCTACGAAAGCGTCAGTTATAAATTCCTGTGCTGTTTTCCAATCAAGTATAACTTTTCCCATAATATATTTCTCCTTTATTTTATTCGTGTTCTTCCCAATCCATTGAGCGTTTTACAGCCTTTTTCCATCCTGCATAAATTCTGTCGCGTTCTTCAACATCCATTTCAGGGGTGAAAATTCTGTCAACTTCTCTGATTGAACTTAACTCTTCCGTATCTTTCCAATATCCTACTGCAAGACCTGCAAGGAATGCTGCACCTAAAGCCGTGGTTTCTACCATTTTGGGACGGTCAACAGGTGTTCTTATAAGGTTTGACTGAATCTGCATCATGATATTACTTACAGATGCGCCACCATCAACACGCAGAGATGAAAGTTCAATACCTGAGTCTGCATTCATAGCTTCAAGCAAATCTGTCATCTGGAAAGCAATACTTTCAAGGCAGGCTCTTGCTATATGAGCGCGGTTTGCACCGCGTGTAAGACCCATCATGCAACCTCTTGCGTACATATCCCAATACGGTGCGCCGAGACCGGTAAAAGCGGGAACAAAATAAACACCGTTTGCATCTTCTACCGTTTCTGCGAGTTCATCAATTCTTGGTGCAGTATCAATAAGATGTATTTCATCGCGAAGCCATTTTATAACTGAACCTGCGTTAAACGCACTTCCCTCAATAGAATATGTAATTTTATCTCCGATTCCCCATGCAACACCGGAAACAAGGTTATTTTTAGAATGTACTCTTTTTTCGCCTGTATTCATAAGCAGGAAGCAGCCTGTGCCGTAAGTATTTTTTGCCTGACCTTTTTCAAAGCAGGTCTGGCCGAAAAGTGCTGCAGGCTGGTCGCCGATTGAACTTGCAACGGGAATACCTGCCAGATCTTCAAGACCCAGAATACCGTTTGTTACATATCCGTAAATTTCGCTTGACGGTCTTACTTCAGGCAACATGCTCATGGGAATTGAAAGCTCGTTACATAATTTTTCATCCCAGCAAAGCTTATCAACGTCAAAAATCATTGTTCTTGATGCATTTGAATAGTCAGTAACGTGTTTTCCCGTAAGCTTCCAGATAAGCCATGTATCAACCGTACCGAAAATAAGGTCGCCTTTTTCAGCTGCTTCTCTTGCACCGTCTACATTGTCAAGAATCCATTTGATTTTTGTTCCCGAAAAATATGCGTCAATAAGAAGTCCTGTTTTTTCTTTTACGTATTCTTCAATGCCTTTTTCTTTTAATTCTTCACACATTTTTGCAGTTCTTCTGCACTGCCATACTATTGCGTTATAAACAGGTTTGCCTGTGTTTTTATCCCACACAATAGTAGTTTCACGCTGATTGGTGATACCTATTGCAGCAATCTGCTCAGGTTTGATATCAGACTGCGCAAAAAGCTGCGTTACAGAGTTGAATTGACTGTAAAGAATTTCCATAGGGTCGTGTTCAACCCAGCCTGTGTTAGGATAAATCTGATTAAATTCTCTCTGTGACTTTGCCACGATGTTGCCTTGTTTATCAAACACAACTGCTCTTGAACTTGTTGTTCCCTGGTCAAGTGAAAGAATATATTTTTCCATATCCTATCCTCCCTGAAAATAAAAAGGGAAAACTTACAACTTAAAATTAAAGCTGCTTGTTTTCCCTCCAATTAACTTAATACTCTTCTTATATCTTAATCCAAAACCGGTAAAAAGTCAATATACATATATGTTTCTTTGTTATACTTTCTGATTCTTTCTGAAGTTGGGCATATCCATTGCTTTACCGCCGTTCTGAACAGAAATATTTGAAAGAAGACCTACTGCTGTCCATTCAACTGCATCATAAACGTCAACATAGGGCTTTGTACCGTTTGCAACTGCATCGATGAAATCTTTTACGATAAAGAAGTCGCCGCCTTCGTGACCTGTTTTTCTCTGCTCTTCAGTTGCAGTTTTATATCTTTCGGGGAGATATAATCCTTCATATTCTTTAAGAGGTGCCCATTCCTGCTTGTAGCCGTAAACTGCATCGTCGGGTTTGATGTGAACTTTGTGGTCGTCACCAAGTCCTCTGGGTGCTTCATAAGCACCGTTTGTACCCTGGAGAAGATAATAGTTCATTTTATGAGGTCTGTTTGAAATGCAGTCAACACGTACTTTAACAAGCTCGCCTTCGTCAAGAGTACACATTGTAACTGTTGTATCGTCCTGATGGAACTGGGGAGCAGTAAAGCTGCCTGTGCCGAAAGAAGAAACTGATGTGATTCTCTTTCCGTCAGGGAAGCATTTCATAACCGGGCCGAGAGAATGTGTGGGATAGAAGCATCCTCTTGTGCCGAGCTGCCAATAGCTTCTCCATGAAGTTTTACCGTTTTTATAAATTGCAAGGTCTTTGATATCGTGAAGATATTCGCCCTCTGCATAGTAAAGCTTGCCAAATACGCCTGCTGCAGACATATTCTTAATCATCTGTGCCTGAGGAGAATAGCAGTAGTTTTCTGCCATCATATATGTTTTACCGCTTTTTTCAACTGCTTCAACAAGCCAATGAAGTTCATCCATTGTAACACCTGCAGTAACTTCGCTCATAACGTGTTTACCTGCTTCAAGAGCAGCAAGAGTCTGCATAACATGGTACTGCATGGGAGTTGCAATAATAACTGCATCAATATCGCTTTCAAGCATATCGTCAAAAATTCTGTATGTTTTGGGGATATTGTACTGTTCAGAAATTTCTTTGAGAACACCTTCATCAAGGTCACAGATTGCTGCAACTTCAACATTTTCGCAATTCTGCAGGCCCATAATCATGCATTTACCTCTGGCACCTACAATACCTACTTTGATTTTCTTTTCCATTTGTCAGTCCTCCAATTTAATATAACAATAATGACTTGCGTCTTCTTCTTTAAGCATTTCAAGCTCTTTAATGCCGTATTCTTTCATTACAGCAACCCAGCGGTCATACATACCTTCGTCGTATTCAACGGGCTGGAAGCCATAAGAAAGATAACTCTTTACTGCTGCCTTTCTCCATTCATCTGTTGTAAGGAAAGCATAGTCGCAACCATCATCATAGAGTTTATTGACAGCAATCTGATTAAGAACGTTGCCGAGACCTTTACCTCTCATATCACTTCTTACAGATACCATATGTACATGTCCCATATTTTTATCGGGGTGGTAAATTACTGCAGTAGTTGCAACATGTTCGCCGTTATAGTCGATAAAGAAAAGGTCTTTTTCAGGAACAAGGTCATCACAGCCGAAAATTGCATCCTGAAAATTCTTTTCAGTTGCATCTTCGCCTACAAGACCGTTTTTGCAGATTTCAATCCATGCGGGGATATCGCTTTCATCTTTATAATTAACAACAGTAAAACCTTCGGGAAGTTTTATCGGGTCAGGCTTCTGTCTTTTCCAATACATCTTAAGCTGTGCCATATTTTTACTCCTTTGCTTTTTGTTTATAATATACTATCACATCCGGATAACTTTTTCAATCAGTTTACGAAAAAAAATGCTCCTTTCAGGAGCATTTTTGATTATACATATTCTATTGTATAGCAAGGCGAACGTAGCCCGAGTTTTACGTAAAATGTTGAGCCTTTTATTGTTTTCTTGCCGTCAATTGAAATCTGCAAGGGATGTCCGATTTTTGAGTTTACGGAACTGTCGTGGCTGACAATTTTTATCCATTTTTCGGGATTTCCTGAAAGAGTCACACCAAAGCTGCCTTCAAGCTTAGCTTCCATCTGCGCTTTTGTGAGAGTTATTGTTGTTTTATAGCCTGAAACGTTTTTGTCGTACTTACTTTCAACCCTTGTAAGATACGGAAGGTCCTGATACCAGATGTCACAGCATTTTGCCGTCGTACCTGAGGAAGTTGCGAAATAAGTAGTAAGAGCAACACTGCCGTTATAAGTAAGATACTGACCCATAACCTCGTCAACTGCTGCATAAATTTTATCGCTCTGCGGTGCGGAAGCAACATTTGCTTTCATTCCGTGGTCATTGCCGCCGAAGTTTTTGCCGAAATTATCGTGATACTTTCCGTAAGTATAAAGTGCAACGCACTGTGCCTTTATAGCTTCCTTATGTGAAGAAGGTCCTATTTCCATGTAAACGGCACCGGCAAGATAATCTCTCATTGAATATTCAACTGATTTATAAGTAACTTTTTTAGGTGCAGTAGTATCTTTTGTTACAAGCTTTGTTCCGGGATAATAATGCGAAAGAATCTGTTTGTAAGTCATACCATCATTTTTTGCATAGAGGTGTGCACCGTTCTGGCTCATACCTACATCATGACCCCAGCCGTAAGTTGTGATTTTAAACTCACCCTTTTTAGAGGAAGATGTTGTTGACGATGAAGAAGATGATGAATCACCTTTGCCGAGAAGAATGTTGTAAACCTTCATTGCATCTGCTACGCTGATTGAACCGTCAGCATTAACATCTGCTCTTTTTTTTGCTTCGGTGCCAAGAGACCCTTTGCCTGCCGTATAATTAAACACAAGCATTGCGTCATTGACAGCCACACTACCGTCTCCGCTTACGTCACCTTTGACAGCAGCGAAAGTGTTTATTGAACCGATACTCAGAACAAATGTTACTATCGCCAATATCACGCTAAGATAGCGTTTAGATTTATTCACAAATAATCCGCCTCCATAAACAAAATAATTCTATTTTGCATCCTACGTTTTATAATGGTAACAAAAAAATTACAAAAAATCAAGTCTTTTTCGAAAAAGATAACAAATTATTACTTTTTTTCATTATTATGAACAAAAAAAGGCGTACCGTTTTGCACGATACGCCCAAAAATTGTTTTATAATTGTTAAAATCAGAATGTAACTGTGTAGTCAACAGCTGCTCTGAGGTTCTTAACACCAAGTTTAACAACAAGTTTGATATCAGCATCCTCAACAAGGATGTTTACAAGATAGTGCCATCTGCCGCTTGTGATGATGCCTGTGCTCTTGTTGATGTTAGCTTTAACTGTTACGTCTGTGTAAGTAAGAGAAACTGTATTCTTACCTCTTGAGATTTCTGCACCGAGTTCGTTAAGAGCGCCATCGATGTTACCGAGAGTACCAAGTACGCGACCAACAGGACCTGCTGAACTATCAGCTGTGGGGCCGTCTGTCTGTTCTTTACCTACGAGTTCAACTGTGATAACGCCGTTCTTTTCTGTAGCTTTGATTGATTTAAGGTCAGACAACTTGATTTCGCCATAACCGGGAATGTTAGATGTGGGAGATGAGTTTCTCTTAAGTGTTTTGTCGATAACGGGTGATACGATGTCAAGAACACCGCCAAGACCGCCGTCAGCTGTGATTTTACCACCGTTGCCGAGAACCATTTTTGACTGGCCCTGAGGAGCTTTCTTGTCTGTTGCTACTACAGCTTTGTTGTAGAAATCAAGGATTTCCTGATCTGACCACTGAGAAACGGGTTTTTCGCCCTCTTCTTTCTTGTCGTCTTCCTTCTTGTCGTCTTCTTTCTTGCCGTCTTCTTTTTTATCGTCTTCTTTTTTGTCGTCTTCTTTTGTTACGACTTCTGTTTCGCCGTCTTCGTTTGTAACGATTTCTGTTTCAGGTTCTGCTGTTTCGTCTTCACCGGCTACTTCACCTGCTGCGTCTGCAACTGTTGTTGCTTCGGGAGCTGCTGTTGTTTCTTCTTCCTTTTTATCGCCGCATGCTGCGAAAGAAAGAAGCATTGCGCCTGCCATGAGAATTGCTAATAACTTTTTCATTGGATTTTTATCCCCTTTCAAAAAATGTTTGGAACGATATAAATTTACTATAAATTTTACTTTTTGTCAATAGAGTATTGATTATAAAGTGCTAAAAAATATTAAAAAGGCTTAATATTTAACGATATTTTAATAATATCAGTTGCATAAGCTCCTGCGGTTGAGCAATTATATAATCAGCTCCTGATTTTTCAAGAACGTTTCTGTCGCGGAAACCCCATAAAACTCCTGCCGAAACAAGTCCTGCATTTTTCGCAGTCAGAATATCTGTATCAGAATCGCCTACGAAAATACATTCATCTTTTGTCAGCGACAAATCACTGATTGCATTAAGCACCAGCTGAGGGTCAGGCTTTGGCAAAACTCCGTCTTTTACTCCGTATGCATCAACAATCAGGTCACCGAAGAAATCCTTGCACAGTTGTTTGACTGCGTCATCGTTTTTATTAGATATTACAACCGCTTTTATGTCTGCTTTTTTCAGTGTTTCAAGGCAATTTATAATTCCTTTATACGGACGCGTTTTGTTTTTCATGTTCTTATTATATGAAGCTCTGAAAAACTCATAACACTCTTTATACTCTTGTTCGGAAACGTTTTGCGGCAAGCTTCTCATAACAAGCTTTGCCATTCCGTTGCCGACAAACTTCCGTATTTCCTCAAGGCTTCTTTTTTCATACCCTTTCAGAGCCAGCATTTCATTTACGCTGTCGGCAAGGTCTTCAAGGCTATCAAGAAGCGTTCCGTCTAAATCAAAGATTACTGCTTTATACAAATTACTCACCAAGATTTATAAGTGTAATACATTTAACAGGACAAACCTCTGTGCATTTTCCGCAACCTGTGCATTTTTCGTAATCCACATGAGCTTTGTTTCCTTCAACTGTAACTGCGCCGAATTCGCATGTTTTTGCACATTTCATGCAGCCGATACAGCCTGTTTTGCATTCTTTTCTTGTCATTGCGCCTTTATCACCGTTCTTGCAAAGAACTGCCGCTTTGCTCTGATGAACGGGAAGGAGTTCAATAAGATGCTTCGGACATGCTTTGATACACATTCCGCATGCACGGCACATTGTGGGGTCAATACGCGCAACACCGTCACAGATTTTAATTGCATCGTAAGGGCAGACATTGATACAGTCGCCGAAACCGATACATCCGTACTGACATTTTTTCGGTCCGCCGAAAAGCTGCTGAGCCATTGAACAACTGTGAACACCTTCATATTCAAGCTTTGTGTCACAATTTCCGCAGCTGCCCTGACAAAGAACGATTGCTGCTTTGGGTTCAATGCTTCCTGCTGCAAGACCTGTGATTTCAGCTATCTGCGCCGACACTTCACTTCCGCCGGGTGAACAGAGGTTAGTCTGTGTTGTTTCACCCTTTGACAATGCAGCAGCGTAACCGTCACAGCCTGAAAAACCGCAGGCACCGCAGTTAGCACCGGGAAGACATTCTCTGATTTTTTCAGCTTTTTCGTCAACGGGAACTGCCATAACTATAGAGGCAACAGCAAGGCCAAGACCTGCAATAATACCAATTGAGGCAACTATAATAACTGCAATAATTATCGGACTCATTTATGTTACCTCCTTTAAGCAAAAATGTTTTCCACAAGGCCTGCAAAGCCAAGGAAAGACATTGAAACCAGCGACGCTGCAACGAGTGTTATAGGAAGACCTTTAAGGCTTTCGGGAACATCGCTTGATTCCATTCTTTCACGGACACCTGCAAACATAACCATTGCCACAAGGAATCCGATACCGGCGCCGAGTGAGTTAACCATTGACTCTGCAAAGCTGTAGCCGTTATCAATGTTGAGAAGAACAACACCTAAAACTGCACAGTTTGTTGTAATAAGAGGAAGATAAATGCCCAGTGAATTATAAAGAGGAGGCATATATTTCTTCAGAACAATTTCAACTAACTGAACGAGTGCGGCAATAACAAGAATGAATACGATTGTCTGCAGATATTCAAGTCCGTTATTTACAAGAAGTGTGTTAATCGGGTATGTAACCGCAGTTGCAAGTACCATAACGAAAATAACTGCAAGGCTCATACCTGTGGCTGTTTTTGTTTTCTTTGAAACGCCGAGGAACGGGCAGATACCGAGGAACTTTGCAAGAACAAAGTTTTGTGTCAGGATTGCTGTAAGCAAAATTGAGAAGAAGATTTTCATCTGTCACAGTCCTCCTTTTCAGAAGAAGTACAAGTTGCAAACATAGGACATGCTTTACATGAATGAAGCTGTGCCTTCGGTTTGCCTTTTCTCTCTGCAATCTTGTTTGCAAGCATGATAAGCATGCCGAAAACAAAGAAACCACCGGGAGCAAGAATAAATATAAGAATCGGGTTTTCACCGAAAATCGGTGACCACAAAGCTTTGCCGTCATTGATAAGGCTGATTGTAACTGTACCTGTGCCGAAAAATTCGCGTATGAAGCCCATAAGGAACAACGCAATGGTAAAGCCTATTCCCATTCCGAGACCGTCAACAGCTGAAGCTAAAACATTGTTCTTGCCTGCAAAAGCTTCTGCCCTGCCGAGGATGATACAGTTAACAACGATAAGCGGCAGATAAACGCCAAGCTGTTCATCAAGTGAAGGAGCGAAAGCTTTAACGAGCATCTGCACAATTGTAACGAAAGATGCAATAACAACAACGTATGCGGGAATTCTGACTTTTGAGGGAATAACCTTTCTCAAAGCAGATATTGCAATATTAGAACAGATAAGAACTATTGTTGCTGCAAGTCCCATACCTATAGCACTTTCAACAGAGGTTGAAACAGCAAGAGTAGGGCAAGTACCTAAAACGAGACGAAGAACAGGGTTTTCGTCAAGAAAACCTTTGGTCAGTTCTTTACCGAGAGATTTTTTCTCTGCCATTATTTATCGCCTCCTGTTACTGTTTTATAAATTTCCACTGCTTCATTTACTGCATCTGTTACAGCATTTGAAGTGATTGTAGCTCCTGTAAGAGCCTGGATTTCGTTTTCGCCCGGGTTTGATTTTACAACATTGAACAAACCTGATGCGCCGACATACTGATTTTTGAAATCATCTTTTTTAGCGTTCATGCCAAGACCTGCAGTTTCTTCGATTGAAAGAATTTCAATGCCTGTTACTTTACCCTGAAGGTCTATACCTGTCATAATTTTGATTTCGCTACCGTAACCTTTTGAAGAAGTTGTGAAAATATATCCGATTACTTTTCCTTCTTCATCAAGAGCTTCAACAAATGTTTTATCACCTGCTGTTTTTGCATCTGAAAAACTTTTTGCATCAGTAAAAACTATTTGTCTTGACTGCCTTTCAGCTTCAGCGTTGTTTTTTGCAATTTGTGCTGAAGTCACATCATTTGTTACAGCAAGAATTGCAGTGCAGATTGCCGCAATAAGGAAAAGAACGATTGCGGGAACACAGACCTCTTTAAAACTGAATTTTTTCATTATCCTTCAGCCCCCTTTTTCTTCTTTTCCTTTACAGTTCCGAACGGTTTCGGAGTTGTAAGATGTTCAATGTGAGGAACAAGAATATTCATAAGGATAATTGCGAACGATACACCTTCCGGAAGATTTCCGAAAAGTCTGATAAGTGCAGTAAGAATACCGCAGCAAATGCCGAAAATAACCTGACCCTTGAAATTGATGGGAGAAGTTGTGTAGTCAGTTGCCATGAAAATTGCACCTAAAAGAAGACCGCCCGAAAGAACCTGATAAGCTAAAAATGTAAGATTGAATCCGCCTGCGATAAACATGATTACCGCAAAAGAACCTACATATGAAAGCGGAATTGTGATTTTGATTACACGTCTTGCAAGAAGATATATAAGACCTATAATCAGAGCTATTGCACAAACTTCACCTAAAGAACCTGCTCTTTTACCCAGGAACATATCCATAAGTGAGGGAAGTTCTGCAAATGAATCATCATTGATTGTGCCGCTTCTGAAAATATTTTTGATTTCGCCAAGAGGAGAAGCAGTTGTTGTAGCCTCTGTTTTCCATGAGAAGGGTGCATTCCATTTTGCCATTTCCGTGGGGAAAGATGCGATGAGCATAATTCTTGTTGCAAGTGCGGGGTTTACAAAGTTCATGCCGATTCCGCCAAACATCTGCTTTACAACAACAATTGCGAAAATATCGCCTAAAACTACCATCCACAACGGCATTGAAGTGGGAACATTGAATGCAATAAGTAAACCTGTTACAACAGCACTTAAATCGGCTATAGTCTGATGGCGTTTCATAACTATGCGCGAAAGATATTCTGCAAGCACACAAGTACCTACTGAAACTGCTGAAACAATAAGTGTACGCGGTCCGAAAAGGAAAAATGCCGCGATAAGAGAAGGCACAAGAGCAATTACAACATCCAGCATAATTCTTGTGACAGTATCTTTTGAGTGGTCATGCGGCGACGCACTGACCGAAAGTTTTTTATCAAGAATCATTTCTTTGCCGCCTCCCTTACTACTGATTTTGCCAGACGCATGTACTGAACGAGGGGTTTACCTGCCGGGCATGAGTATGCACAGCTTCCGCATTCCATACAAACGTTGATTCCGATTTTATTAAGTCTTTCAACATCGCCGATTTTTGCATATCTTTCAATAAGAGTAGGCATAAGGCTCATGGGACAAGCTGCAGAACATCTTCCGCAACGGATGCAGTCACGTTCTTTTTTAAGCGCTGCATCGCCTTTTGAAAAAGCCAGAATTGCGTTGTTGCTTTTTATCATGGGAACATCTGTTGAGAAAACAGCCATACCCATCATCGGTCCGCCTGAAAGAATTTTTTCAGGTTCTTCCTTGAATCCGCCGCAGAAATCTATAATTTCAGAAATACTTGTACCTATCGGAACTCTTACGTTTTTGGGTTCTGCAATAGCTGAACCGTCAACAGTCATTGAACGGCTGACAAGGGGACGTCCCGTTCTCATATATCTTCCGATAAAGGCAGCAGAAGCAACGTTCATTACAAGGCATCCGACATCTGCGGGAAGTTTTCCGGGAGGAACTCTTCTGCCGGTTGCAGACTGAACCATCATTTTTTCGGCGCCCTGCGGATAAACAGATTTCAGAGTCATAAGTTTTACATTATCTTTAACTTTGAATTCGCCTGCAATTTTCTGCAAAGCTTTGAAAGCCTGAGGCTTGTTGTCTTCAATAGCAATTATTACATTGGGAATTTCAAGCCATTTCTGAAGAAGCTGAATACCGCCGATAATGTTCTTTGAATTTTCAAGACATTCACGGTAGTCAACAGTAATGTACGGCTCACATTCTGCGGCATTTATAATGAGTGTGTCAATATTCTTTTCTTTCGGGAAAGCAAGCTTTACGTGGGTCGGGAAGCCTGCACCGCCAAGACCTACAAGACCTGACGCCCTTACTGCCTTGACAAAATCTTCGCGTGTCTCAATAACAGGAGGTTTGATTCCTTCATAAGGTGTCATTTCACCGTCAGATTCGATAGTGACACCTTTTGTTACAACACCGCTGGGAAGACTTACATCACCAACAGCCACAACTTTGCCTGAAACTGATGAATGAATAGGCGCAGAAACAAATTTGTCTGTATCGCCAACTACCTGACCTACGCTTACGATATCACCGACTTTGACTGTAGGCTCACATGGCGCACCTATATGCTGCTGCATAGGCAAAACAATTTTTTTCGGCGGTGTTATTCTCACCACTTCCATGTCTGCGGTGTTCTTGTGATGCGAAACATGCACACCGCCTCTTACCTGCTTGACGGCTTTTAATACGCCTTCAGGTCTTTTTAAACTCATTGGACCATCCCTTTCTCTATTAAGAAACTGTCATCATAAACTTTTAAAATGCTTTGATTGTTTTATAAGCAACGGCATAACTAATTTAAGCACCGTACCTGTAATAAATCCCATTATTACTGCACTTAACAGAAGCACAGGTGCGTAAGATAACATTGCCGTTGTTTTCGTGATAATTATTGATACTGCAAGTTGTCCGAAATTATGACAGACTGACGATGCAACTGCCACACCCACATAACCTGATTTGTTCTTTACAAACTTAATCATCAGGCACATTGCAAGTGTACTTAAAAGTCCTCCGCCGAGACTCATGAAAAATGCTGTAGCACCTCTTGTGAGAAAAACGAAAAGAGACTTTATAACAGTAACGCAAAAAGCTGTGGTAAATCCCAGCGAGCCTGCGCAGAACATTGTAACTATATTTGAAAGCCCGAGCTTTACTCCCGGAGGAAGAAAAGGCAACGCGGGCAGAAGATTTTCAAGAAAAGACAGAGCCAGTGCCTGAGCTGCCAGAACACCTGTCAATGCAATTTTCTGTGTTTTTGTTTTCATAAAATCTCCCGTATCAATAAACTATTGCATCAATCTGTTCTTTTTTTTCGCCAATAACTTTGACTATAACTTTTTCGGGAAGACATGATGCAAAGTCCCCGTTTTTTTCAAGCTCACCGCTTCTGACACAAACCTTATCTTTGCAGCAGGAAGAGGAAAAATAAATTTTTCCGTCCTTTGCTTCAATTATCGTTTTGCCGTTTTCACCGGTTACAATCTTTTTTTCTTCTTTTGCGGATAAGTTTACGGTGTCTGTAATCTTACCGTCGAAATAAATTTCTGCCGTCAGGTTTTCATTTGAAATATTTTTAAAAACAAAACTTATAACGATTATCAGCACTATAGCAACAATAAGCAGAATATCGTTTTTTGTAATTAATTTTCTTTCCATAATTCAAACTCATTATTTTTAATTTCAATTTTTTCTTTCAGGTTTTCTGTAACCTTCACCGTGTTATCGTCAAAAATAAATACGGCTTCTGCATTATATTCTTCAAGCAACTCAAGACTTTTTTCAAATCCGAGACAGTAACACGCCGTTGACAACGCATCGCTCAGAAGTCCCGAAGAACACACGACTGTTACAGATAAAAGATTATTCTCAACGGGATATCCCGTATAAGTTGATAAAATATGATGGTATTTTTTTCCGCCTTTTTCAGAAAATCTTTCATAATTTCCGGAGGTTGACACAAAGCATTCTTCCAGACTTAAAACTGCCATATAGTCATTGACGTTGCCGTGAGGGTTTCTGATACCGATATCGAAAGTACCATTTCCGAAAAGACATAGGCTTCCGCCTACACTGATTACACCTTGCTTTGCCTGATGCTTCTGAAGTATCGCTTTTGCCTCGTCGCATGCAATTCCTTTACCCACAAAGCCCAGGTCTATTGATTGATTGTCACCGATTGTAACAAAATTATTTTCAGTTTTTACTTTCTGCCAATCAACATTTTCAATAATAGCTTCAAGTTCATTTTTCTGAGGAATTCTGAAATTCTCTGAACCGATATTCCATGCATTTGTTAAATTGCCTACCGTCAGGTCAACGGCACCGTTGCTTTTTTTACAGACATCAATTGTATCCGACAGATATTTTTTCGTTTCGTCAGAAATCTCCGCATTTTTATTTTTGTTAAGCTTTGCAATTTCTGATTTTTCAATTCTCCAGGAAATACGGTTTTCGGTAATTCTGATTTTATTAATAATTTCTTTTGCAACTTCTTCGGGATTTTCTGCTTTGATTTTCTGTGCAATCACAGCTCCCATTGCAAAGCCTGTATCTTCGTATTCCTTCTGACTGAAAAAGCTGTCACAAACTACGGCTGTTATGATAAGTGCGGCAGCAACAACTGCAACGACAGCTATAATCATTTTGTTTTTTTTCAAAACACACCGCACCTCCCCATAATCGATTATATTTTACTATATTTTTAATTTCTTTTCAATGCTTTTTCCATTAATTAAACTTTTAACAATCTAATAAATTCTGTCATTAGTGGCATAATAAACCGAAAGGAGCGATAAAAATGGAGATACACACTTCAGATAACCACGAATTTCTTAACAAAATTTACCAGAATGCACAAATGGGTTCAAACTCAATAACCTACGTTTCCGAAAAAACTGAAGACAAAGAACTTCTTACTGAACTTCAGGCGCAGCTTGCGGAATATAACGAAATTGCATCAGAAGCTGCAAAAGCGTTGCTTGAAAATAACGATATTCCCAAAGAAAAAGGTCCTCTTGCACAGGTCGGATTGTGGTCAAGCGTTCAGATGAACACACTTGTTGATAAATCCTCAAGTCATATTGCGGAAATGATGATGCAGGGAAATTCAATGGGTGTTATTGACATGTCAAAGGCTTTGCGAAAATACAAAACTGCAGATAACTCGACAGTAAAATTAGGCGAAAAACTTATTAAAACAGAAGAGGAAAATTTCCAGCGAATGAAACCTTTTTTGCAGTAAAAAAGAACGGGTATTCCGAATGAACGGAATACCCGAGTTTCATTTAAGCTTCAATTATACATACCAGAGCCAGCCGAAAAGCACAATAATTATTATCCATTGAATTACTGAATAAGAAACCTGTACATTGAAAGTCTGTGTAAACTTGCCATCTGTTGATTTTGCGGTAACCGTAGTTGTACCGGCCTTTGCACCGTAAATGTTACCTTCATCATCAACTGTTACTATTGATTCGTCGGCAGAAGTCCATCTTAAAGTTTTGTTCTGTGCAGATGAATTAACTTTTTCTTTTAAGTTAATTGTTGCCTTGAAATTAATTGCAATAACATCTGATGTTGCTTCGTTACTTCCTGTGTCAGGAGCAGAGCCGGAGAAGCTCAACGTCTGTCCTACAGGAACATAATTATTGATGTTGTGATTTTCACTCGGACTTCTTCCGCAGAACCATAAACCGCCTGCAAAAGTTTCTGTCTTCGTAAAATCTTTATGAATAAAAATAAGTCCGTCAAAGCTGCTTATATCTTTCTTTGCTTTGAAAGAAAAAGATACGATTGTTTCTGCATTTGAAAGTTTTATTAACTTACCGCCGTTAAGGGTTGAATCTGCAGCCCATGATGTAAAAATAATTTTGTATTTGTTTTTTACACTGGCCTGTGACCAATAAGACGGATTTGAGTTACGTTTTTCATAGTATTCGTTGGAAGATTTAGAGTTGCCGTTTGTTCTGTAAGCACTTGCCATTCTTCCTTCGAAAGTAAGAAAAGCACTGGGCTTTGAAGAATCGACATTCTGCAACTCTAATGCATTGGCGTCATAAATTATCGGCACCTGCATTGACCAGATGAAGTAGTTAGTTTTGAGATTTACACTTACTTTAACTGTTTCGCCTTTTTTTACAGAGGCTTTGTCTGTCTTAAAGCCGAATGTTGCTGTGTAGCTTGATTCGGAAGCAGCTGAAGAAGAAATCGCTGCAATACCTGTTGAAAAAAGCATTACCATCAACATTAAAACTGAAATTACTTTACAAAAGTTTCTTTTCATAATAAATATCACTCCTTATTCTGCGATATGGAAGTTTCGCCGTTTACAACTGAATTGAGAATTGCAAGGTCGTAAATGTCAATCGCAGTATCATCATTAAGGTCAGCAGCAAAGAAAAGTGGTGAATTTTCATTTGTTTCCATATCGCCGTTTACAATAGCTGCAAGGATTGATGCATCGTAAATATCGATAACACCGTCACCATTAAGGTCACCGAAGATGATGATTGTGTAGTTTTGCCATTCTTCGCCGCTGCGGTATGTTGTAAGAGTCAGACCGGTGCCGATTCCGTCAGGTGTTTCATATGATACGTCTGATGAATATTCCACATAACCTTCAAGGTCTGTAAGACCCACATCAAGTCCGTAGATAAGACTGAGTTCGTCATTAATAACCGTGGTTGAATTTTCCGCTGCTCTGAAGTAACTATCGAGTATAGGAATTTCAACTGTATCGCGGGAAAGTTCTTTTCCGCATACTTCACAGTAAACTACGGAATCGTATGAACCTGACTGTTCATATGTTGCTTCAACTCTGTTTTCTTCTGTTGCTTCTGCAGGTGTGTGACCGAGAGCATCAATGGTTTCCTGTTCGGCAAAAACTTCGCCGCAGACTTCGCAATGACTGCCTTCTGTTAAACCTGTGTTTTCACAATCAGGGGACACTGCTTCATCAGTTACTATTGCGTGACCGGAAGCAGAAATATAATCTGCCACAAAAGAATCACTGCAGTTTGAACAGGTATATGTTGTATAGCCTTGTTCTGTACAAGTAGGTGCAGTTTCTTCTGCTACATATTTATGACCTGTTTTGTAAATCACTTCTTCAGCAAGTTTATTACCGCACACAGTACATTTTTTGATTCTCAGACCATCTGTCAGACAAGTAGCGGGTGTTATTATTTCCCATTCACCTGAAACATGTTCATGCGCTGTGGGGTCAACACCGTTATATATAATTGTCTGGCCATGCTGAGTTACTTTGTTTATATCGATTTCATTTGTTTCCGAACGTCCCACAAACAGATAGCCCTGCGGAGACGTTGAGGTTTTAAGGAAATCTTTACTTATAAAAAGAAGTTCTGAAAAATCATCAATATCTTCGTTTGCTCTGACTGTGAAACTAAGGATTTTATCTTCCGTTTCAAGCATTATAAGGTCAGAAATCGATGAATCTCCTGACCATGAAGCACACACTGCCTTGTACTTGCTTAATGTTTCTTCTTTTGACCAGAATTCTTTATTTGAGTTCCTGGTTGTGAAAACCTGATTTGTAGATTTCCAGTTACCGTTTGTACTGTAAGATTCTGACATAGAACCTTCAAACGTAAGGAATGAGGAACTGTTGTTTTCACTTGTATTCTGCAGGGTAAGTTTTTGATAATCATATATAACAACAAGGCTGGCCGCAAAGATATAATAGTTGGTTTTAAGATAAACACTTACTGTAACATCTTCGCCTTTCTGAGCAGAAGCTTTATCTGTTTCTATCCTGAATTCGGCAACATAGTCCGATTCGTCTGCCGCGAAGGCAGACAAACCGAACATACCTGATGTTAAAACGAGAGTCATTATCAGACTTAAAAGTCTGAAAGCAAAATTGCTTTTTTTCATATAATCACGTCTTATATAAAATTTGTTTTAATTATGCTGCGGGAGTGTCAGGTGTTGCAGGTGTATCGGGTGTTACGGGTGTTGCAGGAACGTCCGGTGTAGCGGGACCGTTAACTTCTGCAGCTATTTCGCTGAGTGCACCTACGATAGAAGATGCTGCATATCTGCCGAGAGAAATAAGCTCATGATAACTGATAAGTGAATAGTCGTTATCAGGAACAATATAACCGATAGCATCGTTGCAAAGACCGAAGGCTGTAAGCTGGTTGTCACCGAAGACTTCCTGAATTGATTTATACTTGAAGTCCTGACATGAGAATGAACCGCCTGCTGTGATTGAACCGCCACCGTAAACGATATCTGTTACCATTTCGCCGGGAACCATAGCAGCCTTCATAATTTTACCGATTTCAACATAACCTGTTTCTGTTACTACTTCGTAATCACCATTGTCTTTTCTGAGAATGTTGTAGTTGACAAGGTTAAGTCTGCCTGCAAGCTTAATGAAGTTGTTAGTTACAGGAATTCTGATTTCTTTGATTCTTACATTGAGAATAGGCTCAACGTCGATTTCTTCAACAGGAGTCCATCCTTCGTACCAGATTGTGTAACCTGTAAGGTTGTACTCTGCGATTTCTTTTTCGATGATTGATTTGCCTGAAATCTTATCGTTTGCAAGAATTTCTTCTTCTGTCATATTAAGGGCAAGAAGGATTCTGCCGATTTCTGTACCGTAACGGATTGATTCTTCATAGCGGTGTACTGTGGGAACGCCGTCACCAGTAACACCTCTTGCCATATAGATACCTGCTATAGCACCATTGATGAAGTAGAAATTATAACCTTCGCCACCTTCGTTTACTGCAAGAGTATCGTTTTTATATTCGTTAAGGTATTTTTCAATGTAGTAAACGTATTCACCGCAGAGTTCACGGCCTGTGCCTTTACCGTCGTCTGTGGGAAGACCCGCAACATCGGGGTGACCTGCCATGTTAGCAATGATTGTGGGCATTGCATTAACATCATCGGGAGTAAACATAAGACGAGTTACTGTGTTATCCTTTGATGTTGCTGAAGGACGGTTTTTGTTGTTGAAATATCCGTCACCGATATCCTTCTTTGAATATGTAAGCTTACCGGGTTTCATATCATTGAGTGCTTCACCCATAGCTTTTGCTGATCTTTCAACTACAAGCTGCATGTAATCTTCGTCCACACCTTTTTCAAGTGTTCCGAGACCTGTCCAGCCTTTTGCAAGGTTGCCGAGGAGTTTCGGGAAAAGGTTTGTCCAGAGACCCTGTGTATCGATACCGCTGTGTGAGTGAGTTGCTGCAACGTTAACGCTTGCAAGTGTAACGCCTTTTTCTGATGCAATTTTAGCTGCTTCTGCACGGATTGCTCTGATATGTTTGTTTGAAACACCGATTGAGTCGATTGTAGCAAAGATTGAAACACCTCTGCCTGAGCCGTCATCAAGAGCAACAATTCTTACCTTCATATCGTCAACAATTGATTCAACATTGTTTGAGAAGCCATTGTTGATATCGATATAACCGCCGAGATAGTAATCTTTTGTTTCCCAGTCATCGGGAACAAGGCTTGCATTAGCGTAACCGAGCTTCCATTTTGCATTTGCTGCAGGTTCATCAAGGAATGTGGCTGTACCTGCATAGAAGTTTTCGCTTGTGTAATCTTTTTCAGCTTTGAAGGATTCGGGATCCGGAATTGAGTCTGCAAGAGCACCCAGAATACCGTCAGCGAGAACTTCAAGATACTGCATAAATACATATTTAGCCTGTGCAGCATCTTTGATATTGAGTAATGCGTCTTTTGCGCCGCCGAGAGAAAGGATATCAAACTGTTTACCGTTCAATGTTATCATCCACTGATTCTCGGGCTGAGAATGGCGTTCATTATAGCCTTTGATGTAATTATCAATCAGAGCCTTGATGCTTGAAAGAGTTGCATCATCTGTATTGATAATGTCTGAAACTGCCTTTGTTTCTGCGTTGTTGTCTGCTGCATAAGCGAATGTGAAGGTTGAAATAACCATCATAACCGCGAGAACAACAGAGATTACTTTGAGCACTTTCTTATTCATGCCGATAGTCTCCTTTTCGTTTTTATGAATATTACTCCACGATGAAATAATAACACACATGAAATAAATTTTCAATATATTATTTATTAAATTTATCTTCTTTTACGTTTGCCGTTCTTCCGGTTTATATAAAAAGTAAAGCCTGCATATGCTATTGCCAGAAGCAGCAACAGAACGATAATAATTTTACCTATTACGCTGTTCCATGCGGCAGACAAAAGTCCGGTAATTGTAAGAATAATGCTTCTGCTTACGCTTTTTGATGCTACAAGGTCAGTTTTTGCAATTTCCTTACCTGCATAGAATACAGTTGCCGTGCCGATTTTTTCACCTTTTTTCACGGGAGCTTTTATCGTGTCAGGAGTGTCTGTGTTCGGCTGAATATAAACACCTGATGAATCAAGGTTTGCCGGCACCAAAGCTGCAACATCTGCTGCAGGTACAAGTTCAAGAGTGTCTGCTGCCCATGAATATTTCACATCCACAACCGTTATAATATCGCTTTCTTCGGCAATAACTTTATATTTTATGTTTGAGAAAGTCCACTCAATCATTTTTTTGCATTCGATAAATGCAATGTTTTCCGCATTTTCTTCGGGTTTTGCATCTTTTTTGTCTGCACCCATAATAATAGCGATATAGTTATATCCGTTTTTGCTTGCCATTGTAATGATGCATTTGCCCGCTTTTTCGGTTGTACCTGTTTTTATGCCGGTTACATATGACAGATAGCAATCATTGTGGTTGGGATTTATCATCAGGTTGGTTGCAGGTAAAATTCTTTCCGGATTTTTATTGGTTTTCGGCATAGAGTAACTTGTCTGACCTACAATTTTTTTGAATATCGGGTCTTTCATTGCTTCCTTACAAATCAGATAAAGGTCCTGTGCTGTTGTGTACTGACCTTTTTCGTCAAGTCCGTGTACGTTTACGTAGTTTGTGTTTGTGCAGCCTAATTCTTTTGCACGCTCATTCATCATTTTGATAAATTTAGGCACCGAACCTGCAACATGTTCTGCAATTGCGATTGCCGCCTCGTTTGCACTTTTTACCAGAAGGCAGTTGAGCAAATCATACATTGTTACTTTTTCACCGGGAAGAAGACCTGCAGTTGAAGAATCGGTTCCTATAAGCGAATCGATTGCATTCTGAGAAATAACTACAGTTTCATTAATATCCTCGCAGTGTTCAAGCGCAAGAAGTGCAGTCATTATTTTTGTAAGGCTGGCAGGGGCTGATTTCTTGTTGATATTTTTGTTGAAAATAGCCTCGTCGTTATCCATGCATATCATGCACGCAATATCTGCCCGCAGATCAATTGCGTCATTATACTCCGCAAAACACGTCAGCGGAGTTAATATAGACAGAAAAAATGTTGAAGTTAATAAAAAAATTACTATTTTTTTCATAGACAATTCACCCATATTGTTGTATAATACATTATTATATATTAATTTTCTGCGTATATCAAGATGTTTTGAATTATTTTACAATTGTAAAGGAGGTTGGCCACTTGCTTTATGTAACAGGAGATACACACGGTAATATCAACCGTTTTTCTGCAAAAGAACTTAAAAAGCTGAAAAAAGGCGATACTCTTTTTGTTTGCGGTGATTTCGGGTTTATATGGGATGACAGCCCGCAGGAAAAAAGAAATCTTAAAAAATTATCTTCAAAAAAATATACAATCTGCTTTATTGACGGAACTCACGAAAATTTTGACCTGCTGAAAAATTACAAGCTCGGCACATATAAAGGCGGGCTTGCAAGAAAAATCAGCAATAACATATATTATCTTCAGCGCGGTCAGATTTACGAATTTGAGGGAAAAAGCATTTTTGTAATGGGTGGCGGTGAAAGCCCTGATATTGATTTAAGATATGAAAAAGATACCTGGTCAAGCGATGAGACACCGGTAAGGCAGGAGCTTATTGATGGTGCCAAAAGGCTTCAGGAAAGAAATTTCAGCGTAGACTTTATTCTTTCTCATGAACCTCCCGCAAAAATCAAAGGTCTTCTTCTCTTGCAGGATACAGATTCCGCCCGTGTCACAGGCCTTAACACCTATCTTGAGGAGTTGAGTCAGTCGTGCGAATTCCGTTGCTGGTTCTTCGGCAGCATGCACATAGACAAATATATTTCTTCCACCCACATAGGCGTATATCAGAAAGTTATCAATATGCTTACTGAAAATTCAATCACAGGCGATATCATTCAAACCGTTTAAAATTTAAGGAGTAGATAGATTATGAAAAATACTGAAAAAACAATGGAAAAAGTTGTTGCTCTCTGCAAAGGCAGAGGCTTCATCTTCCCCGGCAGTGAAATTTACGGCGGCCTTGCAAACACATGGGACTACGGCCCTCTCGGTGCAAGACTTAAAAACAACGTAAAAGACACATGGAGAAAAAGATTCATTCAGGAAAGAAAAAACAGCTACGAGGTTGATGCTGATATACTCATGCATCCGAGAGTATGGGAAGCAAGCGGTCACGTTGCAAGCTTCTCCGACCCGCTTCTTGACTGTAAAGAATGTAAAATGCGTCACAGAGCAGATAATCTCATTGATGATTTTGATGAAAACGCTCATGCTGACGGTATGACTAAGGAAGAAATGTTTGAGTACATCAAGGCTCATTCAATTCCCTGCCCTAACTGCGGTAAACACAACTTCACAGACATACGTGAATTCAACCTTATGTTCCAGACTTTCCGCGGTGTTACAAATGATTCAAAGAGCGTTATTTACCTCCGTCCCGAAAATGCACAGGGTGAATATGTAAACTTCCTCAACGTACAGCGTACAATGAGAGCAAAGCTTCCCTTCAGCATCGGTCAGATAGGTAAAGCTTTCAGAAATGAAATCACTCCCGGTAACTTCACTTTCAGAACAATTGAATTCGAACAGATGGAATTCCAGACATTCTGCAAAGAAGGTACAGATAACGACCTTTATGATTACTTCAAGGAATACGGCATGCAGTATTACAAAGACCTCGGTATCAAAGAAGAAAATCTCCGTTATCATGACCACGAAAAACTTGCTCACTATGCTAAAGCTGCTTGTGATATCGAATTCCTCTTCCCCTTCGGCTGGGGCGAAATCAACGGCACACATAACAGAACAGACTTCGACCTTACAAGACATCAGGAATACAGCGGTCAGAGAATTGACTACCTTGACCCCGAAACAAACGAAAGATATATTCCCTATATCATCGAATCTACATACGGTCTTGACAGAACTGTTCTTGCACTTCTCTGCGAAGCTTATGACGAAGAAGTTCTTGACGCAGAAAAGAATGACACACGTGTTGTTCTTCACTTAAGCCCTGCTGTTGCTCCTTACAAAGCAGCTGTTCTTCCTCTTTCAAAGAAACTTTCAGAAGATGCTCTCAAAGTTTATGACAAACTCAACAAGCACTTCATGACAGACTTTGACGAAACAGGCTCAATCGGTAAGAGATACCGCCGTGAAGACGAAATCGGTACTCCCTACTGTATCACATTCGACTTTGATTCACTTGAAGACAACTGTGTAACAGTAAGAGAAAGAGATTCAATGGAACAGGTAAGACTTCCCATCGATGAAGTTGCAGCTTACATTGAAGAAAAAATCAAATTTTAAGCGATAAAAAACGGGAGTCGGAGCGACTCCCGTTTTTTTATGTCTTTATTTTTTATTCTGCAAAAGTTACATTGCTGTTTTTACCTTTTTCAAGGAATATTCCTGCTCTTGTAACAGGATAACCGGCAGCAGTTATATTTTCAAGTTTTACATCTACCGTGTTTGTGTCGCTTTCATTGCCGTCAATTTTAGCAGGCAGGTATGATGTATAAGAAATATTTCTGTACACAACATTTTTTATTTCAAAGTTTTCTCTTTCTTCTTCGTAAATTTTCACAAGGATAGGTCGTCCTTCATCACGGAAAATTTCAATATTTTCGAATAAAATACCTTCAATACTTCCATCGCATTGTTCTGCAACCACAACAAGAGAACCTATTCTGTCGTTATTCCATACACCGTCGCGGTAAATTACTGCGCTGTCGCGGAATGTAACGTTTGTAATGCTTTTGCATACTTCTCCGGTTACACCGAAGCATCGTGCATAACCACCCCATGCAATACAATTCTTAAATGTGACATTATCCGTGCCCATAATACCGCCCAGAGCTTTTACTTCAAATTCATCATCTGCAGTTCTTGCAAAGCAGTTGTCAATAACAGCGTTTTGTGTGTTACATATTGCAAAGCCGTCTGCGTTGCCTCTGAAGCCCAGTATATCAACTTCTTCTACCGATACATCACGGCAACAGTAAGTAATAAATGACCATTCAGGTGAGTTGATGATTTTGATTCCGCTTACGTTGATGTTGTTACAGCTTGTGAAAACCACTCCGCGACGTTCACGTCTGTCAAGGCTGGTCATATCAATTGCACCTCTGCCTGTAAGAGTGACGTTATTGCAGTCATAGAAGTTCAGAAACGGATACCTTGTAAGTCCGATACTATTGTGATGGGGAGCATCAGGCTCAAAATACTTGTTCTCATCCTCGGCGCAATCAATGTCGTAGAGGTGATTTGCCTTAACATAAGCACCTTCTCTGAGATAGATTATCAGATTGTTCATTGAAACAAAATTGACATAGTCATATTCATATACACCTTTTTCGAGGACTATAACATTATCTTCTCCGTATTCTTCAATATATTCGGCAATTTCTGCATCCTCGTCAACTTCCTCACGGACAAACAGCGTATATCCGTAATGCTGCTGTGCTCCGTTTACAAGGAAAGTATAAATTCCGGGTTTGCTGATTGTTGCACGAACAATGCCTTCTTTACATTCCGCACCAACACCCATATATTCGGGCAGAACAATTGCGTTACGAAGCTTTACAGATGTACCCTGAAGCTCGATATTAAAAGAAAATTCACTGTCCGGCTCTACATAAACCTCTGAAAAAGAGTGAATATCTCCTGTATCATCTGCGCGGTTAAATACCATCGATGCATAAACGGGAATTTCTTTATTACTGATACGCACCTTATAGTAAGGTGATTTAAAAACACCTGCCAGGTCATCATATCCGCCTGACTGGACATATTCGGGAAGCTCTGCAGATGCACGGTCGATAAGCTTTTCTGCGGTCAGACCAACGTCCTCCAGAGATACCACAACTTCTTCGGGATATTCAAGATAAGATGAAAAAGTGTTTTCACCTTCAGGCAGAATTGTTGCCGGACAAAAAGTTGATGTAAAGAAAACAGATATTGCGGTGATAAAAATATATATTGACTTTAAAAATTCCTGCATGCTAATGCCTCCTTTTTATTATGATAATATCAGAAACTATCGGAAATATCAAGAAAAATATAATTAATATCCGTATTTCTTTTTATTGGTTGAAAATAAAATAACTGACACAATCAACGCTGCAAGCTCTGCTGCAACAATTGAAAGCCATATTCCGTCAAGGCCGAAAACAAGGGGTAATAAAAGCACTGCTGCAGCCTGAAAAAGCAATGTGCGCAAAAATGAAATAAGTGCAGAAACAAGACCGTTGTTGAGTGCAGTGAAAAACGATGAGGCATAAATGTTAATTCCCATTACAATAAAGGAAAGGCTGTAAAGGGAAAAACCCCTTTTTGTCATACTGAAAAGTTCTTCATCGTAGCCCACGAAAAGTTTTGCTAGTACACCTGACAAAAGAATTGCTGCGGCACACATAAGAATACCTGAAACAATATTGAAAATAATGCTTTTATTTAAAACATTTTTCATTTCTTTTTTGTTTGCAGCACCGTAATTATATCCGACTATAGGTGCTGTGCCGATTGAATAGCCGATATATACGGAGATGAAAATAAAGTTTACATACATTATAACACCATAAGCCGCAACACCGTTTTCACCTGCATATTTCATAAGTTGGATATTGTAAAGCATATTTACAAGTGACAAAGAAAGGTTTGTCATCATTTCTGATGAACCGTTTGCGCACGATTTCCACAAAGCCTTCAAATCAATTTTTGATTTTACAAATTTCAGCTCGCTGTCGTTTTCTTTAAAGAAATAAATCACAGGAATAATTGCACCCACAAACTGGCTGATTCCTGTTGCAAGTGCCGCACCTGTAACTCCCCACTTAAAAACGCCTATCATTAAAAAATCGAGAACGATATTTGTAATGCCTGCAAGGACAGTTATAACAAGACCGAATTTCGGTTTTTCTGCCGTTACAAGAAAGCTTTGAAAGGTATTCTGAAGCATAAACGGAGTAAGTGCAATAAGAAGAATACGTCCGTAAGTTACGCATGGCTCAATCAGATTCTCCGTTGCACCTAAAAGAATGGCAATTTCCCTTGTGAAAATAATTCCGAAAATGCTGAATATGACACCTGTAACAGTTAAAACTTTTATGAGCATTGAAAAAATTTCGTTTGCTTCTTCTTTTCTGCCCTGACCCAGTTTCATAGATACAAGAGCACTGCCCCCTGTGCCGACCATAAAGCCGACTGCACTTAAAAGCATGGGGAAAGGTATAATAAGATTTACTGCAGCAAACTCAGTTTTGCCAGCAAAGTTTGATACGAAAAAGCCGTCTACAACTCCGTAAATTGAAGTAAAAATCATCATAATTATTGACGGAAAAACAAACCTGAAAAGCCGCCTGAAATTAAAATGGTCTGAAAGTTTAATTTCCATATAAATTCTCCTGATAATAAAAAATGCCGGATAAGAAACAGGTATTTCAACCTGAGCCTTATCCGGCACAACATTTCTTACGAATGCTTTGCCCTCCGAGCCAGCAGAAGGATTATATCATAAACAATTTATAAATGCAATACTTTTCAAGTAACAAAAAGACGGTCATTGACCGTCTTTTTCGCTTAAATATCCAATTGCATTTTGCTGAATTTCTGTCCCCAGGCATTTGCCCAGCTTTCGCAATAAACTTTATAGTAAGAAACATTATTTTTCTTTCTGTAATTTGCAAATAAATTACACCATATCATTGAGGGAAGTGCAATTACGATATAATAAAGCGGGCCTAAAAGTAAGCACTGCCATGTATGGCCGTATTCATGAATACGTGTGTTATAAGTCCATTTTTTATTTTTCGGAACATCCTTCATAAAAATGAAAAGACCTAAAGATAATCCGCCTGATTTCCAGGGAAGATAAACAATGTAAGAATATCCGAAACGCTGCCAACGGCGTTTTTTGATTTTGGTGCAGATTAAAAATGCTATACCGCCGACTAAATTAACGGGAAGACCCCATGTCCATTGAATGAGATAGAAAAGCGCTTCAAGAAATTCGTTTTTAGCTGTTTTTTCTTTTTTATCGGGAGCTTTTTTTGTAATATCAATCATTGTTCAGTTTCTCCTTTTCCGTTTTTAATTCAAGAAGAATAAGATATTCGCCTTTTTCGTTTTTATCAAGAAAATGTTCTTCCGTATTATTCTGACCGAGCCATGTGTTTTCAAGCTTCTGACCTGAAATTATTTCACATCGTTTTTTCTCTTCTTCCGTAAGAGATACGCTGCCGTATTTTTTCTTTGTTGCAACTGCTGCTCGTATCATTGTGTGGTCGTCTTTTGTCATCTTGAAGTTTTTGAGAAGAACAAGTGCAATTATTGCCGCAATAATGGGAATAACTGCAACGCAGATTCTTACACCCCACACAGCACTGTCGGTCTGTGTGAAAAGCAAACCTGTTGTTTTTTCATAAGTTGAAACTTTATCACCTGTTACAAGACCAAAGCCCTGGAGAGTAAAACCTACAAGTGCTGCCATAACACCGCTTATACTTTTCTTTATAAGTGTGCTGAAAGTTGAGATAACACCCTCGCGTCTTCTACCTGTAATAAGCTCATCAACGTCTGTAAGGTCGGGGAAAATATTTGTTGAAACAAAACCCAGACCTGACATACCAAAGGGGTAAAGAATCATACTCACCATCATCAGCGCAATCCACAAAAATGAACCGCCCGGCTGCATAATAAGACCGATTGCCAAACCTGCCACCATTAAAGGCGTTACAATATTACCGCACTTTTTCTTACCGTGTTTCATTGTAAGAGCATAGTTAAGAGGGAAAGCTCCTGCTTCGGCAACACCTGCAACTGCATTGAAAAGAGCATAAGTGCTGTACTGATTTGCAAGGTATTTTATGTAGTAAACTTTTGAATTTGCATAGAAGCCTGTTGAAAACTGATATGCAAGGCTCATAAAGAAATACTGCCTGAAAGATTTGTTTTTGAAAACAAGAACATATTCCCTGATAATATACGGTATATCAAGTTTTTCATTTTTATTATCGAGAGAACTTTTTTCTCTCGTTTTTGAATATGTAAGAAATACAGCAACGGAGAAGAAAATTGAAAGCACAATTCCTATTACGAGGAAAGGTTTCTTTGATTCTGATGTAATGTTATCGTTTGAGCCGAAAATTGCTAAGATTGCAACAACAATTCCGAAAGCAGGTACCATACCTGCAGAGTTAAAAAGATAACCTACAGAGTTATATTGTGTTCTTAGATTATATTCAGGTGCAAGCTCGGGAAGCATTGCAGTATGAGGCACACCGATTATTGTGTATGCCGTTTTATAAAGCATATAAACAAGAACGAAATACACCATCGTCTTTGTGGGGTTTTCTGCACCGTTAAGTCCGAAAGAGTTCCACATAAGCGTGTAGGACACTGCCATCAGAGGAATACCCCACAGAAGATATCGTCTGTGTTTACCTGTTTTTGCACGTGTACGGTCGGTGATTATTCCCATTACAGGGTCGGTTATTGCATCCCATATAGTTGCAAGCATTACAACTATACCAGCCTGATTGAGAGAAAGGTTTACAACGTCTGTAAGGAATACGGTGAAATACATTCCGATGATGTAACCTGCACCGCCCATATACATATTGGCATAACTGTAGTTTATCATAGGCAGAATCGTAGTTCTGAAATCGCCTTCAACGCCTACCAGCTTTTTGATTTTTTCGCCCAAAATTTCCACCTCCGTTTATGCTTCTGTTACTGATTTCCCGCAGATATGCTCAGGTATCAGCTCCAGAACGAGAGTTTTATGTGCATAATTTTTAATTTCGTTTTCGATATAGCTGCTGTCCGATGTGAATTTATAACTTAGTTTGCGACAGACAGTTTCAATCATTTCTGCATCTTCCACAATCTGAATTTTTCCGAAAACGACAACGCTTTTCACTTCAAGTACCCAACTGCCGTTTTTAGAAACACCGTTGTTGTAAACGCAGAAAGAAACCTTATTGTCCCGCTTCAAAGAATCGAGCCTGTGACCTGTTTTACCGCAATGAAAATAAATTCTTCCGTTTTCTTCATCATAAAAATGATTCATCGGTGTGCCGTAAGGGTATCCGTTATCGCCCTGCACCGATAAAACACCTCTCTTTTCATTTTTAAGAAGATTTATACATTCCTGTGCAGATATTTCTTTGTTTTTTCTTGTTAACTCTCTGAACATCACACTACCCTATGTGAAAACCGTTTTCATCCCATAAAACTTTTCTTTTTCTTGCACTTCTGCAAGGGTCGTAAAGTGGATCTTCGTGAGAATATCCGCACTCACCGCTGAAGCATTTTTCATCCCTTGAGTGGTAAACAAAAATCCAATCTCCGTTTTCATCTTTTACAAAGGAATTATGTCCCGGTCCGTATTCTCCCTCAAGGTCTTCGGAAGTAAGAAGGGGTTTTTCAAGCTTTGTCCAGCTGTCTTTATTCATTAAATCTGCTTTTTCGTCTGCATACATAAGACCTATGCAGTATTCAGGCCCTGTAGCAGAAGCAGAAAAAGCAAGAAAAATTTTACCGCCGTGTATCATAACTGCGGGGCCTTCGTTAACGGGAATGTTCACTTTTTCCCAATCGTATTCAGGCTTTGTCAGCAACATGTGTTTACACGTTGTTTTCCATGGCTTTTCAGGGTCAACAGTTGCAAGATATACATTTGAATTTCCGCCATTCTGTGCCCATGAAACATAGTGCTTTGAATTGCATTCAAAATAAGTCATATCAAGTGAAAATCCCGTAAAAGGAAAATCGTCACTCTCGCACGCGGAAAATTTTCCTTTATCCTGCCAGGCATCATTATACGGGTCTTTTCCTTCACACATTATTACGTGGCAATTAATATCCCATACATTGTTTTCACTGCCGCTTGCGGCAAAAAGCACATACCATTTTCCGTTTATTTCGTGAATTTCAGGTGCCCATATAAAGCGGAAGGATGTGTCTGAATTTTTCTCATCCCATATAACTTTTTCTTCTGCATTTTTAAGTCCGTCAATAGTTTTTGCACGGCGCAGAATTATCCTGTCATATCCCTCTTTGTCATCTTTTCCGTACATAGGATACGATGCTGTGAAATAGTACCAACCGTCACTGCCTTTTGTCACGAAAGGGTCTGCACGGTCCTGTATAAAAATTTCAGTTTTTTTACTCATTTCATAATTACCCTTTTTATAACTGCTTTTATTTTTCCTATCATCAATTTTTTCTTTGACGGTCTCGGGAACATTTTATCTGCAGTTTTCTGCACACCGATTTCTTCAAAAATCTTTCTGAATTCTTCAGCTTTTTTGTAAGTGGGTGCTTTGGATGCAAAAAGAATATTGTTTCTGCTCTGTATCATTTTATCTTTATCTGCATCAACAACATAAATTCTGTCCTTTATATTTTCAAGAGCTTTTTTGCCTTTTTCACTTGAAACAAAAACGCACGATGCACCGGAAGAATTATATTTGTCAACAGGATAATATTTTCCTCCTGCATCACCTACATAAATATCGGAAAACGGCGGTAGACTCTTGAATTTGCAGTTGAGACAAGAGTTTCTCATGGCACATCCGCTCATGAAAATTCTTGCAAGATGTGACGGTGCATATTCTTCGAGCTTTTGTTTTCCGTTTTCAAAATCTGCTTTGAGATAAAGGGGCAGATGCTTACCGTCTTTTTTATATCTTGTTGTGAAGAATGTAACTTTACTTGCGTTTTCTTCTTCGATTTCTTCAATATATTTTTTCAGAACTCCGGGAGCAGACGGACCATGACAAATGTAGCTCATGGTTGTAAGATTTTCATATTCCTTTCCGAGGAAAGTTCTTATTGCGGCACATTCACAAGGTGAACCGGAAAAGAAAACCTTTTCATTTTTATCAAGAAGATTTTTCACTTCTGCAAAAATATTTCCTTTGTCACTCTGGAAATATTTTGAGCCGCGCATTTTTTTAACTTCTTCAATATCGTTTGTGACGATTGTTTTTACACCTTTGAAATCGTCTGTATAAATTGCACCTGCAACGTATGAATTTTCTTCAATTGCTTTTTCTGCAAGAGCGTAGAATATACCGCCTGAGGAACTCTTTACGATTTTTTCTTCATCCCTCATCCATGCGACAAAACAATCGGTTTCAAAGTCATCACAACGCGATACATTTTCTTTGATAACCTCACATTTTTTAAGACAAAGTCCGCAATTTATACACTTGCTTTCATCAACTTCAGCGTGCAGATATCCCAGAAAATCTTTCTTCATTTCTATTGCATTTTTCGGACAAATATTGGCGCAGGCACTGCACCCGTAGCAACTGTTTTCAGGAAGAACTGAAATATTTTTCTTTTCATTTTCTTCAGATTTTTCCAGAACTTTTTTTAGAGAATTTTCAAAATAATCTTCTGAAGCTTTTATCCATTTCTGTAAAACTTTTTCGCTGTCTTCATAGTTTATTTCTGAAAAATTAAAAGACTCTATATTTTCATCTGTTACAATTCTGTCTGCAAGGTTAATTTTCGTAAGAAAATCGTTTACCCTTGTATGTTTGCCTGCATCTGTATCTGCTCTTTTTACAACAGCAAAACTTTTTCTGAAATTGACTGAAAAAGCCATGCCGTGGAATGAGTCCGTAAGAACAAAATCCGCATCTCTCACAAGGGTTAGAAACTCTGCAATATCCGCATAGATTTTTTCGCCTGTTTTCAGATTGTTTATCTCAGAATCAAAAGGAGAAAAAATTATTTTTTTGCCGAGAGCGTTGCCGATTTTTTCAATCGCCTTTTTATGAATATCAGTACCGCCGAGAAAATAGCAGAAAATATACGGCTCGTCTGATAATTTTTCTTTCAATGCGAATTTATTCCAGAAATCCCTATTATAAAGTAAAGTAGGGTCTACCGTGCTTTCACATTTTCTGCCCGTGATTTTTTCAACAAGCTCAGCTCCTGATGTTTCTCTTACAGAGATTGATGAAAACGAAGAAATGTAGTTTTTGAAATTTTCAAGATATTTTTCGGGAATTTCTTCACAGGCAACGCTGGGTGCATAGGCAATTCTTTTTTCAGGAGGAATAAACTGCAGAAAGTAATAAGGGTTGCAATCTGTATGGACAGGGTTCCATATCTGGTCGCTTCCGCATACGCAGGCATCATATTTTTTACCGATTTCTTCAGCATCTGCCATATCATTGCAGAGCCTTGTCAAACGGAAATTACCTGACGCAAATTTTGAAAAAGCAAAACTTCTGCGTGTGAAATTTTCCCCCGATTTCATAATTTTATTGTTGATTATCTTTTTTGTTTGGATGGGGTGCAGAAGAAGTCGCTTGATTTTTGAAGATTTTGATGAGGATGATGCACTTTCTGTTCTTTTGACATAGTGAATTATCTCCGCATCGTAACCGAAGTCTTCAACCTTTCTCTGCATGGCATAAGCCTGAAGATACACGCCGTAGTTAATGGCGGTGTGCAGTGTTGCAATTCCCACTCTTTTTTTCAAAATATCCACGTTCCTTTACTGAATGTGTTTTACAGATTAATAATACAATTTTATCTTAAAATAGTCAACAATACTTTTTAAAAAGGTTTATTTTTCCTTTTGTGAAATAAAGTGATAAAAATTTGTCAATATATCCAAAAAATATATCGATTTATGCTTGATTTTCTTATTTACTTTTTTGTAGAAAAGTGTTATAATTGCGTTTGGTATATTATATATGTATATCTTTATAGTTATTAATTTTCCATTTTAATAAGGAGGAAATTCATAATGGCAAGAAAAACCAAGACAATGGACGGTAATAACGCTGCTGCTTATGTGTCATATGCTTTCACAGAAGTTGCCGGTATTTACCCCATCACTCCCTCAAGCCCCATGGCTGACTACGTTGACCAGTGGTCTGCACAGGGACAGAAAAACATCTTCGGCACAACAGTAAAGGTTGCAGAAATGCAGTCTGAAGCAGGTGCTGCAGGTACAGTTCACGGTTCACTTAACGCAGGTGCACTCACAACAACTTATACTGCTTCTCAGGGTCTTCTTCTCATGATCCCCAACATGTATAAGATTGCTGGTGAACTTCTCCCCTCAGTTTTCCACGTTTCAGCTCGTTGCGTAGCTTCTCACGCACTTAACATTTTCGGCGACCATTCAGACGTATATGCTTGCCGTCAGACAGGTTTCGCAATGCTTGCAGAAACTAACACTCAGGAAGTTATGGACCTCGGTGCTGTTGCTCACCTTGCAACAATCAAGAGCCGCGTTCCCTTCATCAACTTCTTCGACGGTTTCCGTACATCTCATGAACTCCAGAAGATTTCTATCTGGGATTATGAAGATCTTAAAGAAATGTGCGATATGGATGCTGTTAACGCATTCCGTAAACGTGCTCTCAACCCCGAACACCCCGTAATGCGTGGTTCTCACGAAAATGGTGACATCTTCTTCCAGCATCGTGAAGCATGTAACGAATACTACGAAGCTGTTCCCGGCATCGTAGAAGATTACATGAACAAAGTTAACGCAAAACTCGGTACAGATTACAAACTCTTCAACTACTACGGTGCTCCCGATGCAGAAAACATCATCGTTGCTATGGGTTCAATCTGTGACGTTGCTGAAGAAGTTATTGACTACCTTACAGCTAAAGGCGAAAAAGTTGGTCTTGTTAAAGTTCGTCTTTACAGACCTTTCTCAGCTGAAAAACTTGTTGAAGCTATCCCCTCAACAGTTAAGAAGATTGCAGTTCTTGACAGAACAAAGGAACCCGGCTCACTCGGTGAACCTCTCTTCCTTGATGTTGTTGCTGCTCTTGCTGCTCAGGGTCGTCAGGCTCAGGTAATCGGCGGCCGTTACGGTCTCGGTTCAAAAGACACACCTCCCTCAAGCATCTTCGCTGTATATGATGAACTTGCTAAGGCAGATTCAAAGAAACAGTTCACAATCGGTATCAACGACGACGTTACACACCTTTCTCTCGAAGAAAAAGAAGCTCCCAACACAGCTGCTGAAGGTACAATCGAATGCAAGTTCTGGGGTCTCGGCGGTGACGGTACTGTTGGTGCTAACAAGAACTCAATCAAAATCATCGGTGACCATACAGACAAGTATGTTCAGGCTTACTTCCAGTATGACTCAAAGAAAACAGGCGGTATCACAGTTTCTCACCTTCGTTTCGGTGACAAACCCATTAAGAGCCCCTATTATATCAACAAAGCTGACTTCGTTGCTTGCCACAACCCCTCATACGTAATCAAGGGTTACAAAATGGTTAACGACGTTAAACCCGGCGGTGTATTCCTCATCAACTGCCAGTGGTCAGCAGAAGAACTTGACAAACACATGCCTGCAGAAGCAAAACGTTACATTGCAAAGAACAACATTCAGCTTTACACTGTTAACGCTATTGACCTTGCTGCTAAAATCGGTATGGGTAAACGTACAAACACAATCCTTCAGGCTGCATTCTTTGCTCTTGCAAAAGTTATGCCCATCGAAGAAGCTGTTCAGTACATGAAAGACGCTGCAACAAGATCTTACCTCAAAAAAGGTCAGGACGTTGTTGACATGAACCACAACGCTATCGACGCAGGTGTTTCAGCATTCTCAAAAATTGAAGTTCCCGCTGCATGGGCAGATGCAACAGATGACGCAGCAGCAGAAGCATCAGAAGGCGATGCTAAACTCGTTAAGATGGTTGACAACATCATGAAACCCGTTGGTCTCATGAACGGTGACTCTCTTCCTGTTTCAGCATTTATGGATCACGCTGACGGTACATTCGAACACGGTGCAGCTGCTTACGAAAAACGTGGCGTTGCTGTTCTCGTTCCTGAATGGGATCCCGAAAAATGTGCTAAATGTAATAAATGTGCTTATGTTTGTCCTCACGCTACAATCCGTCCCTTCGCTCTCAGTGAAGAAGAAGTAGCAGCTGCTCCCGCAAACATGAAGAAAGCTCCCAAGCCCGTTGTTAAAACAAACTACACATACACACTTGCTGTTTCTCCCATGGATTGTATGGGTTGCGGCGTATGTATCGGTGTATGTCCTACAAATTCACTTAAAATGGTTGCTCGCGAAAGCCAGGAAGACCAGCAGCAGGTATTTGATTACTGCGTAGCTAACGTTACAGAAAAAGCAGAAACAACTGCTAATATGAACGTTGTAGCAAGCCAGTACAAGAAACCTCTCCTTGAGTTCTCAGGCTCATGCGCAGGTTGTGCAGAAACAGCTTATGCTCGTCTCGTAACACAGCTCTTCGGCGACAGAATGTATATTTCTAACGCAACAGGTTGTTCATCAATCTGGGGTGGTCCCGCAGCAACATCTCCCTACACAACAAATGCTAAGGGTCAGGGTCCTGCATGGGCTAACTCACTCTTCGAAGATAACGCAGAACACGGCTACGGTATGTTCCTCGGCCAGAAAGCAATCCGTGACAGCCTCATCGCTAAGGTTGAAGAAGTTGCTGCATCAGATAAAGCATCAGCAGAACTCAAAGCAGCTGCAGAAGCTTACCTTGCAACAGCAAACGATGGCGAAAAGAACGGCGCAGCTACAGATGCTCTCGTAGCAGAACTTGAAAAAGTTGACGGTTGCGAACTCTGCTCATCAATCCTTGCAAACAAAGACTTCCTTTCTAAGAAATCTGTATGGATCTTCGGTGGTGACGGTTGGGCATACGACATCGGCTTCGGCGGTGTTGACCATGTTCTTGCTGCTCACGAAGACGTAAACATCATGGTATTCGATACAGAAGTTTACTCAAATACAGGCGGTCAGGCTTCTAAAGCATCTAACATCGGTCAGGTTGCACAGTTCGCAGCTTCCGGTAAAGCAGTTGCTAAGAAGAGCCTTTCTGAAATCGCTATGAGCTACGGCTACGTTTACGTTGCACAGATCGCTATGGGCGCTGACAACAACCAGACTCTCAAAGCTATCCGTGAAGCTGAAGCTTACAACGGTCCTTCAATCATCATCTGCTATGCTCCTTGCGAAATGCACGGTATCAAAGGCGGCGGCATGATGAACTGCCAGTCAGAAATGAAGAAAGCTGTTGACTGCGGTTACTGGAACCTCTTCAGATACAACCCCGCACTCAAAGAAGAAGGCAAGAATCCCTTCATCCTTGACAGCAAAGAACCCACACCGGGTTATCAGGACTTCATTAAGAGTGAAAGCCGTTATGCTTCTCTTCTTAATGCATTCCCGGACAGAGCTGCTAAACTCTTCTCACTTGCAGAAGAAACAGCAATGAAGAGATACGATCACCTCGTTCGTCTTCAGGCTCTCTATGCTCCCGATGCTGAATAATTTTAAACAGAATTAAATAGCATAAATAAAATGACACCTTGCAGAGAAATCTGCAAGGTGTTTTTTCAGCTATCACTGATGTTAGTTTTTATAATAATTTTTCAGTCTAATGCCCATAGTAAGTTTCCGGTTATCACTGATTGCGGTCTTGCCGATAATCAGTAACCATATTACACATAGTGAGTTTTTCAGCTATCATTGACATTGATATTATTATAATTTACATTATCATTAAAATCTATATTGTAGGGCAGGGGCTTGCTCCCGCCGTTAGTTTTTTGACGGCGAGAGTAAACCCTCGCCCTACGAGTGTTAAAATTAAATTGAGATTTCGTAGGGGTCGGCGTCCTCGACGACCCGTTAAATTATGCGTAATTTTTAGGCGGACGCCCAATGGGCGCCCCTACGATAAAAAAATTAACTGCACGACAAATTATAATTTATATGTGTCAAGTGAAAAGTTGAAAATGGCCCCCTTGCCTAAAGGGGGCTGTCAAAACCGTAGGTTTTGACTGGGGGATATTGCAAAAAAAGTTTAATGAAATCAATGTAATAATATCCCTCCGTCTTTTTTGTGCAAGCACAA
>JAGBHV010000036.1 GCA_017935325.1 Clostridia bacterium
CATTTTAATTATACTGAACGTAAGAAAAAACAAGCAGATAAATAATCTCAAAGAAAACATTGAAAGCTTTGTTGAGGGTGGAGAAAAGATAGAATACAGCACAGCTGACAGCAATTTTGCACGCCTTCAGAATGCTGTTGCTGAGCTTGAAAATTTGTTGCTTCTTGAAAAAGGCAACTCAGAATCACAAGCAAAAAGCAACGCAGATTTTGTTGCAGATATTTCACATCAGCTTAAAACTCCGCTTGCAGGACTTCGCCTTTACTGTGAAATGGAGCAGAGTTCAACACCGACCGTTTACACAGAAAAAGAACTTCAACTGATTGCTAAAATGGAGAGCCTTGTTTTCAATCTTTTAAGACTTGAGAAAATTAAAAGCGATGCATACGAAATGAAATTTGTTGAGCAAAGTCTTGATGAAATCGTTGGTGAAATTATCGGAAATTTCAAACCGTTGTTCCCTGAAAAAGAATTTATTATAAGCGGCACGGCAGTTTTTCGACTCGACAAGGAATGGATGATTGAGGCAATCGGAAATATTATCAAAAATGCATGTGAACATACCGAAACTGACGGCAAAATTACCGTTTATGTTTCACAAAGCGAAAGCTCTGTCACGCTTGTTTTAGAAGATAACGGCGGCGGAGTGCCGAAAGAACAGATTCCGCTTTTGTTCAACCGTTTTTACCGTGCGGATAACGCCGCACCCGAAAGTGCAGGTATAGGTCTTGCAATTTCAAAGGCGATTTTTGAAAAACATCACGCAACCGTTACCGCCGAAAACGGCAAAGACGGCTTGAAGATTACAGCGTGTTTTCCGTTGATAAACGCAAATTTAAAAATGTAAAGTCCGAAGATTTTCTTCGGATTTTTTCTTATCTTACGAAATTGTAAGGTTATTGTCACGATTTTGAAAGAATAGGGGTTTATAATGAACTCATCAAAGATGAAAAGGAGCGATTTTATGAATATCATCGAATGCGTAGATTTAAGAAAAGAATACTTAAGCGGCGAAAATATTGTTAATGCCGTTGACGGAATAACCGTTGCTTTTGAACAGGGCGAATTCTGTGCAATAACAGGTCCCAGCGGTTCAGGCAAATCAACACTTCTCCACGTTTTGAGCAGTCTTGAAAACCCCACAAGCGGCGATGTTATCTATAACGGCAAAAAGCTTTCGGGTTATAACGATAATCAGCTTTCCGTTCTTCGCCGCAGACGCTTCGGATTTGTATTTCAGGCATATAATCTCGTTCAGGAACTGACGGGATATGAAAACATCGTTCTGCCCGTTATGCTTGACAAGAAAAAGGTTGACGAAGCTTATATAAATAAGGTAATTGATGTTCTCGGAATCGGGGACAGACTTGAACATCTGCCGTCGGCACTTTCGGGCGGTCAGCAGCAGAGAATCGCCATTGCCCGTGCGCTTGCGAACAAGCCGTCAATCCTTTTTGCCGATGAACATACGGGTAACCTTGACGGCAAAAGCGGGCGTGAGGTTCTTTCACTTCTCAAATATGTCAGCAAAGAATTCGGAATCACCCTTATTCTTGTAACCCACGACCTCAATGTTGCAGAGCAGGCGGAGAGAATTATCTCAATTGAAGACGGAAAAATCGTTCGTGACACAAAGGCGGGAGTTTAAGCAATGAAACACAAAAATTTAACTGTAAATAAATTAGCTTTCGGTAATTTAAAAGCAAGAAGAAAGCAGTACACATTAATGATAATCGGTATACTGCTTGCGATGATTTTTTCAAGCGGAACGCTGTTTTTTGTATCATGCTTTCAAAGTTCAAGAGAAGAACAGGCACGCCGTGAATCGGGAAATTTCTGGGGATATTTTTATCAACCCAAAGATTACATAGATATCGAGCAGGGTAAAAAAGACGGCTTTATAGAGCAATACGGTTATGGACATATCATCGGCTACGGTTACACAGACGAAGAAAAACAGGAAAAAGGAACACCGATTGCGTGGCTGGATGATGATGCGAAACAGCTTTACTATGTAACCGTACTTGAAGGCAGATATCCCGAAAACGAGGACGAAATTGCCCTTGAAGCCGATGCTGCAATAAGGCTCGGGATCGAACCGAAGGCAGGCAAGGAGATTACACTTTCCGTGCTTACAGCAGACGGCGAAGCATATTTACCGCAGGCTAACGAAAAAACATACAAGCTTGTAGGCATCCTTGAAGACAAGCGTGCTCATATTCAAAATTTTAACGGTATGGGACCCGAAAATGCTCCGATGGCTGCAGCCTTCGTAAGTGAGAAAGAACCGCTTGGTGCAGGTGGAAAAGAAAACATTGCACTCTACTATAATCCCACCAAAGAAGCCATAGATGAATCGATAAAAAAGACTGATGAATTTGGCAACACCTACAGCGTTTCACCATTAAATGAATATTTTTTATCAGACGTTCATGAGAAATTAAACCCAAAAGAAACCGTATCAAGAAGTATGACTCACGTTGCTGAGTGGTACGGTTCAACGATTGCAATTTTTGACAATGTTTCAGTTGTTGCTGTACTTGCAATCGTTTTGATGTTGGCTTCTTGTATGGGAATCATAAATGCTTTTACAACCAACCTTCAGGAACGCCGCCGTCAGATAGGTCTGCTTCGTGCAGTGGGCACAACCAAGCGGCAGATTATAAACATCTTCGGCAGAGAGGCTTTTATTATCACACTCATCTGTGCACCGATAAGCGTTGCTATCTCTTATTTCGGAGTGTGGCTGTTTGCAAAATTAATGGGTGGCAGCTTTATCTTCTTGCCTGACCCGTTTGTTCTTATCGTCACAACGGTTGTAAGCGTTGCCTGCGTTATGCTTTCTGCACTTATCCCGTTGATTTTTGCTGCACGTGTTTCGCCGATGCAGGCTATACGCAATATTGATTTGAGCAGAAAAATGAAGCACAAAAAAATAAAGCAGGAAAAGGTTTTTAATGCACCCAAGCTTCTTGCAAAACGCAGTATCAAATTCTACAAAGCAAAGCAAATCGGTGTCAGTATCATTCTTGCGCTCACAATTCTGCTCACTTGCTTCGGCTTTTCTGTGTTGGAAACTGAGTTTCTCAACTCAGGTTGGGCTGTCTATAATGTTGGAGATTATAAAGTAACCCGTGGAACTTTTCCTATGTCGTCAAACTTTGTAAATATGCCGAATCTCACAGGCGGCATATCTTCTTCTGAAATAAATGAATTCGCTGCATTTCCTCTCTTCGGTTCAATGTACGGAAGTAAAAGCTACATTTCCTTTATCGAAACTGAGGAATATTCTGATTATATGGAGTTAATATCTCTTTCGTGGCAGGGAATCCGATATAACATTAATCACGATGATAGTTTGTCAGGGTTGTTGTCCGAAGAAAAGAAAGATATTCAAACGCTAAAAAAATATTGGTTTGCTGAAGGCGAAAACGAACAGTATAATGCACTTAAATCTGCCGCAAAAACGGAAAATGAACTGTTCAGGTCGTAAATTAAGGCCTTCGACAAAATATTATTTGATAAAAATATTAAGCGATTCCAGATAGTTGATGGAAAAATTGATATCGATAAACTGAATTCAGGCGAAGAGATTATTCTTGTTGCCCCCAAACGAATCGGGTTCGATTTCACACTGAATAAAGACGGCTCTTTAAATAGGTACGGTGTTAATGATGTTGACAACTTGCCTGACGACTTTTACAGAGATAAAAGAGAAATTTTTGCGCTGACAACACTTGATTATAAGGCGGGAGATAAACTTAAGCTGAAAATGCTTCATTCCGATTCAACAAGCTTCAGTTACACCGAAGAAGGCAAAGAAGAATTCGGAAATGTTACAGTAGATGAAAGGGAAGTAAAAATCGGAGCGATTGTTTCCCCGTTTTCATTTGGTGATTATATGAGCTGTCGCGATGAACTCAGCATTGTTACCACTACGCAAGGCTTGGATACAATAGCAGGTATTAACTTGCCGTATGAAGAACTGTTGATTGACTCAAAAAGCGAAGTCACAGAGGAAACGGATGAGCTTGCAAACAGCTTTCTTAACGGAGTTCTTTCGGGAACAAATTTCCGTTATTACTCAGGTTTTTCGCAAAACCGTGAAGCGCAGGAATCATTGCGTACTCTGCTTATCAGCCTGGTTTCAATTGTTGTTCTTTTCTTCTCAATCTGTGCAAGCATTGTCAACAATTCACTTACCGCCAAGATAAGAGAGAGCAAGCGTGAAATAGGCACATTGCGAGCAGTTGGTGCATCGGCAAGAGAAATCACGCAGTCGTATATCCGACAGCTTCTTTCTATGTTTGTGTGGGGTTGTTCAACAGGATTCATTAGTTACATTGTCGGTCATATAGGCATTATTGCGTATTTCAAAGACCCGAATTATCTCACCTTTGAAATATGGCAGGCAATGCTGATTATCGCCGTGCTTTTCCTGATTTGCAGTATAAATCTTTACGCAAAAATCAAAAAGGAAATGAAGAACAGCATTGTTGAAAATATCAGGGAGTTATAATTTCTATGAAAAAAATATTCAGTATAATAATGTGTTTGCTGTTTTGCTTTGTACCGCTGACCACAGCTTTCGCAGAGGAATTACCCTCACAACCGAAAGTTATGGTTACGGATTACAAAACCGATGGTGAACTCAAAGCGGGCAATACGGCGAAAATTTCAATCACACTCACAAATAAAAGCAAAACCGATTATGTAAATAATATGAAGCTGACCTTCTCCGATTCAAGCGGAGATATTGTTCCTGTCGGTGTA
>JAGBHV010000037.1 GCA_017935325.1 Clostridia bacterium
ACTAACCTTGCCATTTTGCTGTCATCCTTGAGCGAAAGCGAAGGATCTCAAAATGGCAACACATAAAGCATTTCCAAACGAGATTCTTCGCTGTCGCTCGAGAATGACACGTTTGGAAATATCAACGATAAATTATAATTTGTTTTGCGGCTTTTTTCTATTGTTTAATGTTTCTTAACATTTTTTTACTTTTTTTGACAAGATGTACGTGTAAAATATAAACGTATAATTGTGCTTAGGACGGTTAGATATGAAAAAAATTACTGAATTTATTGTAAATAAAAGATATCTGGTGTTGGGTATAATGGTTGCCTTATGCCTTGTTTGTTGTTGTCTGATTCCGAAGGTGAATATCAACACAGATATGACAAAATATCTGCCTGAAGATTCTTCAATGAGTCAGGGTATGGCTGCTATGGCAGAGGAATTCCCTGATACAAAGATGCCTAATACTATCAGGGTTATGTTCAAAGACCTTACGGAAGTTGAAAAAAGCAACGTCAAGAATAAACTTGAAAACATTGAATATGTAGATAGTGTTACATACAATGCCGATAAAAATAATAAAGACGGTTACACTCTTTTCACCGTCAGCACATCTTATGCCTATTCCACACCGGAAGAAATGGCAATAGAAAGTGATATTGCATCAGGCTTTGACGGTTATGATATGGTGTTTAAAAATGATAACGCAACAGGTGCGAATCTGCCCATATGGGTTATTTTATTGGCTTTCGCACTTCTTATGGTTGTGCTTATTGCAATGTGTTCATCCTGGTTTGAACCTGTTCTTTTTCTTGCCACAATCGGTGTGGCAGTAGGGCTTAATATGGGAAGTAATGTGATATTCCCAAGCGTTTCCCAGATGACTTTCTCCATTTCGGCAATTCTGCAGGTAGTTCTGTCAATGGACTATTCTATTATTCTTATGAACCGTTACCGTCAGGAAAAGGTGACTGCTGCTGATAAGTATGAAGCAATGAAAGTAGCACTGAGAAATTCTTTTTCTTCCGTTACTTCAAGCGGAATGACAACTGTTATCGGACTTCTTATGCTGATTTTTATGAGCTTTACAATCGGAATAGACTTAGGTCTTGTGCTCGCAAAAGGCGTAATGTTCAGTATGATTTGTGTATTTACTGTTTTGCCTGCACTGATTCTGATGTTTGATAAAATTATCGAAAAATCATCAAAAAAGCAGCTTCATATTCCTTTCGGCAAAATCTCAAAATTTGAATTTAAAGCACGAAAGATTATTGCAGTTTTCTTTGTTGTTCTGTTTGTCGGAACATACTTTTTGCAGAATATTACTGATATTACTTACACAATTTCAACAGAAGATGAAATTGCAGATGTTTTCCCCACATCAAATCCCGTTGTGCTTCTTTACGAAAATAAAGATGAAGAAAAAATAGCTCCTATCGGTAATAAGCTTTCAAAGCATGAAAAAGTAAACAGCGTCCTCGGTTACACAACAACGCTCGGCGCAGATTTTACTGCAAACGAAATGGTTGCAATGATTGACTCGATGGGTGCAGATATGGGTGTTGATTCGTCACTTCTTTCTGTTTTGTATTATGATAAATTCAAGGGAGAAGAAGACCGTAAATTAACTGTCGGTGAAGTGCTTTCCTTTGTTTCTGAAAGTGTGTTGCCGAATGAAATGTTTTCCTCTTTTATCGACGAAAGCATGAAAGAAAACATGTCAATGATTGAAAAACTTACTGAAAAAGAAAATCTTACAAAGCCCATGAGTGCAAAAGAATTAGCAAGCTTTTTCGGCATGAATGAAAAAGAAATCAAACAGATTTTCATGTTGTATTATTCAACTCACGGTAACGTTGATGCAGGCAGAATGACACTTCCGGTATTTGCAGATTTCGTTGTAAATGAAGTTGTAACAAACGAAATGTACGCATCTTTTATCGATGACAGCGTAAAAGGGCAGATAGGCCTGCTTACTGAATTCTGTGATGCAAATAAAGTAACAAAACCGTTGTCTGCAAAGGAACTTGCATCAAAACTCGGAATTGAAGAAGAACAGATGAATCTTTTGTATGCATATTATTATTCGTCGGTTGATTCATATAATCCCGGAATGATGACTGTTTCTTCTTTTATAAAATTCATTAAAAATGACATTTTATCAAATCCTCTTTTTGCTTCCCGGTTTGATGAAGAAACAGCGTCGCAAATCGGAATGCTTGCACAGTTTTCAGATAAAGCATCTGTTCAGAAGCAGATGACATCGAAAGAGCTTGCAGATGCTCTCGGAATTGAGGAAAACCTTGTTGATTCACTTTTCACTCTGAAATTCGGACTGAAGAAAGACAGGGCAATGTCACTTGAAGAGCTTGTTGATTTTATCCTTGAGGATGTTGCAACAAATCCGCTGTTCGCATCTCAGATTGACGGGGAAATGCTTCCGCTTCTTGAAATGATGCAGAAAATCATTGACAACGTAGTCAGCGGTAAAAAGCTTTCATGTGCAGCAATGGCGGACTTGCTCGGAATGGAAAAAGAACAGATTAAAATAATCTATTCGGTATATGATTTCAGCAAAAATTCGCCTGATAAAAAATTATCTTTGCAGACAGTTGTGAATTTCCTTGCCGATAATAAAGATATGTTCTCAGGGATGATGGATAAAGAACAGTTGTCTTTGATTGGAATGGGACAAGCTTTTATAAACGGTGCAGTCACAGGAAAAGAATATACATATAACGAAATTGCAGAACTTGTCGGCATGGATAGTACACAGTTGAAACAGCTTTTCATGCTTTATAAAACAGAGCATGGCAACACAAGTTCCTGGAAAATTTCTGTTCAGAGCTTTGTGGATTTTATTCTGAGTGATATTATAACAAACAAAGATTTTGCAGGCTTCTTTGATGATGAAACTTCTTCGATGCTCTCAACTGCAAAAACAGTTATTGATGCAGTAGTTGACGAAACAGAATATACATCAGCTGAACTTGCAGGTCTTCTTGGCGGTTTTTCAGAGCAGCTTGATGAAAATACAGTTTCGCTTCTCTATCTTTATTATTCGGCACTCAATGACAGTGATAAGGGATGGACTCTTACAATAGAAGAATTGTTTGACCATCTTTATAACAATATGCTCAATGACCCTCGTCTTTCAGGGCTTATAGATTCATCAATGAAAGAACAGATTCTCGGTGCGAAAAAACAGCTTGATGACGGTCTGAAACAGATGAAGGGCGAAAATTATTCTTTGATGATGCTTGATACTTCTTTGCCGCTTGAGGGTAAAGAGACAACAGAATTCATAGAAAACCTGACGAAGGATTGCTCGTCTTCTCTTGATGGGAATTATTACTTTATCGGTAATTCTCCCATGAGCTATGAAATGCAGCAGTCGTTTGATAAGGAATTGTTATTTATAACTCTGCTTACTGCTATTGCAATTTTTCTTGTAGTTGCAATTACTTTCAGAAGCATTTCAATTCCGTTGATTCTTGTGCTTCTTGTGCAGAGCGGTGTTTATATAACAGTTGCTGTCAGCGGTATGCTCGGTTACAGCGTTTATTACCTTGCATTGCTTGTTGTTCAATGTATACTTATGGGTGCGACGATTGACTACGGAATTCTGTTTACAAACTATTACCGTGAAACCCGAAAAACAAAATCTATTAAAGACGCGATTTTAGCTGCGTATGACGGCTCAAACCATACAATATTTACATCAGGTCTTATCATGGTGTTTGTAACAGGTGTTATCGGATTTGCTCCTGTAGACCCCACAATAGCACAGATTTGCCAGACAATATCAATCGGTTGCGCAGCGGCAATACTGCTGATTCTGTTTATGCTTCCCGGTCTTTTAGCTGCATTTGATAAGCTGACATCAAAAGATAAAAAGAAGAAAAAAGCAGAATAATTATATTACAGCGGGTGGCAAATCTGCCACCCGCTGCTTTACTTAATATTTTAAGTGTGATATACTTTCCGGCAGGGGGTGAAATGCATGGACAAAAAGCAAATTGCTTTAAATAAATGGTTTAACTTTGATGCGTTGTCAGGTGTTTGTCTTGTTCTTTTTGGTTGTTTCTTTATTGGCTCAGAGGAAAAATCGCTTGGCGCTTTAGTTATTGCCGGGGGAATTTTTATTTTTACAGTAGCATTGGTTGCTGAACCGATTTGCTATGTGTTTGACAGTTCAGGCGTTTCGCTTATTTTTGCTTTTTATAAAAAAGAACGTTATTTATGGAAGAATATCCGTTTTATCAGAATTGGTTATAACAGCACAGGTCATAAGCTTTCCATTCCGACTCCGTCAGGTTCAACTTTTGTTTTTGACGGAAAAGTTGAGGGTGAAGAAAAATGGTATATGAAACACTATGTCAGGAAAAGTATCAGGACAAAACATCTGATAGAAAAATATTGGGACGGTACTGTAACGGGTTACGAATTTGAAAACATAAAAAAGAAAATTGAAAAATGGCAAGGCAAAAAGGAAAAACAGATTGATGCCCATTTTGCAGATGAGGTTGTAAAAGCAGAGCGTGAAGCAAGGGCAAGGATAAGAGAAGCGGCAAAACCTTATATTGAAAAAGCAAAGACGTATAACCTTGATATGAAGGTGAAATTTTATTATGTAACCTCGGATGGGGAAGAATTAAATTCCCGCCCTGAAGACGGATACATATATACCGCTTGTGCAGAAATTTCGCATTCAGGCGAAACGGACGAAGACAGAGTTGTGATGACAGATGAGGACTTGTTATATGTTCGTATGACTAAAACAGGATATAAATACAGTGAAAACAAAAAATCTGCCGTAACCTTTACTGATGCACTTGAAACAGTTATTTCTGTAATCAACGAAAAAGGTATTGAATATTATTGTGATTAAAGCTAAAAGGAGACTCGCAAGAGTCTCCTTGATTTTTTGTGCAAATATATTTTTATCCTTTTACTGAACCGCCTGTTACACCGCCGACATAGAATTTCTGCGTTGAAATAAACAGAATTGCAATGGGGATTGACACAATAACTGCGCCTGCGGCAAATTGCGTGTAGTAGTTGTGGATAAATTCCTTTTCAAGCATCTTGAAAAGACCGAGAGCTACAGTATAGTTTTCATAATTGTCGCCCATGATGACTGATGCAAAAATATAGTCTATCCACGGCGCTGTAAAAGAGGTCAGGAGTGTATAAATAATGATTGGCTTTGACATGGGAAGTGTGATTTTCCAGAAAATGCGTCCGCGGGAAGCTCCGTCGAGCATTGCTGCTTCGTCAAGTGCACGGGGGACTGTGTCGAAAAAGCCTTTTGCAACATAGAAGCCAAGCCCGGTTCCTGCCGAATAAACTAAAATCAGAGCAAGTAACGACTGTTCAATTCCGAAGGCTTTCAGAACATAGTAAACGGCAATCATTGACATGAAACCGGGGAACATTCCGAGAATAAGAGCAATGTTCATAAGCGGTTTTCTTGACCTGAAGCGAAGACGGGACATCGTATATGATACAGACAACACAAAGAATGTTGAGGTAATGCAAGTGACTACCGAAACAAGCAGGGTGTTGGAAAACCAACGTGTAAAATCAAAAGTTGTGTTATCTGTGAGAAGATTTATATAGTTGTTTATTGTATAACCCTTTGGCAGAAAATACGGTGTGAATGAGCCTGTTTCTTCTCTGAAAGAAGTCAGTATTACCCAGAGAATCGGCAGAATCCAGATAAGCGCCAGAACGGACAGGAAAACATAAACAACTGCATTGACTGCCTTTCTTCTTGAAGACATTTTTTTCATCCGAATTCCTCCTCGTTTTTATATGATGAGGTTCTTCTGTAAGCTATGAGCGAAAATACGGCAGAAATAACAAAAACCAGAATACCGATTGTTGAAGCGTAAGAATAGTCTTTACTGCCTACTGTCAGCTTGTAAAGCCATGTGACTAAAAGGTCAGTTTTCCCCGCCTGATAATAATCAAGCGTTGCAGGTCCGCCACGGGTGAGGAAGTAAATTATATTGAAGTTATTTATATTTCCTATAAACTGCGTAATGAGATACGGAGCCGTTACAAAGAAAACATAAGGCAGGGTAATTCTGAAATACTGCGTTACCGGTGTTGCACCGTCAATGCGCGCAGATTCATACAAATCTTCAGGTATATTCATTAAAATACCTGTAGTTATAAGCATAGTGTAGGGAATACCTATCCATAGGTTTATAATGATTACCGTAATTCTTGCGAGCGTAGTATCTGTTAAAAACGGAACATATTCAGTAACGAAGCCTGCTTTCTGAAGAAGGACATTAAGCGGTCCGTCGTCATCAAGAATATTCCTCATAACAAGCAAAGATACAAACTGTGGAATTGCAATAGAAAGAATAAAAATTGTTCTGTAGAAACCTTTGATTCTTATCCCTTTTTTATTGATAAGCATAGCAAGTAACATTCCGAGGATATAGTTCAGCGAAGTAGCAAGCGTTGCCCATACCAGTGTCCAGCCGAGAACAGGAAAGAAGGTTTTGCCGAGGGTGCTTCCCGAAGAAAGCATTGCCTTGAAGTTTTCAAGACCTACCCAGGTGAAAAGATTTCCGGGCGGTTGATGGTCGCGGTCAAAATTTGTAAACGCAATAAGAATCATGAACACAAGCGGCAACACAGTCAGCACAACTACGCCGATGACGGGTAGAAAAAGCAGAGTTCTGTGAAGCTTTGAATCGGTATATTGTGCAATTTCTTTGTAAAAAGATAAGGGCTTTTTACCTCTTCTGATTTCTTTTTCAAGTTCAAATGCCTGTGTGGCAGATGATTTCAGAATCATAAGAAACGCTATTGTTATGAAAATTGCAAAAACTCCGTACAGAAGAATCAGCATGGAGTTGTCACCCGGTTGCAACACGTCGATTCCTCTGTTTTCATCATAAACCCAGCCCTGTTTTACTGTGCCTAAATTACGCAGTTTTCCGATGGCGGAAAAGCCGTAGGAGAACATATAATAAAGATATGCAATTTCGGTGGAAAGAAAAAGCAGGCCTTTAATTATTTGTCCGCGGAAAATATTTGAAAGACCAAGAATGAAAAATGAGAGCCTGGTTAAAAGGTCACCCTTGATAAAAGCATTAAAAAACTGTTTCATTTAATTATTCTGCGTTGTTTTCCTCTTCCTTGACAGAAGCAAGAACGGCTTTTACGAATGCGTCGAGCTTTTCTTTTACGTTATCCTTTGTGACTGTGCCGTTTATGATTCCCGTGCCGAAAGCTTCTGCAGGTGTCCAGAAATTAGAAATCTGGTCAATTGATGTCTGAAGAATTGAGTGCATAGACTGTGCTGTAAGTGCGGCAACCACATCGTTTGAAGAAAGTGTGTCTTTATCGCCTGCCAGTTCAGTGTGTGTGGGAGCATAGTTTCTTGTTCTGAATCTTGTTTCCTGAGCTGCACGGTCTGTAAGGTAGTTTGCAAGTTCATGTGCTTCTTCGGGGAATTTTGTCTGAGCATTTACTCCGCAAAGCTTGAAGTTTGCCATTGAAACAAGGTTTCTGTCTTCTGAATCTATTCTGATTGTAGGAAGCTTTGTTACTCCGAAGTCATCTCCGAGACTCAGCTTGATATCAGCAGCATTCCATGTGCCTGATACTGCAGCACCCAGCGTTCTTGCTTTGAATCCCGCTTTGATTTTAGCATCGTCAAGGTTTGCGAACTTTTTATTATTTGCAAGGTCAATCATATAATTTGCTGCTTTGACGCCTTTTTCAGAGTTGAAGTCACACTGTGTTTTGTCAGTTCCGTCCTTGCCGAAAAGTGTGCATCCTGCAGTGAAGAAAAATGATGATGAATACCAGCCGTCATCAATTTTCATTGCAAAGTTTGTGATTCTATCACCTGTGTTTTTAGCCATGATTTTTTCAAGGGATTTTACTTCTTCTTCACTGAAAATTGCCTTGTCATAGTAAAGAAAAAATGTGTCAGAAGAAGCGGGATATGCGTAAATTTCATTGTCTATCGTAGCGGCGGAAATTGCAGCAGGACTGTTTCGCGTTTTTACGTCTGTGTTGGTCACTCTGTAAAGAGCACCTGCTTTTTTGAGGGTTGCAATCTGGTCTGAAGCAAAGCTGAAAACGTCGGCAGCTGCAGAAACGTCTTTGAGAATTTCTGTTGCGGCATCATCTTCCCCTACAACGCTGATTTTTATATCCCAGTTTTTGTTTGTACGTGTTTTCTTGAAGTCATCAATAAGCTTTGTGAGCATTTCTTTGTCATCCTGCGCACCCCAGACTCTCAGAGTGACAGTTTTTTTCTGGTCTACGTTGCCGTTGTTGTTTTCCGAAACATTTTTGTTTGTGCAGGCAGCGAAGGTTAAAATAACCAGAGCTAAAGTAATAAAAACGGCGGTAAATTTTTTCATATGTGTCATCCTTTCAAATGTTTTTATATTCTGACTCCCGTTTCCCTGTCAAAAAAGAGAGCCTTTTCCATGTCAAAATTTATTTTGACTATATCGCCTTTCTTTCCTGAAAACAGAGAGGGATATTTACAGATGATATTATCTTCTCCGATTTTCATATGGATATACGAGCTGTCACCCATAAGTTCACAGATTTCAATTTTTGTGTTTACCGAATTTCTGTTTTCATCGGTAAGGTGAGTGTTTTCGGGCCTTATTCCGAAAATTACATCGGTATTGACAACGTTACGCAGATGATTTTTCTCAATTGTTTCTTTCGGCACATCAAATAACGCGTCGTAGATTTTTAAACGGATTTTTTCCTTGTCACCGATTACGCGGGCAGAAATAAAATTCATCTGCGGTGAGCCGATAAATCCTGCAACAAACGTGTTAACGGGATTGTTATAGAGCTCCTGCGGAGTATCAGCCTGCTGAATATATCCGTCTTTCATTACTACTATTCTGTCACCCATTGTCATTGCTTCTGTCTGGTCATGGGTAACATATACAAATGTTGTTGCCAATTTTCTGTGCAGTTCTTTTATTTCTGCTCTCATCTGTGTGCGAAGCTTTGCGTCAAGGTTTGAAAGCGGTTCGTCAAGCAGAAAAACTGAAGGCTGTCTTACCATGGCACGTCCTAAAGCGACACGCTGACGCTGACCGCCTGAAAGTGCTTTCGGCTTTCTGTCAAGCAGACTTGTAATATCAAGACTTTTGGCTGTTTCCATAATTTTTTTGTGTATTTCTTCTTTCGGCATTTTTCTCATTTCAAGGGCAAATGCCATATTTTTGTATACGCTCATGTGCGGATAAAGAGCATAGTTCTGAAACACCATAGCAATATCGCGGTCTTTTGGGGGCAACTCGTTAACAAGCTTGTCGCCGATGTACATCTCTCCCGATGAAATTTCTTCAAGTCCCGCAATCATTCTGAGCGTTGTGCTTTTTCCGCAACCTGACGGACCGACGAGGATGATAAACTCGCGGTCTTTTATTTCTAACGAAAAATCATGTACGGCAGTATAACTGTTATCATAAATTTTTTTAATGTTTTTCAGAATAATTTCTGCCATCAATATCACTTCCTTGCGGGAATATTATTGACAGATTTTTTGAAATTAATACAAATAAATTCTGCTTGATTTTATGTCGTGAAAAATATAAAGAATGTGATATGCTGAATTTGCCGTATGTTTTATTTTTAATGGAGGGAAAAATAACAAAGAAAAGTATTGCAATATTAATGGCGTTATTTTTGTTTCTTAGCCCTTGTGCTTGTTGTCAGTTGGAAGACGGAGGGGATTCTGTGTTTTACATTTGAATGTTGTCTTGCAACAGCAAGTGAAGTGTGGTATTATTTATATGTAAACAGAAGAAAAACATCGGCTTCCCCTTAAGGGGAAGGCGAGATGAAAGAAAACCACTTATAAAAAGGTTGGTTATATGAATGAGCTGAAAAATCCGAAACTTACAGGAGTTTCTAAATCTTTGAGAAAAAACATGACAAAAGAAGAACGACATCTTTGGTATGATTTTTTAAAAACATTACCTGTTACTTTTAACAGACAGAAAGTAATAGGTAAGTATATAGTTGATTTTTATTGTGCATCAAAAAAGATAGTGATAGAGCTTGATGGTTCTCAGCATTATGAAGAAAATGGTATCAGAGCAGATGAAGAAAGAGATACTTTTTTGAATTCTCTGGGCTTGAAAGTGTTAAGATATTCAAACTTTGATATAAATAAAAATTTTGATCTAGTATGTCAGGATATATTGAATAATATGTAAACTAATGTTAAATATTTGCTTCCTATCGAGGTGATTTCTCTGATATGTGAAGTGTTGTATTATTTATATGTAAATTAATATATAAGCATATAAGCTGAAGTAAAGCAATTGGCTTCCCCTTGAGGGGAAGCTGTCACCGTAAGGTGACTGATGAGGTGTAGGAAACGCAGTTTCCGTGTCTTGCTTCAAGAAATATTATATTTCCACCTCATCCGTCATTTTCTGCGAAAATGCCACCTTCCCCTCGAGGGGAAGGCAATACCTGACCGAAAAGTTATAGAGTGAAAGTTGGTGATAATGTGACTGAAAAAATTAAAGAGCTTCGTAAAAAGGCTATGAGCCTGCCATTGTCACCGGGCGTTTACCTTATGAAAAATAAGGAAAAAGAAATAATATATGTGGGCAAAGCAAAAGCTTTAAAAAACAGAGTAAGTTCCTATTTTGCTTCGCAGACAAATATGCAGACAAAGGTCAGAAAGATGGTAAGCCATGTTGATGACTTTGATTATATTATTACAGACAGCGAATTTGAGGCGCTTGTTCTGGAATGCAGTCTGATAAAACAGCACATGCCCAAATATAATATTCTTTTAAAGGATGATAAAGGTTATCATTATATAAAAGTCACAGATTCACCTTATCCGCGTATTCAGTCTGCAATGCAGAAAACTGATGACGGCAGTACGTATATAGGGCCGTATACAAGCTCTTTCGTTGTGCGTGAAGCTGTTGATGCGGCACAGAAAATTTTCAAGCTTCCTCAATGCAACAAAGTTTTTCCCCGTGATATAGGAAAAACGAGACCGTGCCTGAATTTCCATATCAATCAATGCTCAGCACCTTGCACAGGCAAAATAACCCGTCAGGAATATGTAAAAACTGTTCAGGATGCACTTAACTTTCTGATGAAAAAGGGAAGTGATGAAGCGGTAAACGAGATGAAAGAGGAAATGATGAAAGCCTCCGAAAATCTCGAGTTTGAAAAGGCTGCGGCTTTGCGTGACAGAATTGCGGCAGTGAGAAGAATAACTGATAAGCAGAAGGTGGTTTCCGATTCTAAAACAGAGCAGGATGTGTTTGCAATTTCGCAGACGCAGGAAAAAACCTGTCTTATGGTTTTGCGTTTTGACGCAGGAAAGCTCTGTGATGCTGAACATTTCTTTCTTACTGACGTTGAAGATTTGCCGAAAACAAGAAGCGAAGCGATTCTTTCTTTCTATCTTGTGCGTGAACGTGTACCTGCTAAAATTTTAGTTGACGGCGAAGTTGAGGATGAAGAACTTATTTGTGAATGGCTGACGGAAAAAAGAGGTAAAAAAGTTTCTGTGGTTCATCCGCAGATAGGTGAGAATGCGAAGCTTGTGGATATGTGCCGTGCAAATGCTGCAGAAAAGCTGGCACAGTCTGTAGGAAGAAAGGGTAAAGATTTAGAATCCCTTGAAGAACTGATAAAGCTTCTTGGTATTGATTGCGCAGATTATATTGAGTCATATGATATTTCTCATACAGCCGGAGCCGATAATGTGGCAGGTATGATAGTTTTCAAAGACGGTCTGCCATATAAAAAGGCTTATAAACGTTTTTCGATAAAGGGCTTTTCAGGACAGGATGACTACGCATCAATGGCGGAAGTTTTAAGAAGAAGATTTACACATTATTTTGAAGAGAAAGACACGGGGGAAGGTTTCGGTAAGCTTCCTGACCTGATTCTGCTTGACGGCGGTGACGGGCAGGTAAATGCAGTAAAACCCGTGCTTGAGCAAATGGGTATAGATGTTCCGCTTTTCGGTATGGTCAAAGATTCATCTCACCGTACCCGTGCAATACAGTCAGGCGGAAATGAAATTGCCATTAATTCAAACAGAAAAGCTTTTACTCTTGTGTCGAATATTCAGGAGGAAGTTCATCGGTTTGCCGTAAGCTATCACCGACAGAAGCATAAGAAAAATTCCCTTTCAACTACGCTTACAAAAATTGATACCATAGGTGAGAGTAAGGCGAAGATTCTGCTCAGAAGCTTCAGAACTCTTACTGCAATTAAAAATGCAACACGTGAGGAATTAATGTCGGTAAAGGGAATAAATGCAAAAAATGCGGAAAAAATTGTAGAATATTTCAGCCATGAAAATACATAAATAAATCATTTGTATTGACAAAGGCTAAGAAAAATGCGATAATATAGAATAATCTTCAGTAATGAAAAGAGGAAACTATGAGAGTTATTACAGGTTCTGCACGAGGCAGAAAACTGCTGACACTTGAGGGTGACGACGTAAGACCTACAACTGACAGAACGAAAGAAGCCATGTTCTCATCCATTCAGTTTGATATTGAGGGAGCAAAAGTGCTTGATTTGTTCGCAGGTTCAGGTCAGCTTGGCATTGAAGCATTAAGCAGAGGTGCTGAGAGTGCTGTTTTTGTTGATAAGAATAAGCAGGCAATTGAGATTGTAAAGAAAAATCTTCAGTCAACTTCTCTTGCGAAACACGCAATAATTCTTAATACGGATGCAGATACGTATGTTACAACTACGAAAGAAAAGTTTTCTTTTGTATTTATGGACCCGCCTTATGCGAAAGGCTTTTTGCAGAAAATGCTTCCCCTGGTTGAAAATGTTGTATCAGCCGGCGGTGCGATAATCTGCGAGCATCCTTACGGTGAGGAATTGCCTGAGGAGCTTTCCGCTATGAAGATATACAGAAGTTATAAATACGGCAAAACGGCAGTTACCGTCTACCGATGAAAGGTAGCGTGAAGAAATGAAAAAAGCAATTTATCCCGGAAGCTTTGACCCGGCAACTATGGGCCATCTTGATATTATTACAAGAGCTGCAAAGCTTTTTGATGAAGTTACGGTTGTTGTAATGACAAATGTCAGAAAGAAGAATACACATGCGTTCACTGTTGAAGAACGTGTTGATTTTCTCAGAAGATGCACAAAAGACCTTCCGAATGTGCAGGTTGATTCGTACAGCGGACTTCTTGCAGAATACGCCAAGAAAGTCGGAGCGGTGGCAGTAGTAAAGGGTTTGCGTGCTGTGTCTGACTTTGAAGATGAATTTCAGCAGTCACTTACTAATAAAAAACTGAATCCCGAGCTTGAAACTGTTTTTCTCACAGCAGATGCTGACAGTATGTTTTTAAGTTCAAGCGTGGTAAAACAGGTATGCTCTCTCGGCGGAGATATAAACGATTTTGTCCCTTCCGAGATAAGTGAAGATATAATCAAAAAATTAAGAAACATATAAAAGGAAAGGAAGCTTAGTATGAACGAAGAAATGAACATCTATAAACTCCTTGACAGACTTGATGAGGAAATAACAAACGGAAAGAAAGTTGCTCTTACAGGTAAAATCCTTGTAGATGGCGACGTTATTTCTGATTGCGTTACTGATATCCGCATGAATCTTCCCGATATCATCAAAAAAGCAAGCCAGATTGCAGCTGAAAGAAACAAAATTATCACACAGGCTAAGGATGATGCATCTGCAGGTCTTGCAAGAGCAAAAGAAAAATGCGATCAGATGCTCAATGAAGCTAACGATATCGCTACAAAAGCAACAACTGATGCTAAAAATGATGCAACCGAGCTTATTGCAAAAGCAAGCGAAAAAGCAAAACAGCTTGTTGATGATGCTCAGGCTCAGGCTCAGCATATGATCAGCGAAAGCGAAGTTGTTAAAAATTCTGAGGTATATGCAGAAAATCTCAAACAGAAAGCTGAAGCAGATTCAACAGCTCTTATTGAAGCAGCACAGAGAAAAGCTGACGAAATTATGAGCAGCGCATCTGCATGGTCAGAAGATATCAAATTGAAGACAAATACATACATTGAGCAGCTCATGAAGAGTACAGATGAAGTGCTTGTCAGAAATATCAATGATATCAGAAAGCTCCGCAACAGCTTCCAGGCAATTTCTCACCCTGAAAATAACGAATAATTTTTTGAAATTCCCCGTCGGCGAATCCAACGGGGAATTAGATTTATGCAGAACAAATAAACGTATAAACTTTTTTGCTGCCTCATATTATTTTGTGAGGTGGTAATATGTTTGTGGTATCTGTCAAATCGTCAAAAATCAGAATTGCTTTGTTTTGCGTTTTTATTGCAATAATATGTGTGATTTCACTGATGTTTTTAAGTAAGGAACATTCGTCAGATGTTGTTTCCGACTGTGCAATCAGTCTGCGTGCATCAGATGAAAAACAGCGCATATCATTCCTTTCTCAGTTTGGCTGGGATGTTGATATTGAACCGGCAGAGGTAAGGGAGATTGTTATTCCGTATGAATTTGACGATGTTTATTCCCGATATAACGAATTGCAGAAAAAACAAAGCTTTGACCTTGAAAAGTATAAAGGCGAAATTGTAAAAAAATGGACCTATAATGTAAATAATTTCCCGGGATATGAAAATAAGACGGGATACGTGCAGGCAAATCTGCTGATTTATAACGGAAATGTTATTGCGGCAGATATTACCGTGCTCGGTAAAAAAGCAAAAACATATGTAATAGAGTTCCCTAAGGATGTTGAAAATGATACAAAGACTTGATAAAACTATTTCATCACAAATGAATATTTCAAGAAACGATGCACGTTCTTTGATAAAAAAAGGTTCTGTTACTGTTGACGGCAACACATTAACTGATGTTGCCGCCAAAATTGATGCTGAAAAAAGCATGATAGCAGTTGACGGCAAACCGATTTTTTTCAAAGAACATATTTATATTATGATGAATAAACCGCAGGGTGTGGTGAGCGCTACTGTTGACCCGAAAATTAAAACGGTTATTGATATTCTGCCTGAAGAACTGAAAAGGAAAAACCTTTTTCCGGCAGGCAGACTTGACAGGGACACAGTGGGTTTTATGCTTATTACCGATGACGGAGATTTTGCACACAGAATTCTTTCGCCATCAAAACATGTCAGGAAAACTTATATAGCTCATCTCAGGGACAAGCTGTCGGAAGATGCAAGGAAAACTCTTGAAAACGGAGCTGTGCTTTCGGACGGTACACAGTGCATGGATGCGTTGGTGAAGATTATTGATGATGAAGGTAAAATTGCTGAAATCACAATAAGGGAAGGTAAATATCATCAGATTAAAAGAATGTTCGCTTCTGTAGGTAACGAGGTTCAGTTTCTCAAACGTATTTCGATAGGCTCTTTATCGCTTGATGAAATGTTAAAAGAGGGTGAGTGCCGGGAAATTACTGAAAACGAACTTTCGCTGATAGAAAAAAGATAATTAGTGTTGTGAAAATGCACATAGCAAAAAGACGAATAAGAAGTCATTTTTTTAGCTTTTATCTATAAAAAATATGAACAAATTGTTAAAAATACTAAAAAATCGAAAATATTCCATTAAATTGTTACATTTCGGTTGCAAAATGAGTTACAAAAGTGTATAATTAGAGAGTGTTTTGGTAGCAAAATGCACAACCGACCTATATGATGTTTTTTGATTGGTCAGGATATGAACAAAGATTAAGAGTGAGAGGGATTTTTATGGCAAATCGTATTTTCCAGAGTGTTGTTCATCAGATGAAAGATGCTATTGACAGAACAGTAGGCGTTATTGACGAAACAGGTACAATTATCGCTTGCAGTGAGCTTTCTGTTATAGGCGAAAACATAGGAGATTGTTCAAAAATTTTTGAGAGCAGTGAATGTGTTAAAGTCGGAACAAAAACCTTTAAAACGCTCGGAAGTCGTGTTAATGCGGAATATGCCGCTTTTGTAGAAGGAGACGATTTCGAAGCGAAAAAGCTTGTTAGTCTTGTTTGCATATCACTTGAAAACATCAAGCAGTGCTATGATGAAAAATACGACAGAGGCAATTTTGTTAAAAATGTTATTCTTGATAATATTCTTCCCGGAGATATCTTCCTTAAGGCAAGAGAACTTCGTTTTAACAGTGATGCTGCAAGAGTTGTTATTCTTATTAAGATTTTTGCAAAAGACGAAGTTACTGCATTGGAAACTCTTCAGAATCTTTTCCCCGAAAAGAACAAGGATTTTGTTATCAGCATTAACGAAACAGATATTGCTCTCGTCAAAGAGGTTAAACCTAATATTGAAACAAAAGATCTTGAAAAGCTTGCCCGTTCAATTATTGACAGCCTTGGTGTAGAATATTATTCTCACGTTCTTGTTGGTATCGGCTCAACAGTAACAGGCATCAAATCGCTTGCAAGATCATTCAAAGAAGCTCAGGTTGCTACGGAAGTGGGCAAATTCTTTGATACTGAAAAAATTGTTATCAGCTATGACAATCTCGGTATTGCAAGACTTATTTATCAGCTTCCCACAACTCTTTGTGAGATGTTCCTTAAAGAAGTGTTCAAGAAAGGTTCAATTGAAAGCCTTGACCATGAAACACTTTTTACAATCCAGCGTTTCTTTGAAAATAACCTCAATGTTTCCGAAACATCAAGAAAACTTTTTGTCCACAGAAACACTCTTGTTTACAGACTTGAAAAAATCAAAAAGCTCACAGGTCTTGACCTTCGCGAGTTTGACGATGCAATCGTATTCAAAGTAGCTCTTATGGTTAAAAAGTATCTTGACGCCAATCCGGTGAAATATTAATTAAGAGGAATTTAAACAATGATTGACTTTATTAATGTCTCAAAGAGGTATGAAAACGGCACTCAGGCGCTTAAAAATGTTAATATTCATATTGAACAGGGCGAGTTTGTGTTCGTTGTAGGCTCATCAGGTGCCGGTAAAAGTACCTTTTTGAAAATACTGATGCGTGAAGAAGTTCCGTCAAGCGGTACTGTAATTGTAAACGGCAAAACTCTTAATGATCTTAAAAAGAGAGAAATTCCGTACTTCAGACGCGATCTCGGTATCGTTTTTCAGGATTTCCGTCTTATCCCGAACATGACAGTTTATGAAAATATCGCTTTTGCGATGCGTGTTATCGGTGCAAGAGAATCAGAAATCCGTAAGAAAGTTCCGTTCGTAATTACACGTGTGGGACTTTCCAACAAAGCAAGATGTTTCCCGAATGAACTTTCAGGCGGTGAACAGCAGAGAGTGGCACTTGCACGTGCTTTGGTCAATGAAGCTAAAGTTATTATTGCTGACGAACCTACAGGTAACATTGACCCGACAATGGCTTTTGAAATCGTTGATTTGCTTAAGGATATCAACGAAAAGGGCACAACTGTTATCATGGTTACTCATGAACATGACCTTGTAAGACAGTTTGAAAAGAGAGTTATTACTCTTGATGATGGTAACGTTATTTCCGACGGTGACCTTGAGGCAAGCCCCCTGGTTAAAAAATATGCCAAAACTTATTCTTCCAGAGAAGGCAAAAGGCAGCTTCGCCGTATGCGTAAGAAGTCAGCAGAAGCATATTATCCCGATGAGGACAGCGTTGAGGATTTAAGCCGCTTTATGGAAACTATGAGCGAAGAAAAAGAAGCGGGCCATACAAACGAAATTGATGTTGACGAGATTTATAATAATCTTGAAAGCAATAAATATTCAGTTTACCTCGATGACGACAGCAAAGCATCAACAGAGCTTGAAGACGGAGGTGCTGAAGAATAATGAGCAAAGAAAAAAGAGGCGGAGGCAGCCTTGGCTACCTTACAAAAGAAGGCTTTAGAAATGTATGGCTTAACAGACTGATGTCTGTAGCTTCAATTTCAGTTCTGCTTGCATGTCTTGTTATGATGGGTATTGCTTTTATGCTTATTGTTAACATGCAGGAAATTATCACTAATATAGAAGATGCAAACGTAATTGTAGCTTTTGTTGATGATAATGCAGATAAAACGAAACTTGAACAGGTTAAAACAGACCTGATGAAAATTAAAAATGTAAAGAGCTGTGAATATGTTTCAAAAACGGATGCATTTGAGGAACAGCTTGAGAGTCTCGGAGGAGACAAAACTCTTTTCGAAGATATAGAAAATCCTCTTCCGGATTCATACAGAGTAGTTCTTGATGATTTAAGCTTGTTTGATACAACGCTCAAAGAAATTAAGAATGTTGAAGGTGTGCAAAGTGTTCGTGAAGACCGCGAGCTTTCACAGCAGGTATCTAAAATCAGAGAAACAGTAACATATATCAGCTTCGGCGTGATTATCATTCTTCTTATTGTTTCACTGTTTATTATCTCGAATACAATCAAGATTACGATGTTCTCACGTCGTCTTGAAATCAAAATTATGAAATCAGTTGGTGCAACTGCCTGGTTTATCCGTTGGCCGTTTATGGTTGAAGGTATGTTGCTCGGCGTGATAGCGGGAGGATTATCTCTCGGATTGGTATGGGGAGTTTATGAGATTGTAGCCCGTTCAATCGGCGGAAGCTTCGGTTTCCTTATGAACGGAGGACTTGTTCCGTTTACAGACCATGTGCTGACTCTCCTTATAGCATTCTTTGCAGTCGGTATTCTGACAGGTGCATTTGGTAGTGCTGTATCAATCAGTAAATATTTGAAAGAACAGGAGTACGACCCGGATGAAGAATAAATTATTCAGAGCATTTACAGTGTTGATTTCATTAACACTTATGTTCAATGTAATGTTCCCGATTTCGTCGTCTGCCGCAACTAAGGCCGAACTTGAAGATAAAATAGAAAGCATTGAGACTAAGCGTAAAGAGCAGGAAGAAAAACTTGCGGAGCTCAGAAAAGATGCTACTAAACAGGCTCAATATGTTGACGGCCTTTATAAGCAGCTTGCAGTTTTCCAGCAAGAGATGGATGCTTATCAGGAAAAAATAAATGTTCTTAATGACGGATTGAACGAAATCAATAAGAAAATTGAAGAAAAGAACAAAGAAATAAGTAAGATTGAAAAAAAGAAAAAAGCAAAAGAAGCTGAAATCAAGGAGATTAAAGCAAAGCTTGCAGTAAGACTCAGAGCAACTTATATGGCAGGCTCAGGCTCAACACTTAAGCTTCTTTTAAGCGCAGATAATCTGGCTTCATATCTTACAACAAGCGAAATGATCAGGAGAATCGCTGATAACGATGACAGAATTGTCAAATCTCTTATTAAAACAATAGAGGTTCACAAAAAACTTATAAAGGACCTTGACGAACAGAAAAATGAGTTGGAAAAAGAACAGAAAGTTCTTAACCAGAAAAAGACTGAATATGAGGAAGAGTTTAGAGTTTTTCAAGATAAGCAGACAGAACTTACCAATAAGTATCATGAAGCTTATGATATTCTGATAACTCTTGATAAGGAAAGTCAGTATTTCAGAAATCAGATTCAGTATCTTGATAAAGAACAAGCGAATATTGAGGCTCAGATTCAGGCGGTAATTAATGCCTCAAGACCCAGCACAGGTGGCTCATCAGGCGGTTCATCTTCCGGTGGTTCATCTTCAGGTGGTTCATCTTCAGGCGGATATACTCCCACTTTGAATCCTTCAGGATATATTAATCCTGTTGCAGACCCCAATCGCTATATGTCTTCACCTTACGGATACAGAACAGACCCGATTTCAGGTGAAAGAAAACTTCACGGCGGTATGGATATTACTTGCCCCGGTGCAGGCGGCAGAACAGGCCCGTTCACAAAGAAAATTGTTGCTGCAAAATCAGGTACAGTTTCTTTCGCAGGTTGGATGTCAGGATATGGTAACACAGTTATGATTTCTCATTCTGATGGTTTTACCACCCTTTATGCCCATAACTATTCACTGACTGTTTCTGCAGGGCAGCCTGTTTCACAGGGACAGCAGATTTCAATTATGGGTACAACAGGTTACTCAACAGGTGCACATTGTCACTTCGAAATCCGTGATTCTTACGGTAACAAAATTAACCCCGCACCTTATATTTAAGATGCTATAAAGTTAACACCCGAAAAGAAAACTTTTCGGGTGTTTTTATGTTTTTTTATAGATATTTAAAAGTTCCTTTCTTTGATTTTTCAGGGTGTCTTCATCTATATTTATATAAATGCAATTTTCACATCGGCCCTGAATATCCAATGAAATATGATTTAATGAGCATTTTTTATTTGACCAATAAATACAAAAAATATTTTCGCACAACACAAGATAACCTCCTTATCAGTTGACATTATAACACTATTTTTTAGTAATATCAAGTAGCCGAAGTATTTATCCGATAAAAAATCCTATACTTACATCAAGTAATTGAAGTATAGGTGATTGATATGCATCTTAACGAGGCTGTTGCAAAAAGAATAAAAGAACTTTGTAATGAAAGAAATATGACTCAGTATAATCTTTCTATGAAAAGCGGTGTACCGCAATCTACTCTGAGCACAATAATGAGCTGTTCTTTCCCAAGCATGAAGGTTCGGATTATTTATGAAATATGTGAAGGCCTTGAAATAAGTATGAAAGACTTTTTTGATTCACCGATTTTTGACAGGGAAAATCTTATAGATTAATAAAGAATAAAGAGGGAAATGCTTTTTGTTGAGCATTTCCCTTTTTTGTTAGTCCTTGTTCAGAAAATCCATCAGTCCGTGCCAGTCATCGCGGGAAAAATAGTGTGTGCCCTCGCGATAGCAGAAGCCGATATTTCCGTCATTCAGATATTTGCCTGCTTTGAGAAAATCGTCTTCCTCATATATAAAGCCTTTTTTGCCGTAAAGCCTGTAAACCTCATCTGCGGCAACGCAGGCCAGAAATTGCTGCGGAGGTGCAGCCCATATATCTTTTTCTGCAGATGCAACATGAACTTTTCTCGGTGCAATGAGCGCGTGCATAAAATGCTGTTCAAAAGGTGTTTCGTTATCTTTATCGGCATATTCTTTATACTTTTCGCAAAACCAGAAAGGAAAATTTTTAACTATATGACCGATAAATTCATTCCCTTCAGTTTTTCCTCTGTTGAGCGCATCGCCGCTGCAACCTGCACAGTTTGAATGTGCGCAGGCAAAACGCGTGTCAACTGCTGCAGTAAGAAGTGCAGTTTTGCCCAGCCTTGAGTGGCCCGCAACTGCAATACATTCTTTGTCAACTTCTTCCTTTGTCTGCAGATAATCCATAACACGCATTGCAGCCCATGCCCACATTGCAATTTTACCGCATGAAAATGGTGTTCTCTCCTTGCCACGGTAAATAACTCCTGCGAGTCCGTTTGTAAAATCTCCGTCATCACTTGTGACATCTTTATAACAGAAAGATGCGCAAGCAAAGCCGCTGTCAATAATTTCTTCCGTCGGCATATATTCATCAGGAACATTATCCCGGAAATTGATGTGAACTATAGTTTTGTGCTTTTTACCCTTTTTGGGGTAAACATATGTAACGGGAAAAGTAAACTTTTCCCCGTTTAATTCTGCGGTTATATTGAGTTTTATAAATATCGCTTTTCCTGCACAGTATCTGCGGTCGTCAAAAAATGTTTCTTCAAAAGTTACGCTTGCAGGCTCTTGCGGCATATATCCGTATTCGTTTTCAAGCATTGATTTCAGAACAAGCGGCCTTACCTTTTCCCATTCTTCTTTAGTTGCAACTCTCTCTCCTGTGATTTCAAGAGGTGAGGGAGCATTTAATTTTTGTAGCATTTCGTTAATCATTTTATCAACCCCTTTTATAACAGTATAAACGGATTGTCAGATTAAGTCAATTAAATTTTAAGAGTCTTTTCACTTTTTTATCTTTGAGCATTTTGCATGCGCAACAGCTTGATATAACAAAAGTCATGATAATAACAATCCACTTTACACACTCAATAAGCTTTAAAATATGAGAACTGCATTTTATAGTTGAAATCAGACACATTAAATGATTCATTTTTAAATTCCTTTCAATAAAACTCCGTGAGCAATTCCGGGGATTGATTCGCCTTGCATTGTGGAAGTCGGCGAGAGCAATGCACCTGTTGCCACAAATAAAACTTTGTTTAATTCCTTTTCGCAAATACGGCGGTAAATATATGAATTGACAATGCTTGCTGCGCATCCGCAGCCTGAACCGCCGGCGTGAACATCCTGCTCTTCGCGGTAAAACATCATTTTTCCGCAATCGTTATGGACAGATGATATGTCAATGTTATAATCCTTTTTCATCAGTTCAGATAAAAGCTCACTGCCCACAAATCCCAGGTCACCGGTGAGGATTAAATCGTAATCTTCAGGAGAGGTTTTTGTGTCTGATAAAAAATTAAAAATAGTATCTGCTGCGGCAGGTGCCATAGCTGCACCCATGTTGTTTGCATCGGTTATGCCTAAATCCTGGATTTTTCCGAAAATTACGCTGTCGACAGATACTTTTCCACCGCTTTTTTCAATAACAGATGCTCCTGCTGCGGTGCATGTTCTTTGAGCTGTAGGTGTACGCTGCCCGCCGTATTCAAGGGGAAAACGGAATTGCTTTTCGGAAGAACAGAAGTGTGATGACGTTGCAGCAATGGCAGTTTTTGCAACACCGCTTGCAACAAATACGGAAGCGGTAGCCATAGTAAGCGCCATAGTTGAGCATGCTCCGTACATGCCGACGAACGGAATTGATAAATCGCGGTTGCCGAATGTTGAGCCGGTGCATTGATTAAGCAAATCTCCTGCAAAAAGAATACTTACTTCATCTTTGCTTCTGCCCCATTTTTCAATTGCTTTTTCAATAGCGAGTTTCTGTAATGTGCTTTCGGCTTTTTCCCAGCTTTCTTCGCCGAAAGTTACATCTTCGTGGACTTCGTCAAATTCATCAGCAAGGGGACCTTCTCCTTCTTCTTTGCCGACTACGGAACCGGTAGCAACAATGGTAGGAGGATTTTTAAATTTTATAACACGATTCATTTTTATCACCTGAAATAACTTTTTTATATTATTTGCGGTTGAGCGAAAAAAATTCTTTTGAAAAAACTAAATTTTAAAGTTATTGAAAGACTTCATAAATCCCTTTATAATAAAAACAAGGGGTGATTATTATGACAGATAATAAATTAATCGGTAAATATATTGCTTTATTACGTACAAGTAAAGGCATAACGCAATCAGAGCTTGGTGAAAGACTCGGTGTTTCATTTCAGGCTGTAAGCAAATGGGAGAGGGGAGAAACTTTGCCGGATACGGGAATATTGCCTGAACTTTCAGATATACTTGAAACCTCGGTTGACAGCATTCTGCGCGGCGGAAAAACGTGCATTGCTTTTAAAGGGGAAATAAAAGTTAAAGATATTATAGAAGGAATAAACTCACTTAAAAATATGGGTGAGCTGCTTGGAAAAGACAACCAGATTTATCTTTCGGCAGTTGAAGGGATAAATAAAAACCTGAATACAAATGTTGAAGAAGCATTCAGCGATGATTACATTTTTGAAGCTTTCGCGGCAGAAGCGATAATCGGAAATATTCTGGCGGGAAAATATGTTGATATAACAGACGTTAAACGTAATTTTAAATCTGAGCATTTTTCAGATATTGTCTGTAATTATGCAAGAAAATATAACATGATATAAAAACATTTTCAGTATCCTGTGTTTACTTATTTTTGGGGGTGTGTTATAATATATAAAAATTTTCGGGGAGTATAAAAATGAATTTCAAAAAAACAAAACGTGCGTGTTATTTTACTTACCTTGCAATGTCTTCGGTGTTCAGTCTGCCGCCGATATTGTTTGTAACTTTCAGAGAAATGTATGGCGTTTCCTACACTCTGCTCGGAACGCTCGTGCTTATTAATTTTTGCACACAGCTCATAGTTGACTTGATTTTTACTTTCTTCACAAAGTATTTCAATGTAAATAAAGTTGTAAAAATTATGCCTCTTATCACTTCGGCGGGACTTTTGATATATGCGATTTTTCCGTCGTTGCTTCCGCAATATGCATACATAGGTCTGGCTTTGGGTACGGTAGTATTCTCCGTTGCGGCAGGCCTCTGCGAAGTGCTTTTAAGCCCTCTTGTTGCGGCTATTCCGTCAGATACACCTGAAAAGGATATGAGTATGCTCCATTCACTCTATGCATACGGCGTGGTGATGGTTGTTACAATCAGTACTCTTTTCCTTAAAATTTTCGGCTCACAACACTGGATGTATCTGACTGCTTTCTTTGCTGTGCTTCCTGTTATATCATTTATTTTGTTCTGCACTTCGCCTATGCCGAAAATGGAACTTTCACATGGCGAAAGCGGCGGTAAAGCTACGAAAAAAGGCGTTGCAATGCTTCTTTGTGTATTGTGCATATTCTTTGGCAGTGCGGCTGAAAACTCAATGACAAACTGGATTTCCAGCTATATAGAAAATGCTTTACATATTTCAAAAGCAGTAGGCGATATTTTAGGACTTACAGTTTTTGCTGTGCTTTTAGGCCTCGGAAGAACTTTATATGCCAAGTACGGCAAAAACATTTCAAATGTTCTGCTTATGGGTATGATAGGCGCTACCGTTTGTTATCTGATAGCAGGTGTGTCAACTATCCCTGTTCTTTCAATGATTGCGTGTGTAATTACCGGTATCTGCACATCAATGCTATGGCCCGGTACACTTATTCTTATGGAAGAAAAAATTCCGAATCCCGGGGTTACAGCTTATGCCCTGATGGCAGCAAGCGGCGATTTCGGTGCATCAATTGCACCTCAGCTTATCGGTGCGGTTGCAGACAAGGTTGCTGTAAGTGATTATGCTTTAACTGTGGGTAATGCGCTTAATCTTAATGCAGAGCAGGTGGGAATGAAAGCAGGTATGCTTGTTGCAATGTTTTTCCCGTTGATAGGAATTGGTGTGTTGATTTTTATAAAAAATTATTTCAAGAGAAAGAAAAACTGAAACAAAAAAATATGAGACTGCCGAGAAATCTGCAGAATGACATTTTTGAACCCTGAAGATGTACAAGGGTACTTCGAGAGGGTGAAAAAATGGCAAATATATGCAAAAAGTGGGTGATATTCGATGTATCACCCACTTTTCTATTACTTTTCAGTTGTGTTTATTGACGAGTTTTTATATATTAAATATCCGCATATATGCTTATGCGGGTTTATCGACAGTCTGAGGGCATCTTCCTTACAGAAGATGCCCGATGTTTTTGTTATTAAGTTTTATTAATCAACCCAGGGTTCGAGTATTACGTTTATTTCAGCGTTCTTTACATCTTCAAGATGTACTGTAAGCTTTTGTATTCCTGTGTTGTCTTTATCGTATTCTGAAACAGTTCCGTCAAGTCTTACTGCATCCATTACGGAGAATGTGCCGTCGCAGTCATCAAGTGTTGCACGTAATGTTTTACCGTTCAATGTAAGTTTTGCGGTTTTGCCGTCATCGAGGATTTCGATTTCAGCTTTAGTGTGCATAAACCAGTAGATTTCAGATTTGCTCGGGCAGGAAATTGTGTCTGTGATTCTGAGTTTTGAACGGCTGTCAAACATCTCAAATTCACGTACAACTTTCTTTGCACCGTTCAGACAGTAAGCTTCCGACATGTCAATTGTAGCTTTTCCGCCGTCTGCTGTTTCTTCAAAGGATGAAATTTCAACTTCTGCAAAAGCGTATTGGTCATCGGGAGTCTTGTCGGGATTAATTACAAGAGTGTTCTGACCTTCTGCACGTTTTCTGTAAACCTGCCATCTGCCGAAGCCTACAAGGCCTGCAAAATATTGAGGAGCGCCGTAATCGCCGGGGCCGAGTTCTTCTGCCCATCTTTCACCTAAAGCATCAAAAACGAATGTGCCGATGTCAAGGTCACCGTGGTTGGTGTAATTATAGCCTGATTTGATTGCAGCAAAAGTTGCATTCGGGTCAAGGTATTTGCTTCTCATTATAACCATATCTTCGAAACCGCTTGATTTGCAGTAGAGAGAAAGAGGTTCATCGCTGAAATCTGCATCTGCATCTGAAAAATCGGTGTTGTACCAGATAGCTGAAAGTGTTGCTTCTCTGTCTTCGTTGTTGCGGGGGTTTGCAGTTTTCTGGAATTCTGCAAGAAGTGCAGAATTATATTCATCGGCAAACCACTGAAGTGAAGGTCCGTGCAAGGGTTCTGATTTGTTGTCACCATAGTTGAAAACGCCCTGTGCACCTGTGACGTAAATAGGATAATAGCCTACTTTGTCAACACCGTCAATATCGGAAAGGCCGAAGTCTGTACCGAAGTAGTTACGTGATGTGGAAAGGAAGTAAACAAGATATGTTGTGCAGTATTCCCAATAACCTGTACCTTCAACATATACTCCGTCGGGTGTGAACAAAGCAAAGGTCATCGGCATGAATTTAGTTGCCATTGAAAGGATTTCTGCAGCTTCTGCTTCGTAATATTCAGAGAAAGTCATGCAGGCAATACCGATACCGCTGTAGCACACTGTATTCCAGTTGGTATTTGACCATATCCACCAGTTCTGTGAAAGAATATTACCTTCAATTGCAGGGGTGATTGCTTTTTCGTAAACGTTGGTTCTTATAAGCTCTTTCTGTGCATCTGTAAGGTAATCGAAGAGCCAGTCGTAACCGATGCTCATTGCCAATGCCATTTCTGCAACATCAAGGAAATGGTCGGGGTTCCAATCACCGTAATTACATGCTGCTTCGAGTTCTTTGAATGCTTTTTCGGCATATTTTTCTTCGCCTGTAACCTGCCATGCTGCAGAGAGCGTAATAACACGGCTTAAAATCTGACGTGAAACTTCAAGTATTCCGTCATCGTCATCGTAAATGTATTCAACAAGAGGGCCGTTGACAAGTGCATCTGCACGTTCCATTGAATACCCGAAAATTTCTTTTATGTATTCATCGCCGTCTTCTGAAAAATAATTGGTTTTAACTTTTTCAAAATCGTCTTTGTCAGCAAGAATAAACGGATGAGTAACATCGTCCTGTGCTTCATCAATATATTCTGCCATGTCTTTTTCGGAAGTGCCGTCAACCGTGTTTGAAAAATCGAGGTAAGAAAGTCCCATTTTTGCAGTATCAGGGAGAATCTTAAGATAAGAAAATGCTGATGAAAAGTTGCCCTGGAAAAAGAACATAATCATAGCAAGTCCCAGTGAAAAAATTCTTGTAATCAAGTCCATAAAATATACCTCCTTTTGTGTATACGACTATTATTAAGAATATCATTAATAAGCTTTTTTGTCAACAAAAAGGGGCTGTAAAAACAAATTATAATTTGTCGTTAACATTTCCAAACGTGTCATTCTCGAGCGAAGCGAAGAATCTCGTTTTGGAAATGTTTTATGTGTTGCCATTTTGAGATCCTTCGCTTTCGCTCAAGGATGACAGCAAAATGGCAAGGTTAGTTACATATAAATTAAAATTTATCTGTGAGTTTAAAAGCGAGCGTTGCCTTCCTCTGACGAGGAAGGTGGATTTTTTGTGCTTGCACAAAAAAGACGGAAGGAGAGAAAAATCAAAAATATAACTACCCCTCAGTCTTTTTGCTTCGCAAAAATCCAGCTCCCCTC
>JAGBHV010000038.1 GCA_017935325.1 Clostridia bacterium
ATCACCCACTTTTTTGCATATATTTGTCATTTTTTCACCCTCTCGAAGTACCTTTGTACATCTTCGGGGTTCAAAAATGTCATTCTGCAGATTTCTCGGCAGTCTCACAGCTTGTCGAAAATTACTTTTTCGACAAGCTGACCCTTAGTATTTACAAGATACTAAGGGTTTTCGTTTATTTTACTTCAAGAATTTTTCGCAGCGTAGGCTCGATTATATTTGCCATTCTTAAAAAACCTAAACTGTTAGGGTGGACTGCGTCGATAGTGCAGAGATAACGCTCTTCAGGACCGTAAAATTCTTCACCGTCGATGAAGTAAACATTTCTGTCACCGTTTTCTACAGAATTCAGGTATGTCTGCTTTATAACAGATGAACGTTCATCGTTTTCAGCTGTATAAACTTCTTTGGGCATTGTCATAATAACGATAGGCAGATATGGATGAACTTCTCTGATTCTCTTGAAAAATGGTTCATGTGTTTTTCTTAAATACTCTGCGTCAGGTGCGTTGTGGTCATAGTCAAAAACAAAAATGCTCATATCAAGTGTGTTTATGAAATCAGCCATGGGAAGTTCGCCTTTGGCACTGCCTGAAAAACCAAGGCATATGTAGTCTGCGTCGAGCCTGTTGGAAAGGATGGAAGTGTAGGCGTTTTTTACGTTACTGCAACATCCGCCTTCTGTGATGGATGAGCCGTAAAAAACAATGGGTTTATATTTATAACCTGTCGGTTCTTCTATAGCTGCATCGTCTTCAATTTCAATCTGTATATCGTCAATTATTTCATTTCGTGCGAGGAAGATAGTAACATCTTCCATTTCTTTTTTCTTTGTGAAAGTTCCTTCGAAAGCGTAGGTCTGAATATTATAGCCTGTAACAAGACCTAAAAATTCAAGATTGGGGCGTGTGCCCACAAGCACATCAAAGGATTGGCAACTGAAAACAGACATTCCTGCATCAGGTCCTAAAGTTCTGAGTTTAACTCTGATTGTAATTTTGTCAGAATCTGTTCTGAAACAAATTCGCCCTCCGGGGCATCTTTTGCCGAAGAATTCAAGTGACGGCACCTTTTCAATAACCTCATCGGGAAGTCTCTCAAGCTTCTGATTCTGTTCAAAAAGGGGAAGCCCGAAAATTTTCAAAGGATAATCTTTATAGCTGAATGTTTTCATACCAATCCCTCCGTTTGCAATTATTATATCAGCAAGTGTAAAAAAATACAAGAAAAAACCCTGAAGCCGTAAGACTTCAGGGTTAAAAACTTTTTTAAGATAAATTATGCGAGTTCAGCAAAGTATTTGATTGTTCTAACCATCTGGCTTGTGTATGAGTTTTCGTTGTCATACCATGAAACAACCTGTACCTGATATGTGTCATCGTCGATTTTAGCAACCATTGTCTGTGTTGCATCGAAGAGTGAACCGTAACGCATACCGATTACGTCTGAAGATACGATGGGTTCGTCGTTGTAACCGAATGAATCGTTAGCAGCAGCTTTCATAGCAGCGTTGATGCCTTCAACTGTGATGTCGCTACCTTTAACAACAGCAACAAGGATTGTTGTTGAACCTGTGGGTGTGGGAACTCTCTGTGCAGAACCGATGAGTTTGCCGTTGAGTTCGGGGATAACAAGGCCGATAGCTTTAGCAGCACCTGTTGAGTTGGGAACGATGTTAGCAGCACCTGCACGAGCACGGCGGAAGTCGCCTTTTCTGTGAGGACCGTCAAGGATCATCTGGTCGCCTGTGTAAGCGTGAACTGTTGTCATGATACCGCTCTGGATAGCTGCATAGTCGTTAAGAGCTTTAGCCATGGGAGCAAGGCAGTTTGTTGTGCAAGAAGCAGCAGAGATGATCTGGTCTTCAGTTGTAAGGATGCCTTCGTTTACGCTGTAAACAACTGTTTTTGTTTCTTTATCAGCGGGAGCTGAAATAACAACTTTCTTAGCACCGGCGTTGATGTGAGCCATTGATTTTTCTTTTGTGCAGTAGAAACCTGTGCATTCAAGAACAACGTCTACGCCGATTTCGCCCCAGGGAAGGTTGTTAGCGTCTGCTTCTTTGTAGATTGTAAGAGTTTTGCCGTCAACAGTGATTGTACCGGCTTCATCATCAGCAACAACTGTGTGAGCGTTTTCACCGATAACGCCGCAGTAGCCACCCTGAGCTGTGTCGTACTTGAGAAGAGTAGCGAGCATTGAGGGTTTTGTAAGGTCGTTGATAGCAACAACTTCGTAACCTTCTGCGCCGAACATCTGACGGAATGCGAGACGGCCGATTCTGCCGAATCCGTTAATAGCAACTTTAACTGACATTTTGATTACCTCCAAAAAAGTAATTATTTATTTTTTTACTCTCTTATTTTAGCCCTTTTTTTTCAAATATGCAACTGTTTTGTTATATTTTTAACTAATTTTGTCAGTGTGTACAAAATTAGGAAAATTTGTTTTAAATGATAGGTAAATCTGCCATTTTAAACAAGGAAATTTACTATCAATAGTATCTCATAAGGGCAACAACCTTGCCGAGAATGGCAACTTCTGTGCAAAGGATAGGCTCAAAGCTGTCATTTTCAGGCTGAAGTCTGAAATGGTCTTTCTCTTTGAAAAATCTTTTAACGGTTGCTTCATCTTCAATCATTGCAACCACGATTTCTCCGTCTCTTGCAGCAGGTGTTCTTTCAACAAAAATAATATCGCCGTCGAGAATTCCTGCATTAATCATACTTTCGCCTTTGACGTGGAGGGCGAAAAGAGGTTTATCTTTTGAAATATAGCCTGAATAGGGTATGTAACTTTCAATCTGTTCAACTGCGAGTATGGGCATACCTGCCGTAACAGTACCGAGAAGCGGCACATGAGTTATGTTTTCAGCCTGACCGCAGATGCGGATTGAGCGTTTGAGCATAGGGTCACGTTCTATGTAACCGCATTCTTCAAGTGCATCAAGATTTGTCTGTACCGATGAAGTGGATTTGAGCCCTACTGCTGCACAGATTTCGCGCACTGAAGGCGGAACACCTTGTTGCGAGCGTTCAACAAGAAATTCGTAAATTTTTTTCTGCGTTGAATTTATCGGCTTCATGCTATCATCCTTTCTGAAAAATATTATTTACAACGACAGTATAACACATAAAAACCAAAAAAGCAAACATTTGTTTGGAAAAGTTACAAATTTTTTAAAAAAATTATTCTTGTATAAAGTTTATTATACCTGTTCAAAATAATTTTGTATTAAAATGTTAAAGGAGATGCATAGAATGAATATGGACAAGGAAACGAAAGAACAGGTAAAAAAATACTTTTCTTCAAAAAAATTCATTATTGCAGCGGCAATATTTCTGCTGGCAGTCGGAACAGGTGTGGGTACTGCAGTGAGTGTGAAAAATGAACTGAATGAGCAGTTATCTTCAATTGAAGAAACTCTGAATTTTACAAAAGCAAAAGAAACTGAAAAAGCGGCGAACGATTTAACGGGAATAACAGTGGAAAATACTCAGCCTTCAGACGAAGAGAACATTACTGTTATAAAGACGGAGGGATATATTCTGCCTGCAGGGGAAGAAATTATCAAGGATTTCAGTAACTCCGTTGCAGTAAAATCAAAAACGATGAACGATTGGCGTGTACACAACGGAGTTGATTTCAAGGCTCAGGAAGGTGATGCCGTACGTGCTATGCAGTCAGGTGCGGTGCTTGCAATTTATAATAACAGCCTCTGGGGTACGGTTGTGGAAATAGACCACGGAGCAGGTGTTGTGGTAAAATATTGCGGCCTGGCTGAAGAGTGTTTTGTCACTGCAAGTGATGTTGTAGAGCAGGGTCAGGTGATAGGAAAAATAGGCTTGATTCCCGTAGAAGCGGCTGACGGCGCTCATCTTCACATTGAAGTTTTAAAAGACGGCACAGCTATTGACCCGTTTGAGCTTTTTGTTGAACAACAGTAAGCTTTTTCGGGAGCCTGCATAATTACAATAGTGTTATATGACTGTCACTGTATTGTAACCTGCATATGCTTGACATTGATATTTATTTTTGCTAAAATGAAATGAAATATATAATATGGAGTTATAGTGAATATCTTTGTAAAAGGTGATGTTTATGATTAACACAGATGAATTATGTATGAGTTGTATGAGAGAGATAGGTAACGAGAAGCTGTGTCCGTATTGCGGTTTTCATGCAGATTCTCCTCAGATTGCACCGTATCTTCCCATACGCAGCACAATTGCAAACCGTTATCTTGTAGGTAAGCTTATTGATTATAACGGCGACGGCGCATCTTACATGGGTTGGGATTTAAGTGCAAAAATTCCGGTTGTTATCCGTGAATTTATGCCTGACGCAATTGCAACAAGGGAAATTAACAGATTTGAGGTAGTTCCCAAACCGGGAAGAGAAGCAGTTTATAACGATTGCCTGCAGAGCTTTACCGAGCTCTGGAGAAAGCTTATGCGTCTTACAGGGCTTTCCGCGCTTGTAGAAGTTTTAGCAATTGTTGAAGAGAATAACACAGCTTATGCAATTGAAGAATACGTAGACGGAATTACTCTGCGCGAATATCTGCTGAGAACTCCCACGGGATATATTTCATGGGAAAAGGCAAGACCGCTGTTTATGCCCGTTCTTTCAACGTTGGGAAATCTTCATACTTCCGGTATTATTCACAGAGGCATTTCTCCGACCACGCTTATGATAGCACCTGACGGAAAACTCCGTATAACAGGCTTCAGCATCAACAGAGTCAGAAGTGCAAAGAGTGAACTTAATCCTCAGCTTTTTGCAGGCTATGCAGCAATAGAACAATATGGTCTTGACGGTCAGCAGGGTCCGTGGACTGATATATATGCTTTTGCCGCTGTTCTTTACAGAGCGTTAATCGGTTCAGACCCGATTGATGCAACGCTCAGAGCTAAGAATGACAGGCTTATGATTCCCGGAAAATTTGCAGAGCAGCTTCCCGCATATGTTATCAACGGTCTTATAAATGCTCTTCAGATTTATCCTGAGGAGAGAACAAGAACTGTTGAACAATGCAGAGCAGAGCTTTCTGCTGCTCCGAGTGCAACTGTTCAGTGGGATGATAATCCTACCCAGATGATGCCGAGGGAGACAAGCAAAGCTCCGAGAGATTTTCTTGAGAGTGACAGCAGAGTTAAACATCCGGTTCAGGTAGCTGATGATAAGAAATCTTCAAATAAAAAAACGGGTATAATTATCGGTATATGTGCAGCGATAGTTATAATTGCCGCAGTTATCGGTGTTATAGCTATGTCCGGTTCAAATAACCAGAATGAAGAAACAACCGCGGATTCTGTTTATACTGAAGATGATGAAGGCTTCATTGAAATTCAGGATATGAGAGGCTGGCTTTATGAGGACAGAAAAACTCAGCTTGGTGCAGTTCTTGATTTTAAACTGACTTATGAATACAGTGAAGAAATAGAAGAAGGCAGAATAATCAGCCAGTCACCCGAAGCGGGAACAAAGGTAAAAAGAGGCACTGAAGTGCATGTTGTTGTCAGCAAGGGTCCGAAATCAATCAGGTTAATCAGTGTTGTTGGCCTTCCGTATGAAGAAGCAAAGAAAAAGCTTGAAGAAATCGGATTTACTGTTGTAAAAGCAAGCAGACCCGTTGAAAATGATGGTTCGCATGCTCCCGATACTGTTTACAGAATGAGCCCGAGTAACTTTACAGGCGAATACGAAAAAGGCTCAGAAGTTATGCTTGAAGTATGGGGAGAAATCGTATTGTCAACGCAGCCTCCTGTAACAGAAACACCGACCTATACACCGCCTGTAGAATATCCTTCAACAGAATATCCTTCAACAGAAACTACAACTTCCGGTACAATATCCGTAGATCCGGGTATCTATTGATGAGAGAAAAAAGACGGCATAAAACGATTTGTTTTATGCCGTCTTTTACTGATTATATCAGAATTCAAGGGGAGTTCTTGTATAATTATTTTCTTTTGAAAGAATGTATGCTCCTCTGCCGGGGTTAGATGTAACCACGCTCATTTTTTCTCCGTCAACAACAAGGGCAGCGTCGCCGTCTATTCCGATACCGGGAAGGTCCTGCTCGTGAACTACGCTGTCAAAGCTCTGCCAATATTCACTGTGGTAGTGAGGACAGTTGCAACCGGGTATAAGACCGAGACAATCAATAAACATAAATTCTGCGTTTTCTCCGCAGTCGTCATATCCTCTTTCAAACCAGCACATTCCGCCTGAGCTTGAGCCTGACAGAACGATGTCTTTTTCGAAAGCCTTTTTAAGAACCTGAGATGCGCCTGTTCTGTTCCACACATCCATAAGGAATTTTAAATTTCCGCCACCTACAAAAATAATATCGGCAGACATAATTTTTTCTTCCATCATTTCATGTGTAAGGTTTTCGTCTGTTAAAACAAGAACATCGAATTCCTTGCATCCTAAATCTGAAAACTGTTTCTGCAGTTCAGGAAAATCATCATAATTATCGTGACCTGCAGTAGGTATGTACAAGACCTTTGCTCCTTTTTCAGGACAAAGGTCAACTATTTTTTTGAATACACCGAAGCCTTCTTCATCGTTGAAGCTTACTCCGCCTGATGCTACAATTTTACCCATTTTTTATCACCTGTTTTATTACATTTTTTCAAAGTCGCTTGCAGGATGTTTGCAAAGGGGACAGACAAAATCTTCAGGCAGTTCGCCTTCGTGGATATAACCGCAGATTTTGCATCTGTAAGCTACTTTCCCTGCAGGTTTTGCGTTGTTTTGTGGTTTGATGTTTTTATGATAATAAGCATAAGTTACAGATTCTTTATCGTTAAGAATTTCTGCATCTGTCACATCAGCAATAAACATTGTGTGAGTGCCCAGGTCAATTGAGTGGAAAACGCTTCCCGAAATATAAGCGTTTGCGTACTGCGGAGCAATAAGAAGGCCGTTTTTTGTTCTTTCGTATTTGTCCGCATCTGCAAATTTGTTTACATCATGTCCGCTCTGAAAACCGAAATGCCTGAATTCATCAAAGGGAACATCTGTTGAAAGCACAGTTACATTGAATTTTGCCGTTGCCATAATCATATCGTGAGTTTTGTTGAGTTTGTTTACCGTTACGGCAATTCTGTTGGGTGTGTTTGTAACCTGAGTTACCGTGTTTATAATGCAACCGTTGTCAAAGCCGTCTTCATTTGCAGAAAGCACGTAAAGACCGTATCCTATTTTGTAAAGAGCTGCTTCATTCATATATAAAACCTCCTTGGAAATATTTTCTGTGATATAAGAAGTGTAGCATAATAAATTTAATGTGTCAAACTAAAATATTTTTAAAAACAGTATATTTTTTCACGAAATTATGATATTATTATGTAAAATGTCGGCAAGAGGTTATTTTAATGGAAATCGGCAATATAAAAATTGAAAAACAAGTGTCTCTCGCACCTATGGCAGGAGCAGCAGACAGGGCTTTCAGAGAACTTTGTTCTTCATACGGTGCGGCTTTTGTTGTTGGTGAGCTGACTTCTTCAAAAGGTGTGAGTATGGGAGATAAAAAGTCAGGACAGTTGCTTTCAATTTCAGACTGTGAACGTCCCGCGGCATCTCAGCTTTTCGGCGACAGCCCCGCTGTTATGGCTGAAGCGGCAGAAGAAGCACTGAAATATAAACCTGATTTTATCGATATAAATATGGGTTGCCCTGCTCCGAAGGTTTCTTCAAACGGATGCGGAAGTGCTCTGATGAAAAATCCCGCACTTGCAGGTGAAATTGTAAAGGCAGTTGTGGCAGTTTCAACTGTGCCCGTAACTGTAAAAATGAGAACGGGTTGGGATGAAAATTCACTTAATGCACCTGAGCTTGCAAAAATCTGTGAGGCAAACGGTGCAGCAATGATAACCGTTCACGGCAGAACAAAGGTGCAGATGTATTCTCCGGGGATAAATTACGATATTATAAGAAAAGTCAAAGAAAGTGTAAAGGTTCCCGTTATAGGCAACGGCGATGTGCTTGACGGAAAATCGGCTCTCAGTATGATAGAAAAAACAGGTTGCGACGGAGTTATGGTAGGCCGCGGTGCTTTGGGCAGACCGTGGGTGTTCAGGGAAATCAATACATTTCTTGAAACAGGCGAAATTCTTCCTGAACCTACAATAGAAGAAAGAATGGATGTTCTGAAAAAACACATCGCAAAACTCATTGAATATAAAGGCGAATATATTGCAATGAGAGAGGCGAGAAAACATGCTGCGTGGTACGTAAAAGGTATACGTGGCGCTGCAAAATACAGGGCGGAAATCGGAAAAATAAATACCTTTTCTGACCTTGAAGTGTTGATTGATAAAATCACTGAAAGTTGTTTCGGCTTTGGTGATACAGATGAATTTGATAAATTTTGTTTTAACAATATAAAAAAGTAAGGGTGATAAAAATGGAATTTAAAAGTTACCATAAGGACCACGATTTTCTGCATGTAGGTTGCGAAGAACCGAGAGCATATTTTATTCCTTATGAATCAAAAGAAAAAGCACTTGCAGGTAACAGAGATAACTCAGAATATCTTATGAATCTCTGCGGTGATTGGAATTTCAGATTCTATGAAAGCTTTGAAGATTTGGAAGATGATTTTCTTTGCCTTCCTTTCAAAGAAAAAATGCTTGTTCCTTCAAGCTGGCAGAATTGTACAGAAAAGGGTTACGATGCACCTCAGTATCTTAATTCAAACTATCCTTATCCTCTGGATATGCCCCATATTCCCGATGAAAACCCTTGTGCACTTTATTCAAAAGATGTGATTCTTCCCGAAAATTTTGAAGGCAAGAAAGTCTATATCAACTTTGAAGGCGTTGATTCCTGCTTCTATCTTTTCGTTAATAACGAATTTGCAGGTTACAGCCAGGTGAGTCACTGCACAAGTGAACTTAATATTTCGGAATATCTTAAAGCGGGTAAAAACAAAATCGACGTTCTTGTTGTAAAATGGTGCGACGGAAGCTACCTTGAAGACCAGGACTATTTCCGCCTTTCAGGTATTTTCAGAGAAGTTTATCTCCTTGCACGTCAGGAAAATCACCTTAAAGATATTTATGTAAGACAGGATGTTTCTGAAGATTTAAAAACTGCAACAATTAAATTTGAAGCAGATAAATGCGTGAAATTCACACTCACTTCTCCTGACGCAGAAACTGTGATTTGCGGTATAACAGATGAAGATATTATTCTTGAAAATCCCGTTTTGTGGAATGCAGAAAATCCGAAGCTTTACACACTTCTTATTGAAGACGCGAGCGAGTTTATCCCCTTTAAAATCGGTCTTAAACGCATTGAAATCAAAGGTGCAATTATGTACCTCAATAACGAAAAAGTGAAACTCTACGGTATTAACCGTCACGATTCTCACCCTGTTCTCGGCCACGCAACTCCCGTAGAACATATGAAAGAGGATTTGTACATTCTCAAACGTGCAAGCTGTAACTGTATCAGAACATCACACTATCCCAACGACCCCAGATTCCTTGAATACTGCGATGAAATGGGCTTTATGGTAGTTGATGAGGCTGATATCGAAACACACGGTATGGGCTTTGAATACCGTAACGATTGGGACTGGATGAGATGGTCAATGCTTTCCACAGTTGATGAATGGGAAGAATCATATGTTGACCGTGCAAAACGCCTTTTTGAAAGAGATAAAAACCACGGATGCGTTATTATGTGGTCTCTGGGTAACGAATCAGGCTGCGGTAAAAACCACAGAGCAATGAATAAATATATCAAATCAAGAGAGCCGAAAGCAATTATCCATTACGAAAACTCTCACCTTGAGTTCAAGGCTGTGCCCGAAGGAGAAGATTTCAAGGATATTTCAGATGTTGAAAGCCGCATGTATGCACCTCTTGATTATACAAAGAATTATCTTGAACAGGAAAACATCCCCAAGCCTTTCTATTTCTGCGAATATGTATGCTCACTCACAACAGGTGACATCCATGCTCACGTTGACCTTATGGAAAAATACGATGCTCTCTGCGGTATGTGTATCTGGGAATTGACAGACCACGCAGTTGCAGTGAAAGGCAAGAATAAAGAAATCGGCTACCGTTACGGAAGCGACTTCGGCGATATCCCCAACGATAAGCTTTGTTGTGTTGACGGACTTGTTTTTGCTGACAGAAAACTCCGTCCCGGATATTTCGAGATGAAGAAGGCTTATGAACCTTTTAAAATTACATATGAAAACGGAAAAATCAACATTTTCAACAAGAGATTTTTCACAACTCTCGGTGATGTATATTTCAAATGGAGCATCGAAAAAGAAGGCGAAGTTATTCTTTCAGGCGAAATTACCGATACAGATATTGCACCGAGAGGTGAAAAGGAATTCACTCTCTTTGACAAAAATGAATTTGACGGTATTACAATGCTTAACATTTTCTGCAAAATGAAAGAAGCAGCTTACTGGTGCGAAAAAGATTATGAGCTTGGATTCTATCAGGAAGAGCTTTCATTTGAAAGAAAAGAAATAGTTACAAGCGTATATGCACCTGAAGTTGAGGAAGCAAAACGCTTTGTGAAAATCACAACAGACAGAGCCGTTTATACTTTTGATAAATCTTACGGCAGACTTTCTTCAATTATTTCAGAAGGCAAGGAATTACTCGCTCAGCCTGAAAAAATCCAGATATGGAAAGCACACGCACATAATCAGGAAGGTCAGGTTAACGAAAGAAAGTCAGCATCAATGGAAATGGCAAGGCAGAAAACATATTCTTCAGTTATCAGCGAAACAGAAAACAGCGTTGTTATTACAGTTGATTTTTCTCTCGGCGGTGCAAGCGTTGTGCCTGTAATCAGAGGCAAAAAAGTTTATGAATTCGCAGGTGACGGAACAGTTAAAATTTCAGTTGATGCTGATAAGCGTGAATCTGCACCTCAGCTTGCGCGTTTCGGCCTTGAATTTATGCTCACAGACGGAATGGAAAATATGGAATATTTCGGCTACGGTCCTACAGAGTCATATCCTGACAGACATAAAGCTTGTTACAAGGCTCACTTCAAATCAACTGTTACAGAAAACTTTGTGCCTTATGTAAAACCAATTGAAAACTCTGCACATTACGAATCAATTTTCGGCGCAGTAACAGATAATGACGGCAAAGGTCTTATCTTTGCGGCAGAGGACAATTTCTCATTCAATGCAACTCATTTCACAACTGAAATTCTTGAAAAAACATTGCACGATGATGAGCTTGAGCCCCTTTCACAGACAGTTGTAAATGTTGACCTCAAACACGATATTCTGGGCGGAAAAGGTGATTATATGTATGCTTTTGAGCCTGAGCGTAAATGGGATGACAATAAGCTTTTATTCTCATTCAGAGTGTCACCCTTTGATAAAAATGCCGATAACCCCTTTGAAATGTAAAAACTAAACTCAACCGTCTCACTTTTTAGTGGGACGGCTGTTTTTTGCCGTTTTCTTGCATAAATCTGACATCTCATTGCATAATAATTACAAAGTTTACAATTACGTAACAAATTGTAACTTTTTGTGTGATATAATCCGTAGGTATGTTAATGAGGTGATTGTTTGAACAAAGCAAAAATCAAAATTTTTACGGCATCTTTTTTATTAAGTGTTATGGTAAGCGTTTCTGCGTTTCCTATGGCAGGGGCAGTCCGTAAAAAGGAGCAGGTCACAGGTGAAACGGAAACTGTGATTACTGAACAGGTCAGCGAGGAAACCACAGCTGAACAAGTTGAAAACGAAGAAAAAACAACAGAGAAAGCAAACGACGAAAAAGAAACAAAGCCTGTAGAGAAAAAAGCTGTTTACACCGAAAGGGACAAAATAATCGATTATGCATTAAGCGAAGTAGGTTATGTTCAGAAGAACGGATATAACAAGTTTTCTGCAGAATTCGGAAACGGTTATATGGCGTGGTGCAACTACTTTGTTGTATGGTGTGCAAAGCAGGCAGGCGTTTCTCCCAAGGCGATAACAGGTACGTCTTCATATGTAGGCAACTGCGCCGGTTACAGAAATGCTCTGAGAAAGCAGGGAAGATATTTCCCGAACGACGGAAGCTACACACCTAAAAAGGGTGACCTTGTATTTTTTAATTATTCAGGAGATGCCGAAAGTGTAACACACATCGGTTTTGCCCTGACAGCTGATGAAAATACAGTTACTACCATTGAGGGAAATGTCAGAATAAACGGCGTAGTCGGAGTAAGAAAACTTGTGCGTCCGAGATATTCATTTTCAGGTAAAGTGATTATAATAGGTTTCGGCGTTCCTGCTTACAGCGGTGAAGCAATTCCGAAAGTTAAAATCAAAAAGACTGCCGATAATGTTTTACAGCAGAAATCATCAAGAAATAAAAAATTGATTGATGTTAAGAAGTTTGAAACAAACTCAACTGTTGAAGAAAGAATTGAACTTACGGAATTAATTAAAAAATCTGCAGAAAATCCCATGACAGTATGCAGGAATATTGACTTTGCAACAGTTGTGAATATTTCATATTGTAACAACAGTTCTGAATGTAACAGTAAAGTCTGCATGTGCGGAAAAATATAAAAGTTTGTCAACCGTATCAGTGTTACGATACGGTTGATTTCTTTTTATATAAGTATTATAATTTTTTATATAATTTTTTTGGAGTGGAATTATGTTGCTTTTTTATTTAAGTCTTATTGAAAAAAAGGAAGACCAATCGAAATTTGAAAAACTTTACTATACATACAGACATCTTATGAAATATATTGCACTTGATATCCTCAAGGATGAGCAAACTGCAGAAGATGCTGTACATAATGCGTTTATAAAATCAATAAATTATTTAGATAAAATAGATGAGATTAATTGTCACAAAACACAAAGTTTAATCGTTATAATTATTAAGAGTGTTTCTAAAGATATGTATCGTAAAAAAAAGAGGGAAAATACAGTTTTTCTTGAAGATACATATTCTGAACCTGTTTCAGATGATTTTTCTTTGCAGGCTTTTTCGTTAGAGAATGTAGTTGCGAAAATTAATGAACTTCCTGAAATTTACAGAGATGTGATGGTCCTGAAATATCTTGAAGATTTCGATAACAGAGAAATTGCAAAATTGCTTGAAATAAAAGAAAGTCTAGTAAGAAAAAGACTTGAAAGAGCAAAAGAAATACTGAAAGAACTTCTTGAAAGAGGGGAAGAAAAAGATGAATTTCAATCAGGCAGATGAAAAGCTTCTGAAAGAAGCATTGGCTTTGCAACAGAAAATGTGCCTTGATAAATTAGTTGCAGAAGCAGAGTTTGGAAAAATTACATTTACTTTGGATTTTGAAAGCAAAATGCAGAAGCTTATAAAGGATCAGAAAAAGTCATATTACATTTTGATAAACACAGTCTCAAAACGTGTTGCATGTGTAATTATTGCTGTTCTTGTTTCTCTTGCAGTAATGATGAGCGTGGATGCAATAAGAGAACCGGTTATAAGATATATTATAAAAGTTTTTGAAGACCATTCGGAAGTGTATTTCAGAGAAGAATCTGACATAACACCGGAAACTTTTGAAGCTTATTCTCCCACATATATCCCAAAGGGATATAAAATGGTGAATCAGGAAGGGACAGCAGAATATCTTTATAATAACATAACTTACATGGATGAAGCGGGAAATAAGATTGAGTTTCAGCAAGATATTGCTACGGGGCATATGGGAATAAACACAGAAGGCGTTGAAACAGAAAAAATACATGTTAATAATTTAGAAGCGATATATTGTGAAAATTTAGATATATGTTTTATTCTTCTTGCAGATAATGATTACAGTTTTTTTATTAGTTGTCAATCAAATGATGTAAACAAAGATGATATAATAAAGATTGCTGAATCAATAAAACCTGAGAAAAAATAAAATTTTTAAATTTTTTGACAATCTTGTCACAATTTGCGTTTTTCTTTCGTTATAGTTTATGAGAGTATGGCAAAACTCTCAAATTTATAACGAAAGGAGGTTTGAGCTATGATTGGTGTATAATAAAATTCAGTGGTAATATGGGACTTGGATATTTCAACTATCAGGTCCCCAAATCTAATACCGAGGTTTATGTAAACGGATACCCTCAGGCTTCAGAATATACCTACTATCAATACAGGAACGGTGGTGTTTTTCGTCTATGTAGTGACGGACGTATGTTTGATCATTCATGCAGCACCTTAGGCGGACAAAGCGGTGGACCTGCATATAAGACAAATGGTACAGTAATAGGAATTCACACCCAGGGGCAGCGTAACAGTTCAGACTCGTATAATCACGGTTGTATAATAACGCAAGGTTTATATAACTTGATTGAAAAAGTTAAGACTGAATAACACAAACAAGAAACATAAACGATAAAGAGGTGATAATTATGAAATTTATTATGACTCTTTTAGCAATTACAATAATTATAGTATCTTTATCAGGATGCAAAAATAATGCCGGCGATGTTGAAGTTACGGAAGCCATAAAAACTGTTGTTACCCCGACTGATGTTATTGCACCGTCAGAAATAACAACTATCCCGGTACACGTGCCTTCAGGTTATACTTGGGAAGATTTGAAAAAGCCCACTCCCGACCCGGAAGTGCCTAAAGATATTACTTCTTCAACTCCTGTTGAAAATGGTTTGGTTATGGAAACACATTATGGTGATAACATCATATTCAAAATGCAACAAAGTGAATACCCTTTAGATGCTGAAAAAATTTCAGGAAACGCTATAGACACAAATCCCGGAATATGTTACACTTTTAATCTTCATCCACGTCTTGAACGCTATTCTGACGGGAAATGGGTAAGGATGGCTTACTATCCTCCCGGAATATTCTTTGAGGAGCAATGGATGTATACTCTTAGTTCTGAAGAAAACGAACCGGATAAAGGAGTTGCAATAAGATTAGCGCCCAAATATGTTTATGAAGACCTCACTCCCGGTAGATACCGCCTTGTTGCTTTTGTAGGTGACGGAAAATATTACGCTGAGTTTGAATTTGTTGAATAAAATATCTATTTAGCAACTGAGGTTAATTAAATCTCAATTTGTAAAACCGTGTTTCTCCTGAATCGGAGAAGCACGGTTTTAGGGAGTTTCAATTAGGGATTTAATAGCCTTAAATTAATTCTTTTGACGAAATGCTACGTTAAATTGTTCGGAATACGGAAGTATTCCATCACAATTATGCCTTGCACTTCATTCAAAATAATTTAATTTAAGGTGCAAAGCAATTTAAAATCAGATACTTTTTCGTTCAGACGAAATGACAAAAAACTCGCAAGGCTGTTGCCTGCGAGTTTTTTCATAAAGTATAAGCGGAAAATAACAATTTTAAACCCTTTAGTTATGCTTTTTGTTTTTTTATTTTTTCGTATAACTTTTTAATCAGGTCGAAAATCCGCGCCCTTATAATATCGATAATTATGCATGAAATGTATATTGCCAATATTACACCGTAAGTTGCGGCAGGGTAAAAGGGAGATGTATAAAATGACGGGTTCTGAAAGAATGTAAAAATTCTATCCCATATTGTACGTCTCATCAGCCAATGCTCGTGAATCATGTAAACACCGAGATTGTGCGAAGAAATGTAGTTGATGAATTTTGATTTGAATCTTACTGTTCTGAAAAACAGGAACAGGAATAAGCCTTGGATAACAGCAATGGGAGCGTTATTATAGTTTACGATTTTGAGATAGCCTTTTAACAGCGGAATATCGCGGACTATATACATCAATATACCGTCAAAAGCGGCAAGAAGAACAAATATAATCAGATATTTCCATGTTGTTTTTTCTTCCTGCTTTGTGTGCAATCTTAAATATGCACCGAGAATGTACATGAATAAAAATCCGTATAATCCGCGTCCTTTTGTTGTTTCAATAACGCTGTTTACGCTGATGACTGTATTAAACGGTTCTGTTTTTGCTACATTCTGCCATATGCTGAATAAGACAAAAAGGACAACGAGCAGAATCCGGAAATCTTTTTTGTCAAGCTTTGTCAGCGCAAGGTTGACAACAGGGCTTAATATCAGCACGAGCAGATAAACTGACATAAAATACCATGTTCTTGATGTCAGCGGAAAGAAAGATTTCACAAAATCATAAGTGTTGATTTGCGAAACTCCTGTAACACCCAAAACAAATGTCAGGGTTATTGAATAAAAAATCATCGGTAGGTATACGTTTGATGCTTTTTTCCAGATATTTCTCATAGTTGTTTGAGATGTTACCGAAAAATAACCGCTGATCATCACGAAAACATATACGGGACATCGGCATATCAGTCTGTTCATCCAATAAAAAAGTTCCTGAAAAATGCCTGTTTCCTGACTGTAAGTTTCAAAACCGGAATAAGTGCCGATGTGAAGAAAAATAACCTGAAGCATCAGGATTATACGAAGTAATTCTATTCCTGATTCACGAATTTTTGGTTTTTCAGCCATTTTAAAATCACCTTACAAAAAGTTAATTTACAAGTTCTGTTGTCTGAGGTATGTTGAATTTTACAGATTGAATATCATCTGTGTATCTGACTTCAACTGAAATTTTACCTTTTTTTGTCATGATACTGCCTTTTACATTCAGTCCGGGAATTTTTGCGGGGGCAATGATTACCTTTTCGTAACCGTAAGAATTTTCAGGCTGTCTTATGCCGAGAATATATTTGAAAAGATATTCACATACTGCACCGAACATGGGATGCGAATGAGAATCGCAACCGTCCCAGTTTTCCCAGAGAGTTGTTGCGTCCTGCTTTTTCATGTTGTAGAAGGAAACTTCTTCTTCGTTTGTAAGGAGGGTAAAAGCCAGTTCTCCGTATCCGTTTTCAAAAAGAACACGTGTTACCAGATCTGTGCCGAAAATACCCGTGTCATAAGTCCTGAGCTTTTCATATTTTTTTACGAGATTTTCAAGGGTTCTTTCGTCACCCATACGGATATCTGCCGCAAAAGCATCAGCTCCCTGAACACCGCCGAGGAAAGAGCCTGTTCCTTCATCGAAAAATTCTCTCATAAATGCATTCTGAACGAAGATAAGCTTTTCTTCAAGCTCCGGGATATCCTGAGTTCTGCCGATTTCTTCAGCTGCTTCTATTGCGATGAGAATAGCTTTAATCATGTAATAAGTATTTACAAATTTTTCGGGAAGCTGAATGTCATTGTGAAGAGTGCACCATTCACCGAGGCACCATCCTTTGTCTTCTTCACGCACGACAATTCCGTCTTCTGAATGATTGTCCATATATCTGATATAAGACAGTATTGACGGATAATATTTTTCAAGAAGAGATTTATCTTTATAGAATTTATAGAAATGATAAGGTACTATTGCAATAGCTCCGCCCCATCCTCCGGGACCGCCGCCACCGCCGTAAAATGGTGCGGTATGCTGAACGTGGCCGTTGTAAAGGTCCTGGCAGTCGGCAATGTCCTGAATCCATTTTCTGTAAAGATTCTCTGCGTCGTAAATTGTCATAACCGCAGCTGAACAGAGCTGACCGTCACCGGTGTAACCCAGTCTTTCTCTGTGAGGGCAGTCTGACGGCACAAATGAATGAATGTTGTTGCTTTGTGTGTTGACATAAGCTTTGAAAAGCCAGTTCAGAGTTTCGTTATCGGAAGTGAATTCTGCCGTTGCTTCAACATCGGAGTTGACAACGTCAAATTGTACAAGCTCTGCATTTCCGTCAATTTCTACGTATCTGCCTGCACGCCATGTGAAGGTGGTGGTAAGCGGACAATTATTTTTGCCGTTTATAAACAAGTCTTCTTGTTTTCTCCAATCTCCACCTGTTGAACGAAGCCAGAGAGTGCCGTCATCGTTTAATTTTTCACAGAAAGATACACGTGCCTCTGCACCGATTTCTGCATCGTCACAGAATTTTATTATTGCAAGGCCTGAAACATTTTCTCCGATATCGTACATTCTTTTTCCGTCTTTTTCAAAAAGAAGGGTGGGTGTAAGGCTGTATTTTATTTTGTCGCCTGCGAAGTATTGTTTTTCTAAAACTGTGTCAGGCTTTTTGGCTTCAACAGGTGACTCCCACAAACTGTCATCAAAATCAATTTCATGGATATTCTCTTCATAAAGCGTTGCATTAACGGTTTCGTTGAGATAGAGACTTGCCCTTTCAATATGACTTTTTCTGTGTTTTTCACTGCCGTCTGATACGATGATTTCAGTATTGCCGTTATTATCGGTAAGTGTGATTTTAAAGCAGTATTTAATCTGACCGTACGGAGGCATATTTTCGGCTTTCTGTTCATGCTGACCATACCAGCCGTTGCCGATGTGCAGAGAAAACACATTTTTACCGTCGGTTATCAAATCGGAAATATCATACTCGAGGAAATAACTTCTGTGAGTCATTGTGTCGTAAATCGGATAACTTGCTTCTGATAAATCACGCTTTTCGTAATTTGTCCAGGCAGGAATGAATTTGTAATCAGTAAGCTTTCTGCCGTTGAAATACGGCTCACAGAAGCCCAGTGTAACAAACTGAACCTTTGCTGCTTTTATGTTTTCACAGCTGAATGTTTTTCTGACAAAAGCTGCTTCTGTCTTATCAGCAAAACCATACCATCTGCAATCATCAAAAATCAGGTCTTTTGTCATCGGGACAAAAGTGAATTCGCCATTGCTTTTTTCGATTCCGTTTACGGAAAAACCAAGTTTTTCATAGAAAGGTACTGCGTGCGTCTGTGCGTTGATTGTAATTTTTTCTTTTTTTAATTCTTTGGCCTTTTTTACCATTTCTTCAACCAAAGCTTTTCCGAGTCCGCTTTTGCGTGAACTTTTTAATATGGCAATATGACCGAAGTGAACTGTGTCTTTATCGGTTTCGGTAATTCTTCCTGTTCCGACCGCATCCTTGTTTTCATACATTAAAAGATGAAGCGATTCGCAATCAAGTAAATCAAATTCTGTTTTTTCTGTTATATTCTGTTCTTTGCAGAAAACTTCTTTTCTTATATCAAGGCATGATGTTATATCCTCTGAATGAGAAAGCCATTTGAAATCAGCCATGTAAAAACCTCCTGAAAAGCATTTTATTTATTGTAACATATATTCCGGAAAAGATGAAGATAAAATGAGAATTTTTTGCAATAATATTTTTTGTTTTTGTGAGCAAATTAATACTGCGGCGGCAAACATCTTTCGGCATTATAAGTCGAAAGGTTCTGATTAAGATGCAGAAATTTTTCAGAGTTCTTGCAGCGTGTCTGGCAATGTTTTCATTGGCGGTGTTTATTCTGGCAGGTTATGCTGAAATAAGAATTCCTGACAGTATAACAACAGTGGAAGAAAAGGACCTGATGCAATCAGATATTTTTCATTTCACGCCATATGAAAAAGTTGAAGCGGCAGGAACGCAGACAAACAAAGAGGTAACAGATGATTATGAAGTGAATGTCAGCCTCTTTAATGTTATACCGCTGAAGAAGACAAAAGTCACCGCAGGACAAAGACGATATGTAACTTTGTGCGGTACCATTTACGGTATAAAGCTTTATTCAAGCGGTGTAGTTGTTATATCTACCGAAGATATCGAAACTGACAACGGAAGGAAAAATCCCGGAGAAGAAGCAGGGATTAAATCAGGTGATATCATTAAGAAGATTAACAACAAAAAGGTGAATTCGAACAGAGAGGTTTCTGAGATTTGTAAGAATAGTAACGGTAAGGAACTTGAATTTACAATTGAAAGAAAAGGAAAAACAATTTCCCTGACGCTTAGAACGGTTAAAGAAAAAGTAAGCGGTTCTTTTAAGGCAGGGTTGTGGGTGCGTGACAGTACGGCAGGCATCGGTACGATGACCTTTTATGACAGAGAAACGGGAATTTTTGCATCTTTAGGACATGCTATTTGCGATATTGACACCGGCATTACTCTCCCGCTGAGTGAGGGTACTGCTGTCAAAGCAAGAATTCTCGGATGTGTGCCGGGAACTGACAGTGAAGCCGGAGAATTAACCGGTGCTTTCATGCAAGATGATATCGGAAGGTTGTATATGAATTCAGAGTGCGGTGTTTACGGAAAATTATATTCATACGATACTAATGCTCTGCTTTTCCCCGTAGCTGTTTCGTCTGAAATCAGAACAGGTAAAGCGCAGATTCTGTGTACTGTTGATGGTTCAGAACCGCAATATTACGATGTTGAGATAACTAAAATTACAGATAACAAATCTCATCAGAAAAATATGACGGTTAAAATAACTGATGAAAGATTGCTTGAAATCACAGGAGGTATAGTTCAGGGGATGAGCGGAACACCGCTTATACAGGACGGAAAATTTGTCGGAGCTATAACCCATGTCTTTGTCGGTACTCCGAAAGAGGGGTATGCAATTTTTGCCGAAAATATGCTTGCTGCTGCAGATGAAGTGAAAGAAAAATTTGATGTGAAAAAGGTTTCGTAACCTTTTCAACCTCAGGGAGGTCAAAAACAGAAATCTTTCACTCAAGCGAAAAAGCTCCCGATTTTATCGGGAGCTTCAGCTTGTCGAAAAAGTAATTTTCGACAAGCTGTGAGACTGCCGAGAAATCTGCAGAATGACATTTTTGAACCCCGAAGATGTACAAAGGTACTTCGAGAGGGTGAAAAAATGACAAATATATGCAAAAAAGTGGGTGA
>JAGBHV010000039.1 GCA_017935325.1 Clostridia bacterium
GGCCCTGCCCTACGAGTGTTAAAATTAAATTGAGATTTCGTAGGGGTCGGCGTCCTCGACGACCCGTTAAATTATGCGTAATTTTCAGGCGGACGCCCAATGGGCGCCCCTACGATGTTAAAATTAATTGTGCGATAAATTTATAATTTAGTGTAAAATGCAGAATGCAAAATGCAGAGTTTCGGGTCTGCGACGCTATTATGTTTGGGTGTGGGCTTTGCCCACCCGTAATTTTGCACTCTGCACTCTGCACTATGCATTCAAATTATAATTTATATATTAAAAACTAATTATGGGCATTGCACTGCGGATTATTATAAAAACTAACATCAGTGATAGCAGAAAACCTCCCCTTGATAATGCAAGGGGAGGTGGCAAAATCTTCGATTTTGTCGGAGGGGATTTTTCGCTGAAAAATTACATGAGTGAAAGGTAAAGAGCCTTGATTTCTTCAACTGATGTATCTCTGGGGTTGCCGGGACGGCAAGCATCATCAAATGCTGACTGTGAGAGGAAATCGATATCTTCTGCTTTTACGATATCTTTAAGGTCAGCGGGAATGCCTACATCGATTGAAAGCTGTTTAACTGCATCAATAGCTGCTTTTCTTGCATCTTCAAGGCTCATTGCATCAACGTTTTCAACGCCCATTGCTTTTGCGATTTCGCGGTATTTTTCGCCTGTTTCAGGAGCGTTGTATTCCATAACTGTGGGAAGGATAATTGCATTTGCAACGCCGTGAGGTGTGTCATAAAGAGCACCGAGGGGGTGAGCCATTGAGTGAACAATGCCGAGACCTACGTTTGAGAAGCCCATACCTGCGATGTACTGGCCGAGAGCCATGCCTTCTCTGCCTTCGTCTGTGTTTTCAACAGCACCGCGGAGTGATTTTGCGATGATTTCGATAGCCTTGATGTGGAACATATCGCTCATTTCCCAAGCGCCTTTTGTGATGTAGCCTTCAATAGCATGTGTAAGAGCATCCATACCTGTAGCTGCTGTAAGACCTTTGGGCATTGAAGCCATCATGTCAGGGTCAACAACTGCAACAACGGGGATGTCGTGAACGTCAACACAAACCATTTTTCTGTTCTTTTCAGCGTCTGTGATAACGTAGTTGATTGTAACTTCTGCTGCTGTACCTGCTGTTGTGGGAACTGCGATAATCGGCACGCATTTATTTTTTGTGGGAGCTACACCTTCAAGAGAAACTACATCAGCAAATTCGGGGTTTGTGATGATAATGCCGATTGCTTTTGCTGTGTCCATTGATGAACCGCCGCCGATAGCGATAATGCAGTCAGCACCGCTTGCTTTGAAAGCTTCAACGCCTGTCTGAACATTTTCGATTGTGGGGTTAGCTTTGATGTTTGAATAAATTTCATAAGCAATAGAAGCATTGTCAAGAATGTCTGTTACTTTTTTTGTAACGCCGAATTTGATAAGGTCGGGGTCAGAACAAACGAAACATTTTTTGAAGCCTCTTGCGTTTACTTCAGTTGCAATTTCGTTGATTGCGCCCTTGCCGTGATAGCTTGTTTCATTAAGTACAAATCTGTTTGCCATGGTATTACCTCCAAAAATTTATTTGCAATATTATCATACAACTATTTTGTGAAATAATCAAGATATATCTGTTAATAAATTAACAAAACGGCAGATTTCGCCGAGTTCCCACAAGGCAGTTTTTGTTTCTCAAACAAAATTCCTTGTATTATTACCAAAAGCCTCGCAAGGCGACAGCCTTGCTGCATTTTTGGCTTCAATCCAAGAAATTTTGCTTTTCTACGAAACTGCGAAGCACTTTAAAATGCGAAATTGCGTGTGCAAGAAAAGGCA
>JAGBHV010000040.1 GCA_017935325.1 Clostridia bacterium
GCAAAAAGACTGAGGGGTAGTTATATTTTTGATGTTTCTCTCCTTCCGTCTTTTTTGTGCAAGCACAAAAAATCCACCTTCCTCGTCAGAGGAAGGCAACGCTCGCTTTTAAACTCACATATTAATTGTAATTTGTCGGTATAATTAATTTTAACATTGTAGGGTTTGGCGCTTGCCGACAAACCGTCAATTCACGTGCATATTTGTGGAACGTCGGAAACCGCCGTTCCCTACAATATTAAAATTAAACAACTATTTAAATTATTGAAAATGCTTGATTAAAATTTCCATGCGTGATAATATGAATATATATATTATTATTCAAGAAATTTATAACTTTTCGGAGGGATGAAAATGAAAAACAAAACTCTTACAAAATTTTTGTCTGCAATCCTTGCTGTTGTAATAGTGCTTTGCGCAGCACCGTTATCAGGCTTTGTGGGGCTGAAATTCCCTGATATAAAATTGCCTGATTGGAATTTGTTTGATTTCGGTGTTGATGCCGAAGCAGCAACATACAGCGGTTCATGTGGCGAAAATGTATATTGGTCACTTGATACTGAAACAGGTGTGCTTGATATCACAGGCACAGGTGCGATGGCAAACTATACTTATTTATCAAATGTGCCGTGGTATAGTTATCGATCATCTGTTAAGACGGTTAATATTGAAAAAGGTGTAACAAGCATAGGCGATTCCGCGTTCTATTATTGTACAAGCCTTACATCAGTTACAATTCCTGATAGTGTTACAAGCATAGGCAATTATGCGTTCTTTAATTGCATAAGCCTCACATCAGTTACAATTCCTGATAGTGTCACAAGTATAGGTGTTTCTGTGTTCTCTGCTTGCTACGGCCTTACATCAGTCACAATCGGCGATAGTGTAACAATCATAGGTGAAGATGCGTTCTATAATTGCACAAGCCTTGCACGTGTGTATTACACCGGTGATATAGAATCATGGTGCGGCATTGAATTTGGCAATTATGATTCCCATCCGATGGAGTATGCGGAAAACTTTTATGTTGATAATACTCTGGTGAACAAACTGGTAATTCCCGATACTGTTACTGAAATTAAAGATTGTGCTTTTTACAGTTTCGATTGCATCGCTTCTGTTACGATACCCGACAGTGTTAAAAGTATAGGATATAACTCGTTTTACGGATGTGAAAATCTTGCTCGAGTCTATCATACAGGTGATATCAGGTCATGGTGTGATATTGCTTTTTCCGGTAATTATTCAAATCCCATGCGTTATGCAGTAAACTTTTATATAAACAATAAACCTGTCAAAGAAATTGTAATTCCTGATACTGTTACTGACATTAAAGAGTATGCATTTTATGGTTTTGAAGATGTTGTTTCTGTTACAATTCCTGACAGTGTTACGAAAATCGGAGACTGTGCTTTTTCTGATTGTGAAAACCTGCCGTCAATTACAATTCCTGAAAGTGTCACAACTTTGGGCAGTGCTTTTTCAGGTTGTTCAAGCCTTACGTCCTTTGTTATACCTGATACGGTTACTGAATGGTCAGGCAGCGGATTTTCAGGATGTTCAAATCTTGAATCAATCAAAATTACTGAAACTGCTACGGTTATTGGGATAGGTGCGTTTTCTCACTGTGAAAATCTCAAGTCAATTGCGATTCCTGATAAAGTTGAAAGTATTGGTATTCAAGCTTTTTTGGGGTGCCATTCGCTTGAAACAATAACAATCGGTAGCAGTGTAACAAGCATAAGCAGTATGGCTTTTGACTCTTGCTATAATCTCGCAGATGTATATTACAATGGTGATATTTCATCATGGTGCGATATAAATTTCGCTAACCGTACTTCGAACCCGATGCAGTACGCCGAAAATTTATATATCAATGGTGAATTACTTGAACATCTTGTGATTCCTGATGATATGACAGTAATTGATGAATACGAATTTTGTTATATCGATTGCATTAAAAGTGTAACAATTCCTGTAACAGTTGAAACAATATGCAAAAGTGCTTTCGGCAACAGTCCTGAAATTGAAAATGTATATTATGAAGGTACTGAAGCTGAGTGGGATGAAATTGCAATTTATACAGGAAATGAAAGTATTTTAAACGGCAAAAAAACTTTCCTCAACGGCGGTCACGAGCATGTTTATAATTCAAAAATAACAACTGAACCTACCTGCACAAAGCAAGGTGTAAAAACTCTGAGATGTTATTGCGGAGATTCTTACACAGAATCAATTCCTGCTTTGGGTCACACATGGGGCAAGTGGATTGTAACTCTTGAGCCTACCGCAACTAAAGACGGCAGAATGGTAAGAGCATGCAAAGTGTGCGTTGAGGCTGTGCAGGAAGAAGTAATTCCTAAAGGTACAACTCCCGACATTCCCGATGAACCTGACATCCCCGACGACCCTGAAACAGAGCTTTCCGTTACTGTAAATGACCTTGCGATGAACTACAAATCAACAGCAAAGCTTTCACCTGCAGTTTCTGCATCAGGTAAGTACACGGTGGAATACACTTCATCTGATGAATCTGTTGTAACAGTTGATAAAGACGGCAATGTGGTAGCTTTAGGTGAGGGTAATGCAGAAATTACCGTAACCGTTACCGATGCAAACGGAAACACCGCAAAAGACATCTGCAAGGTTACTGTAACTGTTGCCTGGTGGCAGTGGATTATAAAAATTCTTCTTCTCGGATTCCTCTGGTATTAAAATTTTATATTATACCAAAAACAGCTCTCTTGCGAAAGAGAGCTGTTTTTTCGTAAACTACATACTTCCCAGGTAGCTTCCGAAGTTTTTGATTGCCTTTTCTGCACTTTTTTTCATGCTCGTCATTGTGGGATTCTTTGACATCATACTACCGCCTATAAGTGTGGCGGCACTACCGATTGCCATAGCAACACCAAGACCTGTCATAATGTTTTTTGAACTTGCTTTTTTCATAAAATTTCCCTCCTCTTATCAGTTTTGTCTCGCGACAAATATAGTTTTCGTACCTAATTTATAAAAATGTCAAGAAAATATTGAAAAAGCAGTAGCAAAAATGGTATAATAAATTTCTGAAAGGGTGAGAAATAAAAATGCCTTCTTTGAATATAGTTCTCGTCGAGCCTGAAATTCCGCAGAATACGGGCAATATTGCAAGAACCTGCGCCGCGACGGGTGCAAGACTTCACATTATTGAGCCGATGGGATTTAAAATTGATGATAAAAAATTAAAAAGAGCAGGTCTTGATTATTGGCACTTGCTTGACATAACATATTATAAAGATATCAACGATTTTTATGAAAAAAATGACGGTGAATATTTTTATTTTTCAACAAAAGCAAAGCATATTTATTCTGACATAAAATATCCGGAAAATACATATCTGTTTTTCGGGAAAGAAACAAAAGGTCTGCCTGAAGAATTACTTTATGAAAATCCTGACAGATGCGTAAGAATGCCGATGATTAACTCATCTCACGCAAGAAGCCTTAATTTGTCAAACTGTGTCTGCGTGGGTGCTTTTGAAGTGTTAAGGCAATGGGGATTTCCTGAGCTTTTATGTGAGGGCAAGCTTACAAAATTTGATTGGTAAAAGGGAGGTCGCTTTGTGAATTGGTTGTGGCAAGGCAACTCTGATGTTGTTTTCAGAACTGACGATGAACGCAAAAAAAACAGACTCAGAAAAAATATTCTTATATTCCTCGGCTCAGCAGTAGTTGTTGTGCTGCTTGCAGCATTTTTTCTGTTGCTGTCTTATGATTTTGATTTAGAAAATGCTATCGGTAGTGCAGACAGCGTTGTTGAAGGCGAAGAAAACAAATACGTTGTAAAAAATGTTTCGGGTGAAGAAAACATTCTCATGTACTGCACCGATGACGATGAAAAAATTGTGAAATTTATCTGTGCCGTAAAATTTGATATGGACAGAAAAGAAATTACTGTTTTACCCGTTTCAACAAAAGAGAAAATTTTTACTTATAATTTAAAAAATGTAAATGCCAGCGAATGCTATAAAAAAGGCGGTATTCTGCAGCTTGTACAGTCAGCAAGTGATTACGTTGGTGTGGAATTCAGCAAATATATAGGATGCAAAGAAGGCAGCATTGAAGGTATTGTTGCAAACTTTGATGAGCTTGAAATAACTTTTGAAAAAGATATGGTATTCAGAAAAGATGCCGATACCGTAACTTTCCCAAAGGGTAAGCACACAATAAGCGACGATGTTGTTGTGAAATTGCTGACCTATCCTGCAAGCGAAGATTTGCAGACTTTCAGGGCTGAGCTTGTGCTTGAGATGTTTAAGCAGTATTTTAATGAATCAAGCCTTGAAAACAGAAATATGATTTATTCGGATATCATCAATCAGACAGACAGCAATATTTCTGTAGTTGATTTCACATCATACAAAGACCATATTGTTGTTCTTTCAAGCGATAAAGTAAGAAAAAAATATGCAGTAGCTTCTTCTGCGCAGGATTTCAGGGAGTGATAAAAATTTGACAAAAAAATTTATAAAAGTCCTTGCAATTCTTGTTTCGGGCGTAGCTTTCGGCTTGCTCCTGTGGATACTTGCTTTTGACGGTCTGGAAAAAATTGAAGGAGCAAAGTCTTTTCCGGAAGAACCGCAGGGAACATATGATGGTTATTATTACAACAGCCTTAAAGATGATGAAAAAATTGCATATGAGCAGATTATGGCTCAGATAGAGTCGTTTCCGAAAAAAATACGTGTTCCTGCAATTGACGATGAAGGCATTTCAGATGTTTTTGATGCGTTGCATTATGATAATGCCGGTTTTTTCTTTCTCGGCGATAATTGCACAATTGAAATAACGAATTTCGGCACAAGTTATTTTGTGCCTGAATATACAATGTCCGCGGAAGAATACAAATCTTCAAAGGAAGAACTCGACAGGGTCAGAAATATGATTCTTGAAAGAACACAAAGCCTTACTGATGATTATGACAAGGAGATTTATGTGCACGACTACATTGTAGACAGATGTAATTATGTTGACAAAGTCGGCGGAACTTATTCGTCAAGTTACGGTTGCCTTGTAAGAGGTTTTGCTTCATGCGAGGGTTACGCAAAAGCTATGAAGTATCTGCTTGATGCAATGGAAATTGAAAACTATCTTGCATACGGCACAACTGAAGAAGATAGTGATGAAGATGAAGGTCACGCATGGAATATCGTTAAAATAAATTCTGATTTTTACCATGTTGATGTTACGTGGGATGACCCGGTAGAGGCTGAAATTGAAAACAGGTATGCATATTTTAATCTCGACGATGAAGAAATTTCAAAAACGCATACTGCAGATAAACGTTTTCTCGGTGTGTGTACGGAAGATGATGAAAACTACTATGTAAAGAATGACATTGTTTTTTCTTCCTATGATAATCAGACAAGGGATGCAATAGCATCTGAACTTGCAAGGCAGATGCGATTGGGTGAAGACACTGTTTCATTCAGAATGGAAAACAAACAGGCTTTAAAAGCAGCTGAAGAAGAACTTTTTGATATGAACGGTATTTACAGCGTAATGTTTTCGGCAAGTGCTATTGCAGGTAGAAATTTAACGCAGAAAGAAATTATGTATGCATTAGATGAAACACATATGATAATTATTATCACGGATTTTTTTGAGCAATAACAAAATTTTACGGATGGAGGGTTTTTTATGTCGCTTATTTATGCAGACAGCATTGACCGAGCAAGATGTCCTGAAGAAGTTGGCGTTGATACTTTTGTTTTGCGTGATTTTTTTGATGAACTGAAGTCAACAGGGTACAGATTCAAAAATATTATGGTTTTGCGCCACGGAAAAGTGGTTGCAGAGTGTACAAAATATCCTTTTGTCGCAGAAATGCCTCATACGATGTTCTCTTTCTCAAAAGTTGTAACTGCTGTTGCAATCGGCTTTGCCGTAAACGAAGGTTTGCTTCGTATGGATACAACAATTAACGAGCTTTTTGCAGATTCTTACAGCGAAAAGATTCTGAAAAAAACAGAGGGTATAAATGTAAGCCATCTGCTGATGATGACTGCAGGTAAATCCGTAAGTCTCTTTGATGATAAGGAAAAAGGCGACTGGCTTGATAATTATATGAAATCAAGAGCATTTGCAAAACCGGGTGAAAAGTTTAAATATATCAGCGAAAATACTTATGTTCTCGGCAGAATGCTCACAAAGGTTTCAGGTCAGACAATCAGCGAATATCTTCGTCCGAGACTTTTTGAACCGTTGAAAATCGATTTTCCCCATTGGGATAAAGATAAAGAAGGTTTTGACGCAGGCGGTTGGGGTTTGTTCCTTAATATTGAAGATATGGCAAAGCTTACCCAGTGTTTCCTGCAGGACGGTGTATGGAACGGTATGCAGATTATTCCTGAAGGCTGGGTAGAGGCAATGGTAACGCCTTACACAAGAGGCTTGTACGGCCTTGATGCAAAAGAACTCGGCTTCGGATTCAATACATGGTGCGGACGAGCTGACGGATACTATCGCTTTGAAGGTCTTTATTCGCAGTTTTCTTTTGTTTATCCTAACCATGATGCTTGCGTGGTAATTAACTGCAGTGACATTACTCACAAAAAGATTTTTGACCTTGTGGATAAATATTTCCCCCATGCTTTCAAAGACGATTTGCAGGTAGTGTCTGAGGATATAGCTGAAGAATTCAGAGAAAGCTTAAATGATTTTTCATTTGATATTCTTCCTGTTGCACCCAGAAATTACGCAACAGAAGCAGGTCTCAGCGGAAATACATATAAGCTTCTTCCGCAGAAGTTTGCATCAATGCTTCCGCTTTCAGCAGTTTTTCCTCTTGCAACAAGACCGGGTTATCTTAAAAATCTTACATTTGATTTCAGTGAAAATTATGCTGAAATCAGATGGACAGAAAGAAATTCAGGTGAAAACACTCTTTGCGTAAACCTTGACGGAAAACGCCGTTTGAGTAAAGTTCAGATTTGCGATATGCAGTTGAATATGCTCGCATATGGTGCATGGCACAGTGATGGCACTTTTGAAATTCAGATTTTCACAATGGAAATTCCTGAAGTGAGAACATGGAAAATCACTTTCGGCAAGAAAAAAATAAAAATTATCAATTCATTAAGCCCCAATTTGTATGAAACGCTTGATAATAAATACAGATTTGAAGGCATAAAAACAAACATTATTCTTGATATAGTTGCAAAGATTTCAAACGCTGTAGGTAATATTTACTTTGCATCTACCTACATGCCGGGCAAGCTTGTGAAAAAGCCTGAAATAAAAGAAGACAAAAAGAAATAATGCCAATCGCATAGGTATTTACTCAGATAATATGTTTATTTAACGGCTCCTTAATATAGGGAGCCGTCGTTTATTCAGAGGGATAAATATTATTGTAGTAATATGTAAGAAGTAAGAGTGAAGAAGTGTGGGTGGACTTTGTCCACACCTGAATTTATATGCATTTGAAAACGAGAATTCGTAGGGTTCGGCGTCCTCGACGAGCCTTAAAATGCAGAATTTTGGGTCTGCGACTCTGATTAATAATGATATCAACGGACGGAGTGTATAACTTAAAGGGTGTAGAAAACGGAACATACACCCTTGAAGTCAGTGCAGAAAACCACGTAACACGCGAATATACTGTAACGATAGGTGATGAAGCGGTAAATCTTGATATTCAGATAAACCATATCGGTGACATTAACGGTGACGGCAAGATAACAGTTCTTGATTACAACAAAGTTTTAAAACATGTGAAGAAAACGGGTAATCTTGACGATTACGAGCGTGCTTGCGCCGATGTTGACGGTAACGGAAAAGTAATGGTGTCTGACTATGCGAGAATTCTCAGACACGTAAAGAAAACAGACCTGCTCTGGTAAATGAAAATGACTCTCAAAACATTAAGCGTTTTGGGAGTTTTTTTATTTGTCGTATTTTGTATCAAAGATTATGTTGACAATATTTCAATTTAGGTTTAGAATATACTGTGTATAAGTTTATAATTTCTGAAAGGATGAAATAATATGAGTGACATAAGCAAGCTGTATGATTTATGGTGTGAGAAAGCTGATAAAGATGCTGACCTTATTGCTGAACTTGAAAGCATTAAAGGTAACGAAGCAGAAATTAATGACAGATTCTACCGTTCTCTTGAATTCGGCACAGGTGGTCTGCGCGGTGTCATAGGCGCAGGCACTAACAGAATGAACATTTATACTGTTAATCAGGCTACACAGGGTCTTGCAGATTATCTTAAAGAAAATTTTGAAAATCCCTCTGTTGCTATTGCCCATGATTCAAGAATCAAATCAGACCTTTTTGCAAAGAGTGCAGCTTCAGTTCTTGCTGCTAACGGAATCAAGGTTTATATTTATAAAGAACTTGTTCCGACTCCCATGCTGTCTTTTGCAGTAAGACGTCTTGAATGTTCATCAGGTATTGTTATTACAGCCAGCCACAACCCTGCAAAATATAACGGCTTCAAATGCTATGACCCCCGCGGATTCCAGATGACAGATGAAGGTGCAAAGAAAACTTACGAATACATTCAGAAGGTTGATGTATTTGAAGATGTTAAGGTTATAGATTTTGACGAAGCAGTTGCAAATAAAAGCATTGAATATATCGAAGACTGGCTTATTGAAGAATTCTTTACATGCGTTGAAGAACAGAGAGTTGATAAAGATGCATGCGTTGACAGCGACCTTAAAATTATCTACACTCCTCTCAATGGTACAGGCAACAAACCTGTCCGTGCAATTCTTCAGAGAATGGGTCTTTCGAATGTAAGGGTTGTTCCCGAGCAGGAAAATCCCGACGGCAATTTCCCGACATGTCCTTATCCGAACCCTGAAATCCGCCAGGCTTTTGAGTGTGCTCTTAAAATGGCTGAAGAGGAAAGTGCTGATTTGCTTCTTGCAACTGACCCTGACTGCGACCGCGTTGGTATTGCGGTTAAAACAGATGATGATTACCGTCTGATGACAGGTAATGAAGTCGGCGCAATGCTTACTGAATACATCCTTTCAACAAGAAAGAATGACGGAACACTTCCTGAAAATCCGATCGTTGTAAAAACAATCGTTACAAGCGAGCTTATCAGATCAATTGCTGATAAATACAATACTGAAACTGCAGATTTGCTTACAGGATTCAAATATATCGGTGAGCTTATCACACAGCTTGAAGAAAAAGGCGAAGCAGAACGCTATGTTCTCGGTATGGAAGAGAGCTATGGCTATCTTGCAGGAACTTATGCAAGAGATAAAGACGGCGTTGTTGCTGCAATGCTTATTACTGAAATGGCTGCTCATTACAAGAAACTCGGCAAAACTCTTGCAGAAGTTATGGACGAAATCTATAAAGAACATGGTATTTATCTCAATACTCTTCTCAACTTCGCTTTTGAAGGTGCAGAAGGTATGGCTACTATGAGCAAGATGATGGATTCTCTCCGTCAGAATCCGCCTGCAAGCATCGCAGGACTTGATGTGGTGAAGGTTTCTGACTACAAAACAAGCATAGCTACAGATACAAAGAATGGCACAACTAATGAAATCGATTTGCCGAAATCAAATGTTTTGTCATATGCGCTTGACAATGCCTGCTCTGCTATTGTTCGTCCCTCAGGTACAGAACCGAAAATCAAGATTTATATCACAGCTCATGCAGACAGCTTTGATGAAGCAAATAAAATTACAGAAGATATTACAAATGACATGAAAAAAATTCTTGGCATTTAAAAGATATGGTGGGTATATAAATTATGCTTAACAAAAACATTATCAGAATAATCGCTATAGTAATGGCAGTTCTTATGCTGCTCGGCGTTTTTGGTGCTGCGATTTCAGCATTTGCAATCGGCGATGAGGCTTTGAGTTCACCTAATCCCGCAACAGGCCAGCCTGTGTCGTGGGTGCCGATTATTGTAGGCTGTGTAGCTTTGATAGTTGCAATAATATGTGTTGTATTATCGAAAAAAAGCAAAAATGCTCCTGAAGAAAACATCGAAAAAGACTATATCAAAGAAGATGAAATTGAAACAGGGCTTAATTTCTTCACATCTAAAAAAGATGATATTGTAGTTGCAATGCCTGAAGAAGAGGCCGAAGATTCTTCGGAAGAATCTTCCGAAGAAAAAGGAGAATAATCAGACTTTAAGCACCGCTGTCATTAAAATGACGGTGGTGCTTTTGTTGCATAAGAGGTGAAAAAACAAATGCTCGTAAGTAATAATAAAATTGCTGAGGGATGGCATGCTGACCCTGAAGCGAGAATTTATAACGGCAAATATTTTATTTATGCTACCCGTTCTGCACCTTTTGAAGAGCAGCTTAACCTTGATGCTTACTCGTCTGTTGACGGTAAAACATGGGAAAAGCATGAAAGCATTATTGAAATGGACGGATTTCCTTACGCTCAGAAGGCTGTCTGGGCGCCGACTATCATTGATAAAGGCGGAAAATATTATCTGATTTTTGCTATAAATGATATTCATTCGGATGATGAGCCGGGCGGACTTGAAATTGCAGTTTCGGACAAGCCTGAAGGTCCGTTCAGAACACTTATGGGAAAAACCCTGATAGGTGAAATTATAAATGGAGCACAGCCGATTGATGCGCATCTTTTTAAAGATGATGACGGCAAGATTTATCTTTATTACGGCGGTTGGGGACATTGTAATCTCTGCAAAATGAATGAAGATATGACAGGCTTTGTTCCTTTTGAAGACGGCAAAATTTTCAAGGAAATAACACCGCCCGATTACAGGGAAGGTCCGTGTATGTTCAAAAAAGACGGCAGATATTATTTTATGTGGTCAAAAGGAAACTGGACTGACGATACATATGGCGTTTGTTATTGTATTACTGACAATCCTTCAGGACCTTTTGTAAAAGGTGAATTGATTTTATCGACTGATATGTCAGTTGCTAAAGCACCCGGACATCATGGCTATTTTGAAGATAACGGCAATTGGTTTATTGTTTATCACCGCAGACCTCTTGAAGAAACTGACTGCAATTCAAGAATGTTGTGCATTGATAAAATGAATTTCAATGACGAAAAAATTGAAAAAATTCAAATGACTTAAAGGTGATTTTATATGAAAACCGATATTTATTATCAGAATGTGATTGCATCTGTTTATAGTGATTTTCTGAAAAAAAGTGATTGCTTTTCTCATTTTGTTTTATTGGGGGAAGATGGTGATTACTTTTTCGAAACACTGAAATATTTGTTTTCAACTTGTGACACAAAAAGTGTTTCCTGCAATGATGAACATTTTTTATCGGATAATTTTTGTGTGATTTCTGTTTTTCATTCTGCAGAAGATAAAGACAGTATTCTTGCAAAACTTGAAAAAACTGTATTCTTGCCGGGTTGTCAGAAATGTCTGATATTTGATAACAATACCCTTGAAAGTGCAGATTTTCTTGTTTCTGAACGTGAGTATTGTGTGCTGAACGACAATAACGTAATTTTTGAAAAAGCAAAGTTTTTCCTTCGCAGTGTTCCTGTTGTTTATTTTGTTTATGATGAAATAATCGGACCGGGTTGCGGCTTTGATAACGAACTTGAAAAAATCAATTCAACCGGAAGAATTGTTATTGAAAATGAAGATGTTTCATATGTTTCCGGCTATACTTACATTACAGATGCGTTGTTTGCTTTGATTTACGGCTTTTCAGGACTAAAAAACGGAAATGTTTATAATATTTCATCTTTTAGTGCATCAATTGCAGAGATTAAACAGAAAATTTACAATATGTTTAAAGAAAAGTTTTCCGTTTCTTGTTCACTTGACAGTTGTGAATCGCCGAAAACGAAAGCACTTTGCTCTTTGAAAATCAAAAAATCAGGTCTTGAATTTACAGCCATTGATGACGCAGTATTTTGTATCGTATCATCATATTTTGATCTGGAATATGATTATAAAAAAAGACTGCCTCAATACTGTTCAAAACTTGAACTGCTCAAAAAGGTTGAACTTGATATTCTTAAAGAAATTGACAGAATATGCAAAAAACATAACATAAAGTATTTTCTGACAGGAGGCTCTCTGTTGGGGGCGATAAGGTATGGAAAAAGCATTCCATGGGATGATGACCTTGATATCGGAATGTTAAGAAGTGATTTTGAAAAATTCAGAAGAGTATGTCCTGATGAAATTGACAGAAACAAATTTGCATATGCGTCATACACAACAGAAGAAAATTGTCATTATCTTTTTGATAAAATCAGGTTAAAGAATACATATTTTTCAACGGAATTTTCTTCAGATTATAAAATTCAGGATGGTGTGTTTGTAGATATTTTCGTTTATGATACAACTTCTGAATCTGAAAAAATGCAAAGGTTACATATTAATCTTGTAAAAACGGCAATTCGTTTTCTGAACATCAAATGGACAGGAAAAGCCAACAGAAATATGAACGGATATATGTTGTCAAAACTTCTTGGACCTTTCATCAGACTTATGTCTTTTGGTATGCTTCATAAGTTTTCAGAAAAATCATTGAAATTTTTCAATAAAAAAGATTCAGCTTATCTTATTGACGGCACCGGTCTTAATATAAACAGGGGAGCATTCAGAAAAACATGTCTCGAAAAAACAAAAGAAATTGTTTTTGAAGGAATGACTGTTCCCGTGCCTGAAAATTATGATGAATTTCTTAAACATGTATATGGCGATAAATATCTTGAAGAACCGCCGCTTTATATGAGAAGCGGAACACATGATTTTGTCCGTCTTGATCTTGGTGAATATGTGACTGACAATTCATCTGCACACAAAGAGCAATCACTTGATGGTGAATTATTTTCATATACTTTGTAAAGAATAATATTAAAATTTAAATTTTTTTAAAATCTATTGCTGTTTTTTGTGTTAAAATATATAATAAGATTAACCAATTTTTAGAAAAGGAGCATGGTTATGGCGAAAAAGTTAAAATTGGACATTAAAAAGACCATACTTATTGGCTTTGGCTTTATGTCAACATCAATAGCTTGGGCGATTTATGATCCATATATCACAAAAATTTTAAATGCAGTTCTTACAAGTAACCCCACAATCAACGCATGGAGTGCATCTCTTATTGAGAGATTCCCTGCATTGCTTGAATTCTCAAAAGCCCAGGGTAATGAAGCGTTTACGCTCGTTCCGTTGTTTATCGGTATAATTATGACGTTTGATAATATATTCGGCGTTATTTTCCAGCCGACATTCGGCAAACTTTCTGACAGATGCCGTTCAAAATTCGGCAAACGCAGACCGTTTATTTTCTTGGGAGCACCTGTTTCAGCATTGATTTTTGCATTGATTCCTCTTGTTTTCCTTAAAATGGGTAGCCTTCCCATTCTCATGACAACAGTTATCCTGTTTGTTTTCACAATGTCTTTGTGGAGAGCTCCTGTTGTTGCTCTGATGCCTGATCTTACTCCTTCAGAACTCAGAAGTGAAGGTAATGCAATTATTAACCTCTGCGGCGGTGCAGGCAGCCTTGTGGGTATGATTGCAGGTACAATTGTTACTGCTGTCTTCAGCATGATTTACGGTAAAGGAAATTTTGAAGAGGTTCAGACATACCCTTATGTTTTCCTTATCGGTTCAGTAGTTATGGTAATTGCAGTGTTTGTGCTTCGTTTCTTTGTTCATGAGCCTGACAGCCGTCTTAAAGCTGTTGCTGACCACAGAGAAGCTGAGGCTATTGCAAAAGCACAGAAAGAAGAAAAAGCACGTCGTAAAGCTAATAAACTTTCAAAAGGTGAACGCATAAGCCTTGTATTTATGCTTGCAGGTCTTTTCTTCCTTTTCTGCGGCTCAAACGCAATTACAACTTTCTTTGCTCTTTTCGCTGAAGAAGTTCTCCATAAAACAACTGCACAGGCAACTTTCCTTATGGCGGTGTTTGCAGTTTGCTCAATGGCAGCAGCAATTCCTGCAGGTAAACTCGGTAAGAAAATAGGCAGAAAAAAGACTATCCTTATTGGTCTTGCGCTTTTCGCAACTCTTTCAATAGTGTATTTCTTCAGAAACAGTCCTGCACTTAATTGGATGATATGGATTCTCCTTGTTATCGGCGGTGTTGCAAATATGCTCATTACCGTTAACACTCTTCCTCTTGTTCTTGAAATCGGCGGTCAGGAAAAAATCGGTACTTTTACAGGTTACTATTACACGGCAACTTTCTCTGCACAGATTGCAGCTCCGATTGTTTTCGGTATTTTCCGTATGTTCTCAGGAACGTACAGCACATTGTTTGTATTCAGCCCCATTGCATTTATAATTTCACTCCTTTGCATCCTTTTTGTAAAACATGGTGAAGCAATTCCCGATGACCTTATAAAAGAAGCGGAAATGGCTGATGACTGATAATACACTTGATTTAAAACCACAGTATTTTTTTAACTGTCTTACTGAAATTACGGCAGATGATTTTAACAAAATGGGTGTAAAGCTTATTGCCGTTGACCTTGATAACACCTCTGTTTTTGACTGTACAATGACACCTGTCAAGGGTGCAAAAGCCTGGTTTGAAATGATTCAAGAAGCAGGCTTCAGGGTTGTGCTCATGTCCAACTCGTTTAAACTCAGAGCTCGTGTTATGGGTAAAGTGTTCGGCTGTGATTCCTATAGTCCTGCTGATAAGCCTGATACAAAAATGATGGTAAAAGCGGCAGCAGATGCAGGAGTTGAGCCTTGTGAAATGGCACTTATTGGTGACAGACTTTTTACTGATATTGCAGGGGCAAATAAATTCGGTGCAGTATCAGTTTATGTCAGACCTTACAGAAAAGAATTAATGATTCCGCGTTATTGGAAAAAAGCAAGGCAGGATGAAATTGATTTTTTTAAAACAATAAATATCAACAGAGATTTAAAAACGATTTATTACAAATAATTTATGGCGGTTGTGCTTTTGCACAGCCGTCTTTCTTATAGCTGAATTTACAAAATTATAAGCATTTTTATTGATATATTATGTAATTTATTGTTGCTGAAATGTTGCTTTAAAAATATATTTGTGATATAATATCTTGATATTGTAGATAAGTATGTGTATGAGGCGTTAAGAATGATTATTTTAGGAATTGACCCCGGTTATGCAATCGTCGGTTGCGGTGTAATTGAATATAAAAATAACCACTTCAGGGTGATTGAATATTCTGCAATCACCACACCTGCCGGAATGCCTTTTAATCGGCGACTTGAAGTAATATATGACGGTGTTGATGAAATAATCAAGCGTACTCATCCTGATGCGTTGTCTATAGAAAAACTGTTTTTCAACTCTAACCAGAAAACGGTTATTGATGTTGGTCAGGCAAGAGGCGTTATTATGCTCGCAGCGCAGAAAAACAGTCTGCCTGCTTTTGAATACACACCTCTGCAGGTAAAGCAGAGCGTTGTAGGCTATGGCAGAGCAGAGAAAAAACAGGTTCAGGAAATGACTAAAATGCTTTTGCATCTGGATAAAATTCCGAAGCCTGATGATGTGGCTGATGCTCTGGCAATGGCAATTTGCCACGCACATGCACATGGCTCATTACTCGGTAAAATCAGATAAAGGTTGTGATTTGATTGTATTACAGTTTAAGAGGAAAACTGATTTTTTCTGATGAAACTTCACTTGCTATAGAATGTAGCGGAGTAGGTTATATGTGTTCTGCAACAGCAAACACTCTTAAACGTCTGCCCAAAACAGGGGAGGAAGCCTTTGTTTTTACTCACCTTAATGTTCGTGAAGATGCAATGGATCTTTTCGCCTTTTACGATAAAAAAGAACTTGAATGTTTCAAACAGCTTACTTCTGTTTCAGGCGTAGGACCGAAAGCTGCACTTGCAATTCTGTCAAGACTCAGCCCTGAAGCACTTGCGGCAAGCGTTGCAGTCGGTGATGTGAAAGCAATTACTCAGGCGCAGGGTGTAGGACCAAAGCTTGCACAGAGAGTTGTACTTGAACTTAAAAATAAGCTTAAAATTGACCTTGAAGAAGCAGTTGGTATACTCAAAGAAGAAGACGTTGCATCTTCTCGGGTGTCAGGCTCACTTTCGGAAGCAACTGCAGCTCTTGTGTCACTTGGCTACACAAGAACAGAAGCACAGAATGCGCTTAAAGGTGCAGATTTATCGCTTTCAACTGAAGACCTTATTAAAATCGGTCTTAAAAAACTTATGTCATAAGGAAGGGTGAAAAGATATGGATACAGATTTTGAAAACAGAATTGTTACTCCCGATTATTCACCTGAAGATGTGGACCTTGAATTATCATTAAGGCCGAGAAGCATTGATGATTACATCGGTCAGGAGAAAGTTAAGGAAAACTTAAAAATATACATTGAAGCAGCTAAAAACAGAAACGAAGCACTCGACCATGTTTTACTCTACGGACCTCCCGGGCTGGGTAAAACAACTCTTGCAGGAATCATTGCAAACGAAATGGGTGTTAATTTCCGCGTAACATCAGGTCCTGCAATTGAAAAGCCGGGCGACCTTGCAGCCCTTCTTACTAACCTTAATGAAGGCGATGTTTTGTTCATTGACGAAATTCACCGTCTTTCACGTGCAGTTGAAGAAGTACTTTACCCCGCAATGGAAGATAATGCGCTCGATATTATTATCGGCAAAGGTCCTTCAGCACGTTCAATCAGGCTTGATTTGCCCCACTTCACCCTTGTAGGTGCAACCACAAGAGCAGGTCAGCTTTCAGCTCCTTTACGCGACAGATTCGGCGTAGTTTTACGTCTTGAATTATATTCTCCCGAAGAATTGGGTAAAATAGTTACCAGAAGTGCTAATATCCTCGGTATCGGCATAGAAAATGAAGGGGCATTGGAAATCGCCTCCCGCTCGAGAGGTACTCCGAGAATTGCAAACAGACTTCTTAAACGCTCCCGCGATTTTGCGGAAGTTGTAGGTAACGGTACAATTTCTTCCGAAAGTGCAAACCTTGCTTTGTCAAGGATGGAAATTGACAAGTTAGGTCTTGACAATATAGACAGACTTCTTCTTACCTCAATGGTCAGAAACTATAACGGTGGTCCTGTTGGACTTGAGACAATAGCCGCAACAATAGGTGAAGAAGCAGTTACTATAGAAGATGTTTATGAGCCTTATCTTTTACAGTTAGGTTTTATCAGCAAAACTCCGCGAGGCAGGGTAGTTACTCCTGCGGGATACAATCATCTGGGAATTCCCATGCCCGGTCAACAACAAATGATGATGTGATTGGAGTTGTATTTCATGGGAAGACTTTTCGGAACTGACGGCGCAAGAGGTATTGCAAACCTCGATTTGACTTGTGAACTCGCAATGCAGATAGGCAGAGCAACGGCTATGGTGCTTTCTGCTCAAAAGAAAAGACCAAAAGTTCTTATTGGCATGGATACGAGAATTTCATCGGAAATGCTCGAATCGTCAATTGCAGCAGGTCTTTGTTCGGTAGGTACAGATGTTCTTTTGCTCGGCGTTGTTCCGACACCTGCTGTGGCATATCTTGTGAAAAAATATAGATATGATGCAGGTGTGATGATTTCGGCATCTCACAACCCTTGTGAATATAACGGAATCAAAATTTTTCAATCAAACGGATATAAGCTTCCCGATAGTTTAGAAGAAGAAATCGAAAAAATTATTCTTGATGAAACTGCAATTAAAGTAACTGCAGTCGGTGCTGACGTAGGAAGAATTACGCGTTCGGAATTTGCAATTTTCGATTATATAGCTCATCTTGAAACTACTATAGATTGCGATTTTGAAGGCATGAATATTGCAATTGACTGCGCAAATGGTTCATCAAGTGTTACAGCACCGCAGATGTTTGAAAGGCTCGGTACAGAATGTCACGTGCTTTCTGCAAAGCCTGACGGTGTGAATATAAACCGTGACTGTGGTTCAACTCACCTTAAAAATATCAGCAGATATGTAAAAAATAATCCCGATTGCCAGCTTGGTCTTGCTTTTGACGGTGATGCTGACAGACTTTTGTGTGTGGATGAAAACGGAGCCGAAGTCGACGGAGATAAAATAATTGCAATTTGCGCGAAAGCGTTAAAAGCAGAAAATAAGTTAAAGAAAGATACAGCAGTTGCTACTGTCATGAGTAATATGGGGTTTTTCAGATTCTGCGAAGAAAATGGAATTTCGTGTGAAAAAACTAAAGTGGGCGACAGGTATGTTCTTGAAAATATGCTTGAAAACGGATACAACCTGGGCGGTGAACAGTCAGGGCATGTGATTTTTCTTGATTATGCATCAACGGGCGATGGTCAGTTGACTGCCCTTCAGCTTTTAAGGGTTATCAGAAAGACAGGAAAGAAGCTGTCGGAATTAGCAAGCGAAATGGTTGTTTATCCGCAGGTTATAAAGAATGTCCGTGTTTCACAAATGGGCAAGGTCCGTTTTGCAACTGATGAATCGATTAGAATTGCAATAAAAGAAGCAGAAAAGGAATTGGGCGATAAAGGCAGAGTGCTTGTGCGAGTTTCAGGTACGGAGCCACTTGTGAGAGTAATGCTCGAAGGTGAAGATGAAGAACTTATTGAGCATCTTGCATCGGAAGTTGCTGAAGTGGTAGAAGAAAGATTGATGTAAGGAGATAATTATGCGTACACCATTATCATGGGAAGATTATGAATTGATTGATTGCTCTGAGGGTGAGCGTCTTGAAAGATGGAAAGATATTATTCTCATCCGTCCTGACCCTCAGGTAATCTGGAAAACAAGAAAAAAACATCCCTTGTGGAAAAAAGCAAACGCAAGATATGTCCGTTCAAACAGCGGTGGAGGAAAATGGGAAACATTTACCCGCATTCCTGCTGAATGGAATGTTGACTACAACGACCTTACTTTTCACATTAAAACAATGGGATTCAAGCATACAGGTCTTTTCCCTGAACAGGCTGTTAACTGGGATTATATGACTGATTTAATAAAAAACGCAGGTCGTCCCGTAAAAGTTCTCAATCTCTTTGCTTACACGGGCGGTGCTACAATTGCCTGCCTTAAAGCGGGTGCACACGTAACTCACGTTGATGCATCAAAAGGTATGGTACAGTGGGCGAGAGAAAACGCTGAACTCAGCGGTGTGAGTGATAAGCCTGTAAGATGGCTTGTTGATGACTGCATCAAATTTGTGCAGCGTGAAATCCGCAGAGGTAATAAGTACGATATTATAATTATGGACCCGCCCTCATACGGTAGAGGTCCCGGTGGCGAAATATGGAAATTAGAGGATGAAGTTTATAACTTTGTTTCTCTTTGCAGTGAAATAGTATCTGATGATGCTATTGCGATGTTTATTAATTCATACACAACAGGTCTTGCACCTTCAGTAATGCAGTACATACTCGGCAGTATTATGGTGCCGAAATTCGGCGGTAACGTTTCGAGTGATGAAATCGGTATACCCGTTACTTCATCAAAAATGGTCTTACCTTGCGGTGCAACGGCAATATGGCAGAAATAAGGTAATTGATATGACAGAAGAATTTATAAAATTTGAAAATGTGTCTTTCCGCTATGAAAATGCAGAAGATGAACCCGAGCTTCCTCTGGCTCTGAAAAACATAAATCTGACAGTGAACAAAGGAGAATTAGTGGCGGTTCTCGGTCACAACGGTTCAGGCAAATCTACTCTTGCAAAGCTTACAAATGCAATACTTGTTCCTGAAAGCGGAAAAGTAAGTGTTATGGGAATGGACACTGCAAATGAAGATTTGAAATATGAAATCAGAAGAAAAGTCGGTATGGTTTTTCAGAATCCTGATAATCAGATTGTTGCTACTATCGTTGAGGATGATGTAGCTTTCGGCCCTGAAAATTTAGGTGTAGAGCCTGATGAAATCAGAATAAGAGTTGATGAATCTCTGAAAGCTGTTGAAATGTATGAAATGCGTCAGGCTGAACCGCACAATCTTTCAGGCGGACAGAAGCAGCGTGTTGCCATAGCGGGAATACTCGCTATGCAGACGGATGGTATTGTTTTTGACGAACCTACAGCAATGCTTGACCCGCGGGGAAGACAAGCTGTAATGGACACAATTCTGAAAATCAATAAAGAGCAGGGTAAAACAGTAATGTTTATAACTCACTTTATGGATGAGGCCGTTCTTGCTGACAGAGTAATTGTTGTAAATAATGGTGAAATTATGACAGATGGAACTCCTCAGGAAGTATTTTCAGATATCGGAAGACTTAAAAAAGTGGGGCTCGATGTTCCTCAGGCGAGAGAATTACAGTATCGCCTGAAAGAAAACGGAATTGACCTTAACGGAAACATTCTGTTTGAAGATGAATGTGTAAAAGCGATTAAAGAATTATTTCAGAAAAAGGTGTTATAATGAACGTGTTATCCGTCAGGGGGCTGACTCATGTTTATGGGCAGGGAACGTCCTCGGAAGCAGTTGCATTAAATAATTGCAGTTTTGATATAGAAAAAGGTGAGCTTGTAGGAATTATCGGTCATACAGGTTCGGGTAAAAGTACCCTGATTCAGCACTTTAACGGTCTTTTAAAGCCTACAAGCGGTCAGATTCTGCTGAATGGTAAGGATATTAATGAAAGCAAAAAATCATCAGTTGAATCACGCTTTAAAGTTGGTCTCTGTTTCCAATATCCCGAATATCAGTTGTTTGAAGAAACTGTTGGACGTGACATAGCTTTCGGACCTAAAAATATGAAGCTTGATGAAGAGGAAATTAAAAAACGTGTACTTAAATGTATTGAATATGTCGGTCTTGATGAATCGTATCTTGAAAAATCCCCGTTTGATTTGTCAGGCGGTGAAAAGAGACGTGTTGCTATTGCAGGTGTAATGGCAATGGAGCCTGAAATTCTCGTTCTTGATGAGCCGACTGCAGGTCTTGACCCTCAGGGCAGGGACACTGTGTTTGAACTTATCCGTCAATACAGAGAAAAAACAGGCAGTACAGTAATCATCGTTTCTCACAGCATGGAAGATGTTGCACGTCTTGCTACAAAAGCACTTGTTATGAATAAAGGTGAAGTTGCAATGTTCGGTACTATTGATGAGGTTTATTCAAAAGCAGATGAACTTTTAACAATGGGTCTTAACGTTCCGCAGATTACAAGGATTTTCATGGAATTGAAAAAAGAAGGTCTGCCGATTAACGGTAACATTTACACAGTTGAGCAAGGCGTAAATGAAATAATCCGCCTTAAAAAGGAGGGTTATACATTATGATTAAAGATATTACAATCGGTCAGTATTACAAAGCAGATTCTGTTCTTCACAAGTGTGACCCGAGAACAAAGCTTATTCTGACTATTGCTTTCATAGTTGTTATTTTTCTTTGTAAAAACTTTTTTTCATTGGGGCTTATGGCGGCTCTGACCGTTGTGTCAATGCTGATTTCAAAAGTTCCCGTAAAAATGTTTCTGAAGAGCATGAAACCTATTATACCGCTTGTTCTGCTCACGGCAATACTTAATGTTTTTTATACCACGGGCGGAGAAGTTCTTTTGTCTATCTGGAAAATTACAATCAGAGACAAAGCTATTTTCACTGCAATTTTCATTGCAATAAGAATTTTCTGCCTTATAATCATCAGTTCTTTACTGACTTACACTACAACGCCGACTATGCTGACAGACGGCATTGAAAAATTGTTGAAGCCTCTTGATTTTATTTTGAAACCCTTTAATTTCCGTGTTCACACACTTGCAATGATGATGACTCTTGCGCTAAGGTTTATTCCTACTCTTATTGAGGAAATAGACAAAATAATGAACGCACAGAAAGCGCGAGGTGCAGACCTGGAAAGCGGTGGAATAATTGAACGTGCTAAAGCTTTGATTCCGATTATAATTCCGCTTTTTGTGTCATCCTTCAGAAGAGCATATGAGCTTGCTTTTGCAATGGACTGCCGTTGTTATACAGGCGGTGACGGCAGAACAAGAATGAAAAGAATGAAATTTTCATTATGTGATTTATTCGTTTTTTTGAGCTTTATTATAATTTTCGCAGGAATAGTTTTCCTTAATATCAAATTTGATGCTGTTATTTAATCGGAGTTAAAGAATGAGAAATTTGTTGCTTGAAATCAGTTATAACGGAATGAATTACCACGGCTGGCAGGTGCAGCAAAACGCAGTAACCGTTCAGGAAAAGCTTCAGGACGCAATTGAATCGGTTTTTGGTAAACGTGAGGATGTAAAAGGGTGCAGCCGTACAGATTCAGGTGTGCATGCAAATATGTTCTGCTGCAATTTTAAAACTGAAAAAAATATAACCGTGAGTAAGATTCCTGAAGCGCTCAATGCGAATCTGCCTTCTGATATTTCCGTAAAATCTTGCAAAGAAATGCCTCTTGATTTTCATGCGAGATATGATTGTAAGGGCAAGGAATACGTTTACAGAATTTGGAATGCACAGGTGAGAAACCCTTTTGCGGACAAGCTTTCGTATCATTATAAGTATGACCTTGATGCAGAGATGCTCTCGCTTGAGGCAAAGGCGTTTATCGGAAAACACGATTTTTCTGCTTTTTGTGCTGCAGGAAGCTCTGTTGAAGATAAAGTGCGTGAAATATATTCTTTTGATGTTATAAGACAAGGTGAAGAGGTTTTCTTCCGTGTCAGCGGAAACGGATTTTTATATAATATGGTCCGCATAATGGTAGGTACGCTTCTTGATATATCAAGCGGAAAAATTGAAAAAGGTACAATAGGTGAAATTATTGAATCTGAAGACCGCAATCGTGCAGGCTTTACTGTGCCTGCTTCGGGTCTGTATCTGAATTCAGTTTATTATTAAAGAAAGGAGAACGCAGGACGTGAAAAAACAAACTGTGAAAAAACAAATTGTCAATAAGCAAAGTATATTTTTTATCGGCAAGATTTTGCTTGTAGTGCTTGCTGCAGTTTCGATTATCTTTATCGCCGCAAGCAGCTTTTCCAACGTCACGTTTTCCAACATAAAAGGAACGATAGATTCGTTTTTTCTTAATGCTAAAAAAGGTGACGGATATCCTTATGAGTGTTCAAATCTCAGCCCTGAAAGAACGGGGGTTATAGGTTCATATCTTGCGTTGCTTGATGATTCAACTGTAGTTTTTTTGAATAAAACTGCAAAAGAGGTTCTGAAATCTGACACTACATATACAAACCCTGATATGAAAATATCAAACGGCAGAGCGCTCGTATATAACAGAGGTGGCTCATCATTTATCGTTACCGGTCAGTCTGATATTCTTTATGATAACAATGAGACTGCTGATGTTTTTAAAGACGGAATAATAACCGCGGCCATCGGCGGAAACGGTAATCTCGGTTTTGCAACATGGACAGATGAAGGAACAAGTAAGTTCATTGCACTTAATAAAAAGCTTTCAACCGAGTTTTACTATGTTTTTGGCAGTGACAGAGCTTTTTATGTGGCTCTTTCCGATAACGGTAAATACGGTGCATGTGCCGTGTTCGGTGCAGAAAATGCAACATATTATTCAAAGCTGTATATTTTTGATTTTAGTAAAACAGAGCCCGTCAAGGTTGTGAAATATGCAGATGAAACGTTAATCAGGGTTGATTTCCTTGATAATAAAACGTTGAGCGTTGTGACTGATGTCAAGCGTAGAATAATTACAATTGCAGATAAAACAGAAAAGAATGTTGTTGATTTTTCAATGCATAACCTTGAATCTGTTGATTTTGATTCCGCATCAAAGAGAAGTGCTTTGTGTTATTCAAAATACGGCAGCACATCAAACGTAATCTGTGGTTTTGATAAAAGAGGAAAAGAGACGTGTCGCATAGAAGATGTGGAAAACGTAAAGCAGGTTAAATGTAATTCAAAGCGTATTGCGGTTCTTACAGATGAAAAGATATTATGTTATAATTATAACGGCAAACTTAAAAATACAATTGAGTTGAGCTTTAATGTTGATTCGATTGAATTCACTTCATCATCAGGACTTTTTGTGTTCTCCGGTTCTAATGTATATAAAGTAAAAATGGCAAAAAATACTGTTTTAGAGGCCGAATAATTGTGAATATAAATTTAAAATTTTTATCTTTTCATTAATTTAACAATTTTTTCTTGATAATTATTTTTTGTTGTGTTAATATTTTCTGTAATGGAGGTCATGAAAAATGCAGGCTTTCGTTGACTTGTTGTTAATAGGAATAATAATTTGTTATGTTATTGTCGGACTCAAGCGCGGCTTTGTAAGGTCGTTGTTTTCTGTTCTTGTGAAATTTGTTTCGTTTATAATTGCGTTTGTTGTTTCAGGCAAATTTGCACCGGTTCTTTATGATTCATATTTCAGGGACGGAGTTGTGAGAAATATCGAATCGCGTATTGATTCGTCAGTGCCTGTGGGTTTGACAGACCAGGTATCAACAGCTCTGAGCAGCATACCGAATGTGTTGGCAGGTGCTGCTAAAATGTTTGGTGTTGATTCCGATATGATGGAGGAAACCGTAAGAGGCACAGATTTAACTGCAGATTTAGCAGTCAGTTTGGAAGGTTCCGTTATCGGTCCCGTTGTTACGGCGATTTGCAGAATAATAATTTTTGCAATTGTTTCGGCAGTAGCTTCTTTGGTTTTCGGTGCGATTGTTGATATCATCAGTGGCTTTGCTAAACTTCCCGTACTGCGTACTGCCGACTGCCTGTTTGGTGCAGGGCTCGGACTGATTAACGGATTTTTATGTGTGCTGATAATTTCCTATTTCCTTGTAATCGCTGCAAGTCTGATAGATAATAGTGAAATTATTGATATAATTGATTCATCCGTATTGATTTCGTTATTTACTAAAACAAGTTTATTTATATAGGAGTGTGTCTGAATTGAAGGAACTGTTTAAAGGATGCTGGACGATTCCGAATCTGCTAAGCTTAATCAGAATCTTGCTTGTTCCTGTTTTTCTTGTGTTGTTTTTTCAGGGTAATAAAATCGGTGCTCTGATAGTGCTTGCACTTTCAGGTGTTTCGGATTTCCTTGACGGAAAAATAGCAAGGCACTTTAATCAAATCAGTGCATTGGGTAAACTTTTAGACCCGGTAGCCGATAAAATCACACAACTTTCAATAGCTGTAGTTTTATTCTGGCAGTTTAACTCATCATCGGTTATCTCGCTGAAATATTTCAGCTATGTATTTTTAGCATTTCTTGGTAAAGAATTACTTATGTTAGTTTGCGGTAGTATAATGGTTGCAGTAGGTCTGAGACCTTGTGCGGCAGAGATTTACGGCAAGATTGCAACTTTTACATTCTATGTGGTCATGATATTTGTAATTTGTTTCGGACCTGAAGTAGGTGCACTTATTGAGTGGTACGTAATGCCTAACTGGCTTGTTATGACACTTGTATTAATCTCGCTTGTTTTAACAATAATCGCTCTTATCAGTTATATTCCTGATACATGGAGACAAGTAAAAGAAAAGAAACAGCAAAAAGGTGGAAGTAAATGAAAAAAATGATGTGTAGCAGATGTCACGAAAGACCTGCGGTTATATTTATAACAAAAATTGAGGGCGATAAATCCACTCCTGAGGGACTTTGCATGAAATGTGCTTCTGAGCTTAATATCGGACCTATTAAGCAGATGATGCAGAGCATGGGAATTACAGATGAAGACCTGGATGCTGCAAATGAACAGCTTGAAAGCATGATGGGTATGATGGAGGGCGATGACGATGATGACGACGGCGAAGAAAAAGATTTTGAGCCGGGCGGAGCACAGTCAATGCCCGCTGAGTTTCTGAAAAATTTCCTCGGCGGTGCTTTCAGTCCTAAGAATAATTATAGTGAAAATAATCCTCTTCCTGATTCGAAAAAAGAGTTTGAAAATAAAAACGATAAAAAGAAAAAGGAAAAAGAAGAAAAAAAGCAGAAGAAAAAACGCAAATTTCTTAATCTCTACTGTACCGACCTTGTTGCAAAAGCACGAGACGGAAAAATTGACAGAATAATCGGCAGAGAGAATGAAATTTACCGCGTAACTCAGATTCTTTGCAGAAGAACAAAAAATAACCCCTGCCTTATAGGTGAACCCGGTGTAGGTAAAACTGCAATAGCTGAAGGTCTTGCTCTTAAAATAGCAAGCGGTGATGTTCCTGCAAAACTTGCTGACAAAGAAATTCATCTTCTTGATCTGACTGCACTTGTTGCAGGTACACAGTTCAGAGGTCAGTTTGAAAGCAGAATCAAAGGTCTTGTTGATGAAGTAAAAGCAGAAGGCAACATTATTCTCTTTATTGACGAAGTTCACAATCTTGTAGGCACCGGTGATGCGGAAGGTTCAATGAATGCCGCAAATATCCTTAAGCCTGCTTTGTCACGAGGCGAAATTCAGATTGTCGGTGCTACAACTTTTGATGAATACAGAAAATTTATTGAAAAAGATGCGGCTCTTGAAAGAAGGCTTCAGCCTGTAAAGGTTGTTGAACCGTCAATTGATGATTCGTATAAAATGCTTGTGGGAATCAAAAACTATTACGAAGATTTCCATAGAGTAAAAATCAGCGATAATCTTGTTTATAATGCTGTTGTACTTTCAGAAAGATATATCAATGACCGTTTCCTTCCTGATAAAGCAATTGACTTGCTTGATGAAGCATGTACAAGAGCTAATTTGAGAAACAAATCAATCAGTGAGCTTGAAATTAATGAAAAGAAAATCAAAACTCTCAATGAACTACAGAAAGAGCTTGAAGAGGATACAGAAAATATCGATTATGAGCAGATTGCAAAAATAAAAGCAGAAATTATTGTCTGCGAAGAAAAACAGAAAGAGCTTTCAGTTTTAGCTGCTGATAATGCAGTAACTCAGGATGATATTGCTCATGTAATTGAACTGTGGACGGGTATTCCCTCAAGCAAAGTTATTGAAAGTGATTTGAGAAAACTTGCTGATATGGAAAAACACCTGCGTGAAAAGATTATCGGTCAGGATGAGGCGATTGACCTTGTATGTGCTGCAGTAAGACGCGGCAGAGTTCAGTTAAGTCCCAGAAGAAGACCATCTTCTTTCATTTTTGTCGGTCCTACAGGTGTCGGTAAAACAGAGCTTGTAAAACAGCTTGCGAATGAACTTTTTGATTCACCTGAAACACTTATCCGTCTCGATATGTCAGAGTTTATGGAAAAACACAGTGTTTCAAGAATCATCGGTTCACCTCCGGGATATGTGGGATATGATGAAGCAGGTCAGCTTACAGAAAAGGTGAGAAGAAAACCCTATTCTGTTATTCTTCTTGATGAAATTGAAAAAGCACATCCGGATGTTATGAATATTCTTCTTCAGATTCTTGATGAAGGTAAAATAACTGATTCTCACGGCAGAAACGTAAGCTTTGAAAATACTGTTATTATCATGACATCAAATGCCGGCAGTGAACGCAAGGAAGGCGCTCTCGGTTTTGCAAAAACGCAGAACGAAGTCAATAAAGACAAAGCAATGAAAGCACTTTCAGATTTCCTTCGCCCCGAATTTATCGGAAGAGTTGATGAGATTGTCGTGTTCAATGATCTGACAAAGGATGATTTTGAAAAGATTTCTGTTCTTATGCTTTCAGAACTTATTGAATCAATGCAGGATAAGGGTATTAAATTTGAGTGGTCAGCTGAAGTGCCGAAGAAGCTTGCTGATTTGGTCGGTGAGAAAAACGGCAGGGGAGCAAGAGACCTGAGAAATGTTATCCGCCGTAATGTTGAGGACAAAATTGCAAACATTATGGTTGAAAGATGCGATAGTCCTCTTTCTTCTGTATCACTTGCAGTTGAAGATGATTTGATTAAAGTCAAAGCTGTATAAATAACAATTGTTCAATACATTTCCAAACGTGTTATTCTTTAGTATAGCGAAGAATCTCGTTTGGAAATGTATACGGATGTTGAGAAGAATACAAAAGAATTAGAAAAAATTTTAAAAACCTCTTGACATTCACCCTGCGTTGTGCTAAAATAATCAGCGTTGTGAAAACTTAATATGCGGGTGTAGTTCAATGGTAGAATCCCAGCCTTCCAAGCTGGTCGTGTGGGTTCGATTCCCATCACCCGCTCCAGCGCTTCTAGCTCAGCTGGATAGAGCAACTGCCTTCTAAGCAGTAGGTCAGGAGTTCGAGTCTCTTGAAGCGCGCCACGAAAGTCCGTACGCGATAGCGTGCGGATTTTTCTTTAAAGATGGTTTTACTCTTGTTTGGGTAAGAAGTATATGCTAAAAGTATCATTTACATCAGTTAAGATTTGTGATACACTTTATACAGAAAATATACGGGAGTGAGTATTATGGATATTAAAAGCTTGTTCAACGAAAATGAAATACCTCTTGAAAATATTCCGCTGAATGGCGGTTTCTGCGGTATATTGAGAAAAATCGGTTGCATAGGCGACAGTATGTCTTCAGGTGAATTTGAAGCTATAAATGAAAAAGGTGAAAAAACATACCATGATATGTTTGATTATTCATGGGGACAGTTTTTAGCACGTATATGCGGCACCACGGTGTTGAATTTTTCACGTGGCGGCATGACAGCAAAAGAATACTGTGAGACTTTTGCGCAAGAGAATGATTTCTGGAATCCCGAAAAGAAGTGTGTAGCTTATATAATTGCATTAGGCGTTAATGATTTGCTGAATTGTGATATGCCGACCGGCACAACAGATGATATAGATTTAGAAAATTATGAAAATAACAAGCCTACTTTTGCAGGATATTATGCGAAGATAATTCAGAAATACAAAGAAATTCAGCCTGATGCAAAATTCTTTCTTATGACATTTCCGAAGGAGAATACCGGAAAAGATAAAAGGAATGCTCATGCAGAACTTCTTTATAAGCTTGCTGAATTGTTTTCAAATTGCTATATTCTTGATATCGGTAAACACGGACCTGTATATGACGAAGAGTTCAGAAAGAAATTCTTTATGGGCGGTCATATGAATCCTTGCGGATATGCGCTTACTGCGCAGATGGTTGCATCCTACATTGATTATATAATCCGTCATAATATGGATGATTTTATGGAAGTCGGGTTTATTGGTACAAATCTTAAATTTAAAGATTAAAAATTGAAAAATATTCAAAAAAATCTTGATTTTACTATTGATTTTTCCAAAGACTTGTGATATAATTTTACAGCAAAACGCACGCATGGCGATCGGTCAGCATGTGCATTCATAAGAATGTTGCGTGTCCGAGTTGAACCGTGCGGTGGAATTAGCGGCAAAAACCGCTTTACAAACAAAAGGAGGAAACAAAAATGGCAGTAGTATCAATGAAACAGCTTTTGGAAGCAGGTGTTCATTTCGGACATCAGACAAGAAGATGGAATCCCAAAATGTCTCAGTATATCTTTACTGAACGTAACGGTATTTACATCATCGACCTTCAGAAAACTGTAAAGAAGCTTGAAGAAGCTTATCTCTTCATCCGTGACATCGCAGCAGACGGCGGCGAAGTTCTCTTTGTAGGTACAAAGAAACAGGCTCAGGATTCAATCAAAGAAGAAGCAATCCGTTGCAACATGCCCTATGTAAACGCACGTTGGCTCGGTGGTATGCTCAC
>JAGBHV010000041.1 GCA_017935325.1 Clostridia bacterium
CTGACAACTCAGCAGTTAACAGAACCCCGGATTCGCAGTCAGGATACGGATATTGCTTCTGGCGATGCGCAGGACTTAACGGATACAGAGCTGACGGAATGTTTTCTCAGTTCGGTATCGTTGCAAAGGATTACGATGCTTCGTTTATTCTTACGGCAGGCGAAATTGATGAACAGAAGGTGCGCGACTGCATCTGGCGTCATTTCCCGAAGTGCCTTATAGAAATTGATTCAGAAGAAACACCGGAAGAAAAGCCTGCACTTGCTCGGCTTGATGATGATCTTCCCGCAATGCAGAGAAGCCTTCTTGAAGATTGGCTTCACGGAAAGAAAATGAAATTCCCGAAAAATATGTTCCTTGCCGCGGCAGGATTCCCTGCAAGTATGTTGCCTATGCCGATTGTGTATATGTCAGGAGACAGAGCGGGAGGAATAACGGATGTTGTGTTCGAATTTTTTGAGGATACCTGCACGATGAGCTGGGCAGAGGGCGACGAGGTTAATACGATCGTCTGCGGAATGGACGGCAAACCGCGTCGCAGTCCGATGACGCTCGCTAAGATGCCTTTTACCGCTAACGCAACGGCGGCGTGGACAACTCAGAATGAGCTGACGGTTCATATGCGGCCGATTGAAGCTGTCTGCCAGCGAATAATCAAATTCACTTTTGACGAGGATGAGGTTGAATATCAGCCGTCGAGCAAACCGCCGATAACGGCGATTGCAGATTATCTTAAGAAGGATATGAATAACTTCCTCCCGACAATAGCTCCCATTCAGAAGATGGGTGTTATGGCGTTTGAACAGGCGCACCGCGTTATCGATGTTGTTCATAAAGGAAAATTCGTTGTTGAAGAAATGACGGATGAAGAGAAGGAAAAAGAAAAAGAAAAGAAGAAAGAGCTCAAGCTTGAAAAGAAGCTTGAGAAAAAGAAAGAAAAGGAAGAAAAGAAGAAAGCAAAAGAAAAGGAAAGTGAAACGCAAACGGAAGAAGCAACAGAAGAAAATGAAGAATAAAAACTAAATAAGAATGTGACAGGGGGATTGCGAAATGTCAGTGCCGTATATTATCGGATTTGTTATTCTGTTTGTTTTGCAGGCAGTTTCAACTTGTGTTTTCCTGAAGGTTGAAATTCCACGACCCAGTAAAAAATCGTTGATTTTAAAATTGACTTGTTCAACGATATTCCTGGCAAACGCTGTTCTTGCAATGTTTTGCGCAGGAAATTATTCAAATTACACATTCTTCATTCTTGTTGGTCTGTGCTTTTCATGGGTGGGAGATTTTCTCCTGCATTATAAAACGACTGAAAACTTTTTCATCGCAGGAGTTCTTATTTTTCTTTGCGGTCATATATGCTACATAGCAGCTTTTCTCAATGTGCAGGAGTCATATTTCCCGTCAGCACCGTTTCTTGATTTTACTGAAGCGTTCCTGATGATCGGCGGAATCTGCTTCAGCCAGTTCAGGCTCTATACACACAGGGCAGAGTACGGAAAAGCCTTTTTGCCGTGTACGGTTTATATGAATGTGATAATGATAATGCTCGTCAAGGCGCTTTCTCTGAGCATAAGGTTTATGCTCAACAATTCTATTGAAAAAGCTCTTTTCACGGGAATTATACTTATCCTCGGAGCAGGACTTTTTACGCTTTCGGATTTCACCCTTGCTCTTCTTCGGTTTACTCATAGGTATTCAAAGAGCTACGCAATAAGAAAGGTAAATATCTGGACTTACTTTTTCGCTCAGATGTTTCTTGGCCTGACGATTCTTAACATTGCAGTTTAAATTAAAAAAGGGGAAGCCTTTGCTTCCTCTTTGATTTTAGTTAAATTTTAAAAACGGAGAAATTATTATGAAAAGAATGGCAAAATTCAGCAAAGTGAGCTTTGAAAATTTCTGCTCCTCGTGGGTGGATGATTTTGGTGGAACAGTTGAGGAAATAAAAGAAATTTACGAAGAAATTAAGATTCCTCGCAGGGCGACATCGGGTTCTGCAGGATACGATATTTTCAGTCCGGTTGATTTTACTCTCGAACCGGGAAAGACTATCAAAATTCCGACGGGTATCCGCTGTGAAATTGACGAAGGCTGGGTGCTTAAAATTTATCCGAGAAGCGGTCTTGGCTTTAA
>JAGBHV010000042.1 GCA_017935325.1 Clostridia bacterium
GATAAATTATAATTTATATTTATAAAGATAAAACCTAAAAAAGCATCAGAAGTTCTGAATTAGAACTTCTGATGCTTTTAACTTTATTCAAACGCCTGATTTTATTGGCTTTTTAAAGATTCTGTTTTTTCAGCCCTTTAAATTTGATTAGTCTCCGTAGCCGTAACCGCCACCGTACTGATCGAAATAATCAAAGGGGTTGATATATGTGGTTTCTTCTTCAACGGGAGAAGATGAACCTTTATCTTCAACAAGCTGAACGGTTGCTTCGAATTCTTCAATAGAATAATCAGTTCCGACCCTGCAGATTTTAAGCTTGAGTTTATCGCCTACATCTGCTTTATCGATTATATCAAGCAGGGTGTCTGCCGTGTCAAGATCTTTTCCGTTTACTGCTGTTATCATGTCACCTTCGCGGATATCAGAGTTGACAAGGTCACTGTCAGGTGAAATACTTCTGATGATAAGAGAACCTGCAGGTAAGCCTTTAATCTGAACTATCATTGCGTATGTGTCGTGAGACGATGCAAGGCTGTAAGTGATGCCCAGCTTAGGTCTGTTGGGAACATAGCCGTTTGCGATAAGTTCATTTGCAACTTCAAGAGCTGTTGAAATCGGAATAGCGAAGCTCATGCCTTCATATTCTGTGCTTGCAATTTTTGAAGAGTTAATACCGATTACCTGGCCGTATTCATTGAGAAGTGAGCCGCCTGAGTTTCCGGGGTTGATTGCAGCGTTGTGCTGAATACAATCCATAGTGTAACCGATTTCATTGTTGATTGAACGGCTGATTGAAGAGACAATACCGTTAGTAACAGAACCGAAGAATTCTGCACCGCCGGGATTACCTACAGCATAAACGGGTGAACCGACTTTGAGCTTTTTGAAATCGCCGAATTCAGCGCAGGGGAGATCTGTTGTGTTAACTCTGAGAACACCAACGTCAGTCTGCTGGTCAAAACCGATTATGTCAGCATCATAAGTTGTACCGTCTTCAAGAAGGATTTTTGCGCTGACACCTGAATCGCTGATAACGTGGGCACATGTCAGGATATAAGTTGATTTGCCGTCATCGGAAACTTTTGCAACGATACCTGTGCCTTCGCCTGCCTGCGATTGTGAAGACTGAGTGAAATAACTTTTGTTTGATGAATATACCACAACGCCGACAGATGATGCTCTGCCGATTTCTGCTATCTGAACTGAAGAAAGGATTTCTCCCGTAGGAGCAGGTGTTTCGGGTGTTTCTTCGTTTGTGATAACTGTTGAATCACCTTTTTTTTCTTCTTCACCGAAAATATTTGATTTATCGTCGCCGAAAAGTGAAAACAATCCGAATCCTATTGCAACAACGAGAACAACAGCTATAACTGACACAGCAATTTTAAGACCGGTTTTCTTTTTTGCAGGTTTTGAAAATGTGTTATCGGTAGTACCCTGATAATAAGGTGCATAGCTGTAGCTGGTATTAGGGGATGAATATTGAGTGTAGTTATTTGATGAATAGTTATTTGTGTTTTCCCGTGAAAATGAATCATTCTGTGAAGAAGTATTCTGCTGTTCAACCTTTTCTTCTGCAGGGATTTCCTCAAAAGATGTATCTTCATTTTCACTGTTGAAAAGGCTGTTGTTATTTTCGTCCATGTTATGCTCCTTTCAAGCTTGTCTTAATATATACTAGCTGATGTGTTTTACAAACTTTTTTAAAGAATATAAATAAATTTTTAACGAAGCTACATATTCGGAAGAGTGAATACAAATTCGGTATATTTGCCGAGCTCACTATGTGCTTCTATTGTACCGCCGTGCATCTCAATGATTGATTTGACGATATACAGACCAAGACCGGTACTCTTTGTATCAAGGCTTCTTGACTTATCAACTTTATAGAAACGCTCGAAAATTCTTTCGATTTCTTCTGCGGGAACACCTGCACCGCTGTTTTTGATAGTAACAGTTGTGAAAGAGTCGTTCTGATTTGCACGCACGTCAATATATCCGCCGTTATCGGTAAACTTAACAGCGTTATCAACAAGGTTGTAAACCACCTGATTGATAAGGTCTTTGTCGATATTTACTATAAGATTGCTCATAGAATCAAGACCTGTAATTTCGATTGACTTCTGATTTATTGATTGCTCAAAGGATAGAAGAGTGTTGAATATAAGCGCGGAAATGTCTGTTTTCTTAAGATTAAGTGACAGCTCTCCTGCTTCAATCTTTGAAAGGTTGAGCATTGAACTTACAAGACGTGCAAGGCGTTTAACTTCGTTTGAAACTATTTTAAGATATTTTTCTTCTTCGCCGGCGGAAATTGTGCCGTCAAGAATTCCGTCGATAAATCCACCGATAGAAGTCATGGGTGTTTTCAGCTCGTGTGAAACATTTGCCACAAAACTACGCCTTGAATACTCAAGTGCAGATAAGGATTGCGCCATTGAGTTGAGCGCATTTCCCAGGTCGGAAAGCTCATTGTTTCCTTTGATTTCAATTCTGCGGCTGAAATCACCGGTCGCGTATTCTTTTGTGATTTTCGACATTTCTCTCAGCGGTTTCGTAATTGAATAGGTTACGATATAAACGGCAATAAACGCAACAAGGAAAGCGAATAAAGCAGATAAGAGAAACATTTTAAGAATAGATGAAACAAACGGGTATGCATTTCCCAGACTTGGCTGTGTGCCGATAATAACTGCAATTACTTTTCCGTTTACTTTTATGGGTTCTCCTACGATAAGAGATGTTTCCTCATGCAGTTCCGGAACAACATCTGATGTCTGGAAATTCCCTTTTACAGCCTGAAGGATAATTCTTTCAGGTATGTTGATGGTTGAGTGCTTTTCACAATACGGGTTAGCGTCCTCAAGACGGATTGAGCTGATGATATCCTTGCATAAAAACACGTTTCCGTCCAGGTCACAGATGTAAATATCCGAATCAATTGAGGAAGATACCAACGACAGAGAGTAAGCGAGCATAACTGTAGGATTGTTGATATATTGTCCGTCGTTCTCAAGCTCGAAATATTCGGCAGCCGTTTCAGAAAGGGTATTTACATTTTCTTTTAAAACAGAAACGTTGTTTTCTTTCCAATACTGAGCAATAAACAAAAGCAGGGACATTCCCAGAACAACAAGCACAAGAAGCATTGATGCGAAAATACTCACGTAATATTTTCGGAATGTACTTGACCCTCTGAAAAAGAATCTTCCTGATTTCAACTTCCCTCGCTCCTTTTACTCAATGTTATTTTGTCTCGAATTTATATCCGACACCCCATACTGTCTTAAGTTCCCATTTGTCAGATACACCTTCAAGTTTTTCTCTTAAACGTTTGACGTGAACGTCAACTGTTCTTGAATCGCCGTAATAGTCAAATCCCCATACTTCGTCAAGAAGCTGGTCTCTTGTGAAAACTCTGTTGGGGTTTGAAGCGAGATGGAAAATAAGCTCCATTTCTTTCGGAGGCGTATCAACCTGTTCGCCGTTTACTTTGAGTTCATAGTTAGTGAGGTTAATTGAAAGTTTATCAAAATTTACTTCTTTTACTGTTTCACTGACAGTTGTAGAGGTTCTTCTTAAAACGGCTTTGATACGTGCTACAACTTCTTTTGTTTCAAAGGGCTTTACAATGTAGTCGTCAGCGCCGAGTTCAAGGCCGAGAACTTTATCAAAAGTTTCTCCTTTTGCAGTGAGCATGATAATAGGCTTGTTTGAAATTTTTCTGATCTCCCTGCAAACCTGCCAACCGTCAAGTCCGGGGAGCATTATGTCAAGCAGAGTGATTCCGGGCTGTTCTTCCTGGAAAGCTGTGATAGCACTCTGGCCGTCATTTGCAATAACGGTTGAATAGCCTTCTTTTTCAAGGTAAAGTCTGAGAAGCTCGCAGATATTCATGTCGTCATCAACTATAAGTATTTTTTCTGTTGCCATAAAAGACCACTCCTTTTTTGATTTACAAATATATTATACCTTAATTTTACAAAATAGTATGTACTTTTTTTAAACAATAATAAAAAGGTTTCCGGGTTTTGTTCATAATTTTACAAACTATCTGTCCCATTTCCTGCAAAGCTCATTTATCTGGTCGGCAAAGCGTGCAAGGTCTTTATTTGTTCCGCCCTTGTTGTGATAAATAACATCTGTAAGCCGTTTTCCTGCCATAACAAGCCTTTCGTAAGCATCAGACGGCTTTTTCTTCAATTTCTTTTCAATGATTTTATCATTGCCTTTTTCTTCACATTCGTTTGTTATTAAATTATAAACGGCACCGTTAAAAGGTGCTTCGGCCGGAATTTTCAAAGCTGTTTTTACGCTTTCCGCAAAATTTTCGCAGCAATTGTTATCGCCGTGGTTGACAAAAATCTTTCTCGGCTTTGTGCCGATGTTATCAAGCCAGTCAAGAAGCATCTTTTTGTCTGCGTGACCGCTGATACCGTCTAATTTTTCTATTCTTGCACGCACCTGAATATCTTCTCCGAAAAGTTTGATGTGCCGTGCACCGTCTGTAAGCATTCTGCCGAGAGTGCCGTGTGCCTGATATCCTACAAAAAGAACTGTGCATTCCTTTCTCCACAGATTGTGCTTCAGGTGGTGTCTTATTCTGCCTGCTTCGCACATTCCGCTGGCTGAAAGAATAATTTTGGATTTTGAATCTGAATTTATTTTCTTTGATTCGTCACTTGTTACAGATAAATTAAGACCGTTGAATTTTATCGGTTCAACACCGTCTTTTAAAAGGCTGAGAGTTTCTTCGTCATAATAATCCATAAGTTCTTCGTCGTTGCTGTATATTTCCGTTGCTTCAACTGCAAGGGGACTGTCAACCCATACAGAGAAATTTCCGTGTCCGCGGATAAGATTTTTTTCTTTGATTTCTCTTATGAGGTAAAGCATTTCCTGAGTTCTGCCTATTGCGAAGCAGGGGACAATAAGGTTTCCGCTGTTATCAAAAGTATCCTGAATTATACGTGTCAATTGTGTTACGTAATCAGGTCTTGCTCCGTGGAGTCTGTCGCCGTATGTGGATTCTATAACTACGAAATCTGCCTTTTCAGGTTTCTTCGGGTCACGGATAAGAGGACGGGAAATGTTGCCCACATCGCCTGAAAACAGAATTGTTCTTTCTTCGCCGTTTTCATTTACCGTAACTTCAATGGAAGCTGAACCGAGCAGATGACCTGCGTCAATAAATCTGACAGAGATTCCGTCCGATATGTTATAACTTTCTGAATATTCACATCCTTTGAACAAAGGAAGTGTTTTGTAAACATCTGCTGTTGTGTATAGAGGTCTGTATTCTTCTTCGCCTGAACGTGCGGCACGTTTGTTTTTCCACTGTGCTTCAAATTCCTGAATATGGGCTGAATCAAGAAGCATAATAGAACATAATTTCTGTGTAGCGGAGGTTGCGTATACAGGCCCCGTATATCCGTTGGCAACGAGCATGGGGATTTTGCCTGAATGGTCAATGTGAGCGTGCGTGAGCAGAATGCAGTCGATTTCTGCAGGTGTTACGGGAATATCACAGTTTTCATATGTGTCGGCACCTTGCTCCATGCCGCAATCTATAAGAATGTTACGTCCGCATGCATTCAGAAGGGTACAGGAACCTGTAACCTCGTGAGCTGCGCCGAGAAAAGTAAGTTTCATAGCATTTCACCTCTTGATATAAAGTATATACGTATTTTGGTCAAAAATCAAGTTTTTGACTTTTATGAAATTTTTTTAAAAACAAAAATCTCTAAAAATTAAAGAAAAAAAGAGTAATTTGAAGAAAAACGGAGATATTTTAAAATATTATTTGGTCAAAAGTTAATTTTGACCTTTTTTGACCTTTGCAAAAATCAGAAATTTGTTTATAATAATAAGCGTAAGATCAAAGAAAGTCAAAGTCAAAAATCATAAAACAGGTGAGTGATTAATATGAATTTAAGTAATGCAATAGCCCAGATGATTCTTGAAATGCTTGAAGCTGACGGATATACGGAAATTCAGCGAAATGAAATGGCAGAAACACTCGGATGTGTACCCAGCCAGATAAATTATGTTATTTCTTCGCGTTTTACGCCGGAACACGGCTATATAGTTGAAAGCCGAAGAGGCGGCGGAGGTTATATCCGTATAACAAGAGCAAAATATGATAAGGGTACAGCTCTTATGCACGTTGTAAACGGAATAGGTTTAAAGCTTGACGATAAAACGTGCAGAGCACATTTATATAATCTTAATTATCAGGAGCTGCTTGATGAAAAAACTGCAAAGCTGATTCTTGCAGCAACCTCAGAAAATTCATTGCGGGCAGCGCAACAGGATGTACGTGATGAAATAAGAGCTGCAATATTCAAACAGATGCTATTGAGTTTAATGTAATAATTTTATAGGAGGAATCAGTTATGTTATGTCAGAATTGTAAAAAACATGAGGCAACAACTCATATAAAAAGTGTGGTAAACGGTGAATATACACAGCTTCATCTGTGTTCATCTTGCGCAGGCAAACTCGGTTACGGCGATGTGTTTTCAGGTTTCGGGTTTGATTTAGGCGATTTCTTCGGCAACTTTTTCTCAAAACCGAAGGCTTCACTTTCAAGCAGTAATACGGTGCGCTGTTCAAAATGCGGAATGTCTTTTGAAGAAATTGTAAAAACAGGAAAAATAGGTTGCGCAGATTGCTATGAGAAATTCTACGAAATGCTTCTTCCTTCCATTCAGCGTATTCACGGCAAAACACAGCACAACGGAAAAACAGCAAATGTAGCAGAACATTCCGGTGATAAAAAAGAAAAAACAAAAGAAGAAATTATAGAAGAGCTTAAAGCTGAAATGAAAGTAGCAATTGAAGAGCAGAATTTCGAAAAAGCGGCAGAATTAAGAGATAAAATCAAGGGAATGGAGAGTGAAATGTAATGGGTAAATGGTATAAAGATTTCGGTCCTGAAGGTGACGTTGTACTCAGTACAAGAGTAAGATTTGCAAGAAACATTAAAGAATATCCTTTCCCGTTTAAACTTGATAACGAGAAGAAAAAAGAACTCAATTACAAGATTAGAGACGCAGTTTTGTCCAATAATGAAAATATGAGTTTTATTGAGATGGAAGATGTGCCTTCTTTGCAGACGGTTTCTCTTGCAGAAAGACATCTTATCAGCCCTGAATTTGCAGGTCCTTCAGAGGCAAGAGCGCTTATTCTTTCTGATGATGAAGATATCAGCATAATGCTTGAAGAGGAAGACCATTTAAGAATTCAGGCTATGCAGGCAGGCCTGGACCTGGAAACAGCTTACGAAAAAGCAGAAAAAGCAGAAAAATCTGTAGGTGAGGTTTTAAATTATGCTTTTGATGAGAGAATCGGATTCCTTACTCAATGTCCCACAAATCTCGGTACGGGAATGAGAGCTTCCGTAATGCTTCATCTTCCCGCACTTACGGAGCAGGGTCTTATCTCACGTCTTGCCTCAACTGTTTCAAAGCTTGGTCTTGTAATCCGCGGAGCATACGGTGAAGGAAGTAAGCCCGGCGGTGACATTTATCAGATAAGCAACCAGATTACTCTGGGTATCAGCGAAAAAGAGGCGATTTTTAACCTGAGCACAATTGTCAGACAGATAATTACTCAGGAGCGTGCAGCACGTAAAGAACTGATAAAAAATGATGATTATCTGGATTCAATCTGGCGTGCATACGGAATTTTAAAATATTCAAGAAAACTTACTTCGAGCGAATTTATGAAGCTGATTTCTCTTGTGCGTCTTGCAGCGGCAGAGAAAATCATTGATACTGATATAGAAAAAATTAATGCAATGATTCCTGATATGCAGCCTGCAACTGTGAATGTGAGAAATTCATCAGTTCTTGATGCAGAGGAGAGAGATAAAATAAGAGCAAAGGAAGTAAGAGAAATATTAGGTGAATAATTGTTAAAAAACAGATTTTTGAACGGAGGTAACAGTTATGTATAAATTTTCAGGCTTTACGGAAAAAGCAAACGGCGCTCTGAATGAAGCGATGATATCTGCAGAAAATTTAGGCCACGCATATGTAGGCAGTGAACATCTTCTGATGGGTCTTTTGTCTGTAGAAGGAGTGGCGTCAAGTGTTCTCTCCTCAAAGGGCATAACGAAACAGAAGGTAGAAGATATACTCAGAATGAGTGTAGGCGTCGGCACTCCCACTTCCCTTACACCTGCTGATTTTACACCGAGGTCAAAGCATATTGTGGAATACGCTGTGGCGCTTGCATCTTCTTCAGGCCAGGCACTTGTCGGCACAGAACACATTCTGCTTTCAATTATAAAGGAGAGCGAAGGCCTTGCCGTGAGCATAATTTCCGAACTCGGAGTTGCAATTAACGAATTATCATCAGAAATCAGTAAAGCTTTTGAAAATTCAAACGGTGACAATTCCGGAAAACGTGATGCAAAAACAAAATCAAATGTGCCCACTCTGGAAAAATTCGGCAGAAATTTAACTGAGCTTGCAACGCAGAACAAAATTGACCCTGTTATCGGCAGACAGAAAGAGATTGAAAGAGTTATTCAGATTCTGTCAAGAAGGACAAAAAATAATCCCTGTCTTATAGGTGAGCCGGGTGTAGGTAAAACCGCAATTGCAGAAGGTCTTGCTCTTAAAATTGCAGAGGGTGAAGTGCCTGAACTTCTGAAAGATAAAAAGCTGTATACCCTTGACCTTACGGGTATGGTAGCAGGCACAAAGTACAGAGGCGATTTTGAAGAGAGAATAAAAACCGCAATGGATGAAGTGAAAAAAGCAGGCGACGTTATTCTGTTTATCGATGAAATCCACACGCTTATCGGTGCAGGCTCTGCAGAAGGCGCAGTTGATGCCGCGAATATCCTTAAGCCTTCATTGGCACGCGGTGAAATTCAGCTTATCGGAGCAACAACAATAGATGAATACAGAAAGCATATAGAAAAGGATGCGGCTCTGGAAAGACGTTTTCAGCCTGTAACGGTAGGTGAACCCAGCGAAGAAGAAGCGATTGAAATTCTCAAAGGTCTTAAGGATAAATACGAAGCTCATCATAAAATCAAAATAACGGAGGAGTCAATTGATGCGGCAGTAAAGCTTTCGTCAAGATATATCGGTGACAGATTCCTGCCCGATAAAGCGATTGACCTGATTGACGAAGCAGCATCAAAGGTAAGGCTTCGCGCATATACAACTCCGTCTGATTTAAAGGAAATGGAAGATAAAATCAAATCAATCCGCGGAGAAAAAGAACATGCAGTTACAAATCAGGATTTTGAAACGGCGGCAACTCTGCGCGATGAAGAAAAGAAATTAACGTCTCTGCTTGAAGAGAAAAAAGAAGAATGGCGCAAAGAAATGTCAGGCTTCAGCGGAGAAGTAACACCTGAAGAAATTGCAGAAATAGTGGCAGACTGGACTGGAATTCCCGTAACGCAGCTGACAGAAGAAGAAAGCGCAAGGCTTCTTAAAATGGAAGAAGTACTTCACGAAAGAATTGTCGGTCAGGATGAAGCGGTAACCGCAGTTGCAAAAGCAATAAGGCGAGGCAGAGCAGGTCTTAAAGACCCGAAAAGACCTACAGGTTCGTTTATTTTCCTCGGACCTACAGGTGTGGGTAAAACAGAACTCTGCAAGACGCTTGCATCATCAATGTTCGGCTCTGAAAGTGCGATGATTCGCTTTGATATGTCAGAATATATGGAAAAACACACCGTATCACGTCTTGTGGGTTCTCCTCCCGGATACGTGGGCTATGATGAAGGCGGACAGCTGACGGAAGCAATACGCAGAAAACCATATTCCGTTGTTCTGTTTGATGAAATTGAAAAAGCGCATCCCGATGTTTTCAATATTCTTCTTCAGATTCTCGAAGACGGTATACTGACAGATTCCCAGGGCAGAAAAGTTGATTTCAAAAACTGCATCATTATTATGACTTCAAACGTGGGCGCAAAGCTGATAACAGATAAAAAATCATCTTTCGGTTTCTCTGCCGAATCGTCAGACAATATGTCCCATGAAAAAATCAAGGAATCTGTTTTAGGCGAACTGAAGCAATGCTTCAAACCTGAATTCCTCAACAGAATTGACGATATCATAGTATTCAGACAGTTGACACAGAATGATATTGAAGAAATTGCAAAACGTATGCTTTCATCACTCAGAAAGAGAGTTTTACAGCTCGGCATTGAAATTGATTTTTCAGACGAAGCAATCAGCAAAATTGCCGATGCAGGTTTTGACCCTGTTTACGGTGCAAGACCCCTGAGACGTGCAATTCAGTCAAAGATTGAAGATACTTTATCAGAGCTTATGCTTGACAACGGCGTAAAAGCGGGAAACAAGTATATCTGCAATGTAAACGAAGAAACTTTTGTTTTCAATGAAGTTAATTAACAAAGTGTTTACATTTAAAATATTGACATTATTTCCCATCAGTTGTATATTATATGTAGACTTTAGCACTCTCGTTTATCGAGTGCTAAAGCACATATAAGGACGGTGAGAATATGGGAATGACAGAGCGTAAAAAGCAGATTCTTGCAGCCGTTATAGAAAGATATATAAAAACAGGGGAGCCTGTAGGTTCAAAGATATTGCTTGAAAGCCTTGAGTTTTCCGTTTCTTCCGCAACTGTCAGAAATGAAATGGCAGAGCTTGCTGAAATGGGCTATCTTGAACAGCCACATACTTCATCAGGCAGAATACCTACCCAGAAGGGTTACAGGTATTACGTTGATGAACTGATGTGCGAAAGGGCCCTTGAAGAAGACCAGAGAAGAAGAATTGATATGATGCTCGGCACTCACTTCGGTGACCCGGAAAAACTTCTGAAAGAAGCATCGGCAATTTTAGCAGATATCACAGATTGCGCGGTTGTAACTACAACACCCACAAGTGCAGGGGCTCTGATACGCAAAGTAGAGCTTGTGCCCGTCAGTCGCAGAACTGCAATTGTGGTAATGCTCACTTCTTCAGGTATACTTAAAAATAAAGTCTGCAAAACAGATACCGATATCACGGAAAATATCGTTCAGGTATTTTATAAAATGGCAGCAGAAAAATTTATCGGCAAACCTCTCAGAAGTATGGCAGATATAGTTTTGCAGAGCCTTGTGGTATCTCTCGGCGAATACGCACTTGCGATGAGCCCCATAGTTGTGGCTTTGTCGGATTTAGCGCAGGATGCAATGAAAGCCGATATCGTTCTCGGCGGTCAGCAGAATCTTTTTAATAACAGTGAAATCAGTTCGGATGTATTCGGTATAATGGAATTTCTTTCAAAAAGAGATACACTTTTGAATGTACTTTCCGGCACTAATAACGGACTGAATGTATATATCGGCAAGGAAAATCCGTTTACTCCGCTTCAGTATTCAAGTATGATTGTGTCTCCGTACACAGTTTCGGATTCTTTAGGAGGAGCTTTCGGAATTATAGGTCCGACACGAATGGACTACGCAAGGCTTGTGCCTAGCGTGAAATATTTAACTAAACTTGTCGGTGAGATTATCAGTGCAGAAAGGGATGAATAAAGTGGCAGAAGAAATCAAAGAAGAAGTAAAAGAAGAAAAGAAAGAATCAAAAAAAGAAGCTAAAGTAAAAAAGGCTGATAAAATTGAAAAGCTTGAAAAAGAGCTTGAAGAAAAAAATAATCAGATGCTTCGTCTTGCTGCGGAATATGACAATTTCAGAAAACGCACACAGCGTGAGAAAGAAGCAATTCACGGCGATACAAAAGCACAGCTTATCGGCGAACTTCTTGCAGTAGCCGATAATTTCGAAAGAGCACTTGCAAACGAAAACGGCAGTGCCGAAGACCTTCACAAAGGTTTTGAAATGATTTCAAAACAGTTTGACGATATTTTAGCTAAAAATTCAGTTGAAAAATTCGGCGAAAAAGGCGAAGAGTTTGACCCGAATATTCACAGCGGCGTAATGCACGTTGATGATGAAACACTTGGTGAAAACACAATTGCAGAAGTTTTCAGCAAGGGATACAGAATGGGTGACAGAATAATCCGTCACGCAGTAGTAAAAGTTGCAAACTAATTAAATAAACAATCCTTAGGAGGAACAAATATTATGTCAAAAGTTATCGGTATCGACCTCGGTACAACAAATTCATGTGTTTCAGTTATTGAAGGCGGCGAGCCTGTTGTTATTGCCAATGCAGAAGGTGCAAGAACTACTCCTTCAGTTGTAGGCTTCGGCAAAAACGGCGAAAGAATGGTAGGTCAGGTTGCTAAAAGACAGGCTATCACAAACCCTGACAGAACAATCAGCTCAATCAAACGTCAGATGGGTACAGATTATAAAGTAGCTATTGATGACAAAAAATACACACCTCAGGAAATTTCTGCAATCATTCTTCAGAAACTTAAAACTGATGCAGAAAGCTACATCGGTGAAAAAGTTACAGAAGCTGTTATTACAGTTCCTGCATATTTCACAGACTCACAGCGTCAGGCAACAAAAGACGCAGGTAAAATTGCAGGTCTTGAAGTAAAGAGAATTATCAACGAACCCACAGCTGCAGCTCTTGCTTACGGTATTGATAAAGAAAATGACCAGAAGGTTATGGTTTATGACCTTGGCGGCGGTACATTCGACGTTTCAATTATTGAAATGGGCGACGGTGTTCAGGAAGTTCTTGCAACTGCAGGTAACAACCGTCTCGGCGGTGACGATTTCGACCAGAAGATTATCGACTGGCTCGCAGATGAGTTCAAGAAAGAACAGGGTGTAGACCTTCGCGGCGATAAAATGGCTATGCAGAGACTTAAAGAAGCTGCAGAAAAAGCAAAAATCGAGCTTTCAGGTGTTACAACATCACAGATCAGCCTTCCCTTCATCACAGCAGATGCAACAGGCCCCAAACACCTTGAAATGACTCTTACAAGAGCAAAGTTCAACGAAATGACAGCATCACTTGTTGAAGCAACAATGGGTCCTGTACGTCAGGCAATTGCTGACTCAGGTCTTAAAACAACAGAAATCGACAAAATCCTTATGGTTGGCGGTTCCTCAAGAATCCCTGCTGTTCAGGAAGCTGTTCAGAAATATCTGGGTAAAGAACCCTTCAAGGGCATTAACCCCGATGAATGTGTAGCAATGGGTGCCGCAATTCAGGCAGGTGTTCTCGGCGGCGAAGTTAAGGGTCTTCTCCTTCTTGACGTTACTCCTCTTTCACTTGGTATTGAAACAATGGGTAACATCAACACAAAAATTATTGAAAGAAACACAACTATCCCCGTTAAGAAGAGCCAGATTTTCTCAACTGCAGTTGATAATCAGCCTTCAGTTGAAGTACACGTACTTCAGGGTGAACGTGAATTTGCAAAAGATAACAAAACTCTCGGCGTATTCCACCTTGACGGCATTATGCCTGCAAGACGCGGTGTTCCTCAGATTGAAGTAACATTCGATATCGACGCTAACGGTATTGTTCACGTTTCAGCAAAAGACCTTGGCACACAGAAAGAACAGTCAATCTCAATCACATCTTCAACTAATATGTCAAAAGATGATATTGAAAAGGCAGTCCGCGAAGCTGAACAGTTTGCAGAAGAAGATAAGAAACGCCGCGAAGAAGTAGACCTCAGAAACGGTGCAGACCAGATGGTTTACCAGTGCGAAAAAATGCTTAATGAAGAAGGCGACAAATTCCCTGCAGAAGACAAAACAGTTCTTACTGAAAAAGTAGACGCTCTCAAAGAAGCACTCAAGGGTGAAGATATCAACCTTATCAAGTCAAGACAGGATGAGCTTCAGGCTAAATTCTACGAAATTTCAGAAAAGATTTATAAAGCTGCAAATCCCCAGGGTGCTGAAGGCTTCGACCCCAACGCTGCAGCAGATTTTAATCAGGGCGCAGCAGGTGAAGAATACACAGAAGCAAATTATACTGACGTAGAATAATATATCCTAAATTTTTTAATGATTTATTCATAAGTTGGTGCTAAAATAAACAAGTGACGAACCGAAAAGCTTTCGGTTCGCCGCTTGTCATGTATAGTCATTATAAAGGAGCCGGTTTTATTGGCTGATAAACGCGATTATTATGAGGTGCTCGGTATTCAGAAGGGTGCTTCAGACGATGAAATAAAAAAAGCATACAGAAAGATGGCGAAAAAGTACCATCCCGACTTAAACCCCGGTGACAAAAAAGCCGAAGAAAGCTTCAAGGAAGTCAATGAAGCCTATGAAGTACTTTCTGACAGCACAAAGAAGTCACGTTATGACCAGTTCGGTCACGCAGGCGTTGACCCGAATTTCGGTGCAGGCGGAGCAGGTGGCTTTGGCGGAGGTTTTGGTGACGGAATGGAATTTGACCTTGGTGATATTTTCGGCAGTTTCTTTGGCGGCGGTTTCGGCGGCGGAAGACAATCAAATCCTAACGCACCGAGACGTGGCGAAGATTTGCAGTCAAGAGTTACTGTTTCTTTTGAAGAAGCGGCAAAGGGTTGCAAAAGAACTGTTGAAGTCAACCGTATAGAGACTTGCCCCGAATGTTCAGGCTCAGGTGCGCAGAAAGGTACTAATCCTACCACTTGTCCCGAATGTAACGGCAGAGGTCAGGTGAATGTTCAGCAGAGAACGCCTTTCGGTGTGATGTCAACCACAAGACAGTGTACACGTTGCGGCGGTAAAGGTAAAATTATTTCTTCACCATGTTCAAAATGTCACGGCAACGGCAGAGTTTCCAAACGCACAACGATTGAAGTAAATATTCCAGCAGGTATAGATGACAGGCAGGTAATCAATCTCAGAGGCGAGGGTAACAAGGGCGCAAACGGCGGTCCGTCAGGTGACCTGAAGGTGGCTGTGTTCGTGAATTCACACCCGTTCTTTGAGAGGGAAGGCTTCAATGTATGGTGCAATATCACTGTATCTTTTGCACAGGCGGTTCTCGGTGACAGCTTGCTTGTTGAAACGCTCGACGGTAAAGTGAAATATGATTTGCCGGCAGGTACACAGCCGGGCAAAGTTTTTGTACTTAAAGGCAGAGGTATCCCGATTCTCAACGGAAGAGGAAAGGGCGACCAGCTTATACGTATTAATGTTGATGTTCCGAAACATCTTACAGCTCACCAGAAAGAGCTTATCCGTCAGTTCCAGGAGGAATTCGGACCGAACGGCAATCAGGCTGAAACTTACAAAGGTTCAGGCGCTGAAGAAAAGAAAGGCTTTTTCGGCAAACGAAAGAAATAAAAAAATTAACGGTGCAGTTTTTACTGCACCGTTTTTTACATCGCATGGGGAGGGTTCCCAAGCTCGCCTTATGTTTTTATAATTTATTGCACAAATTACAATTAACATTCGTAGGGGCGCCCATTGGGCGTCCGCCTGAAAATTACGCATAATTTAATTTTAACACTCGTAGGGCAGGGCCTTGGTCCTGCCGCCAAATCTTACGCAAAATAACAAACGGCGGGAGCAAGCCCCCGCCCTACAATAACGTTTTAGACATAGCGATAAATTATAATTTGTCGTTAACATTTCCAAACGTGTCATTCTAGAGCGACAGCGAAGAATCTCGTTTGGAAATGCTTTATGTGTTGCCATTTTGAGATCCTTCGCTTTCGCTCAAGGATGACAGCAAAATGGCAAGGTTAGTTACATATAAATTACAATTTGTCTATGAATTTATTTTATTTTCACAGGGGCTTTGCCCACATAGTTTTGGAATAAATATACACAAAAAACACGGTGCAGATTTTTAAACCTGCACCGTGTTTTTTGCTTATTTTCTTTTGTAAGTACAGAATTTGAATTTAATTCCGTTTTCTTCTTTGACTTCACTTTCTTCTGCCAAATACCATTCTTCGTCCTCGTCAAGGTTGGGGAAAAATTTATCGCTCTTTTCTGCTTCCGAATCAATTTTAGAAACTATTGCAGTATCGCAGAACGGGAGCATCTGCTTGTAAATTGATTCACCGCCGATAACAACGATGTTATCTGTATCTTCATCTTTCAGAAGATTTACGGCATCTTCAACGCTTCTTGCAACTTCTGCACCCTCAACAGAATAACTTTCATCTCTTGAAAGTATAATATTGCGTCTGTTTTTTAGGGGAGCACCTTTCGGAAAGGTTGCCAGAGTTTTTCTGCCGAGAATAACTGTTTTGCCTTCGGTAAGACGACGGAAATTTTTCAGGTCTTCCGAAATGTGGAAAAGAAGATTTCCGTCATTTCCGATTCCCCAGTTTTTATCTACTGCTACTACCTGAAACATCAGATTGCCACCTCGATTTTTTCATTGAAATCATTTGCCTGATAATTTTCAAGGCTGAAACTGTCTACTGTGAAATCGTAGAAATTTTTGATGCTTGTATCAATTTTGAAAACAGGTGCTTCAAACTGCGGATTTTCAATAAGCTTTTTAACCTGAGGAATATGTCTGTCGTAAATATGAGCATCTGCCACAACGTGAACAAATTCACCCACCTTAAGACCGCTTACCTGAGCAAACATATGAACAAGCACTGCGTACTGACAAACATTCCAGTTATTTGCTGTGAGCATATCCTGCGAACGCTGGTTGAGGATTGCGTTGAGCTTATCGCCTGTTACATTGAGAATAAGTCCGTAAGCACAAGGTGCAAGTCCCATTTCATTCAGGTCGTGATGATTATAAAGGTTAGTCATAATTCTTCTGCTCGCAGGGTTGTGCTTTAAATCATAAAGCACTCTGTCAACCTGGTCAAATTCACCTTCGGGATATTTATGCTTAACGCCTAACTGATAGCCGTAAGCCTTGCCGATTGTGCCGTTTTCATCAGCCCATGAATCCCAGATGTGAGAATCAAGCTCAGAGATTTTATTCGATTTCTTCTGCCATATCCAGAGAAGCTCTTTGATGCAGCTTTTGAAAAATGTTTTTCTTACGGTGATAATAGGAAATTCTTTGCTTAAATCATATCTGTTTACCATGCAGAACTTTTTAATTGTATGTGCCGGTGTGCCGTCTTCCCATTTGGGGCGCACATTCAGTTCTTCATCGGAATAACCGTTTTCAAGAATATCTTTTATGTTTTCAACAAAAACTCTGTCTGCGTAACTCATGTCTTTACTCCTTAAAATTCAATCTCTGCCACAACAGGGTAGTGGTCTGAAGGATATTCGCCGTTTATTTTAGTTGTTTCAATAGTATATTTTTTTACGTTGATTTCAGGTGACACCATAATGAAATCAATAATTTCGCCTTTGTATTCGCCGAATGCATTATATGTAACGCCATCGTCTGAACTTTCAGCAGCAAACTTTGAATCGCGGAGTTTCCCTGAAACAAGACCCTCGTAAAATTCAGAACCTTGTGCAAAATTGAAATCGCCTGTAACAATAGTGGGGGCAGAGAAGCTTTCTGCTTTTTCAAATATAAGCTTCATTCCTTCTTTACGTGCTTCAACACCGATATGGTCAAGGTGAGTGTTAAGATGAATGAATTTTTTGCCGTCTGCTTTATCTCTGAGAAGTACCCATGAGCAGATTCTGACACAAACAGCGTCCCAGCCTTTGCCGGGTTTATCGGGAGTTTCGGAAAGCCAGAAATTACCGCCGTCAACAACTTCGTATTTGTCTTTTTTATAGAAAACAGCTGAATATTCTCCTTTGTTTTTTCCGTCATCACGTCCTACGCCTTCATAGCCGTAGTCAGTGAGGTTTGCTTTGAGATAATCCATCCATTCGGGAGTTGCTTCCTGAACACCTAAGGTGTCAGGATTGTTATTGTTGATAATTTCAAGCACCATATGCTCACGTTTTTCTCTTTCATGGCCTTCTTTTCCATAGCAGAGGATATTATAACTCATAGTTTTCATTGCTTTTCACACTCCTGATTAAAACATCATATCAGAATAAATGGGATAATGGTCAGAGATATATTCTCCGTCAACAGTATCTCTTACGATTTTGTATGTTTTTATATCTGAAATTTTATTGTTGACCATAACAAAGTCAATGGGCAGACCATCTTCGCCGCCCTTGTAAGCATGGTAAGTTTTGCCGTACATTGTGTCGGAAGCCTTGTCCTGTGTATCAGAAAAACCTGCTTTTGCAAACTCTGAATAAAGTTCAGTGCCTTTTTCAAAGTTGAAATCGCCTGTGATAACAACGGGCATATCGAAGCTGTTTGCTTTTTCAAGAACAAGCTGAAGCCCGTTTTTCTTTGCGAGTTCACCCTGATGGTCAAGGTGAGCGTTTATGTGAGCATACTGTTTGCCTGTTTCAAGGTTTTCGAGAATTACCCATGTGCAGATTCTGTTTTTCTGCCCGTCCCAACCGCATGATACTTTATCGGGAGTTTCGGAAAGCCAGAAGGTATCGCTGTCAACAACTTTGTATTTATCTTTTCTGTAAAGAATGGCAGACATTTCGCCGCTGAATCCGCCGCGGGTGCCTGTGAGTCTGCCTACACCTTCGATTCCGTATTGTGGAAGAAATGATTTCATATGGTAAAACCATAAAGCCTCACATTCCTGCACACCAACTGAGTCAGGGTAGTAATCTGCTATGAGCTGAGGCACGTTTTTTCCTCTGTGCCAATCGTTATAGCGTACGTTGTAAGACATAATTCTTATTACATCTTCTTCAGGTATTTTATCGCCGATTTCACACTGACCGATTCCGCAAGCAGCAAAAATAAGTGCGAAAATCATTGAAATATATTTAACTATAATTTTCATATGATTACATCACCATATCTGAATAAATGGGGTAGTGGTCAGATGTATATTTTAATTCATACTTCTCTCTTATAATGGTATAGGATTTAACATCAGTGATTTTATCGTTTACACAGATGAAATCGATGGGTTTGCCTGCTTCACCGCCACTATAACCATGATATGTCTTACCGTCCATTGTGTCGGGAGCAATATCCTGAGTATCTTTAAGTCCTCCTGTTACAAGTGAGTTATAAAGGTCTGTGCCTTTATTGAAGTTGAAATCACCTGTAACAACAGTAGGAATGTCATAACTTAATGCTTTATTTCTGATAAGTTCAAGACCATTCTGACGGGCAAGAGTACCCATATGGTCAAGATGAGTATTAACGTGGGCGTATTTTTCGCCTGTTTCTTTGTTTTCAAGCACCACCCATGTGCAGATTCTGTTGCAGGCACCGTCCCAACCGCGTGAAACTTCGTCAGGAGTTTCAGAAAGCCAGAATGTGCCGCTGTCAATAAGGTTATACTTTGTTTTCTTATAAATAATAGCAGAAATTTCTCCGCAATCTTCGCTTAAATCGCCTGTGTCTCTGCCAACGCCTACGAAAGCGTAATCTTCAAGGCTTTCAGTAAGGTTTTTGTACCACTGATAAGTACATTCCTGCAAACCTGCTGAATCAGGAGCATAAGCTTCAATAAGACCGGGGACAAGGTTTTTTCTACGGTCATATTCATTGCAACGAATATTGAAAGACATAATTCTTGTCACTGATGCGTCTGTGTTTGCGAGTGAGTCCTTTTCGGGAACGGGATTATAGGTAACTCCGAAGAAACCTAAAAATGAGATAATAAATGATAAAAATGCTGCTGCGATTTTGTTGAAAAATTCTTTCATTTTTCGTCACCTTCCTTTTTTGTATTTCCGTCGGCAATATCTTTGCCGGCAAGAACAACCCATACTGTCCTGAACATGATTTTTATGTCCATAAAAATTGAATGTTTTTCAACATATTCCTTGTCAAGGGTTGCTTTTTGTTCATCATCTATGAAATCACGTCCGTTAACCTGCGCCCAGCCTGTGATTCCGGGGCGTACAGAATAGACGTTATATTTTTCTCGTAATTTTCTTATTTCGTCCTCCTGGGGGATGAGGGGACGAGGTCCTACAAAACTCATATCGCCTTTCAGTATATTGAAAAGCTGAGGCAATTCATCCAGACTTAATTTTCTGAGAAATTTACCGATGAAGGTTATGTCGTTTTCAATTTCTTCTTCTGTTAAATCTTCTGTTTTTGTTTGTCTCATTCCGTTTTTCATGGTACGGAATTTATATATCGTGAAAATGGTATTTTTATATCCTACACGTTTTTGCTTGAATATTACCGGTCTGCCGCTTGCTATAAAAACTAATATTGAAATAATCAGAATCAGAGGGGAGAGAATTATAAGCGCGAGCAGACTGAAAACAAAGTCTAAAAATCTTTTCATACAATTCTCCCTTACCTTGAATTCCAGTTGAAATCGCCTTTTATCAGAAGAGCTCTTGCAGGTGCAGCTTCCAAACCTTCAAGCTTTAACGGCTGAGCCATTAAAAAGTAACTGCCTGTGTCTACACCTGTCAGGTCGAGCCCTTCAAGAAGAGCGATTTCTTTGTTTAAAAAAGCTTTGTGAGGTGCAATCTGGTTGCCGCTTGTGCCGACAGACAGTGCATCAGTGCCGATAAGCAGGTAACCTGCGTTGGCTGCTTCCTGTGCACCGTGGTCAAGGAAATATGCTTTGCCTTCAGATTTGAGAAGCAAACGACGGCATCCTTTCGGAAAATTATTTTCAACATATTCACCTGTAATAGGACCTTCAGGTACATCAATTACTTTGCAAGGACCTATGAACGGAATCATGCTCATGCGGTCGATTGTTTTACCGCCTTCTACAAAGTGAAGCGGAGCATCAACGTGTGTGCCTGCGTGGCAGCACGCAAAAAATGCGTTCAGATTGCAGCCGTCACCGTTTTCGATGCTCTGAAAATTCTGTTTTGAAGGTTCCGGATCTCCCGGATAAACGTCAGAAGAAAATATACCTCTGGTAATATCGATAATTTCCATTTTTACACCTCGTAAGATGTGTTATTTTTAAATGTTTTCGAGTGACTGTGCTTTTAAGAATGCGTTGATAAATCCGTCAATGTCGCCGTCCATAACTGCGTTGATGTTACCCATTTCGTAATTTGTGCGGTGGTCTTTGACGAGTGTGTAGGGCATGAATACGTAAGAACGTATCTGACTGCCCCAACCGATTTCTTTCTGGTCACCTTTGATATCTTCGATTTTATCAAGGTGTTCGCGTTCTTTTATTTCAATGAGCTTTGATTTGAGCATTCTCATTGCAACTTCTCTGTTCTGATGCTGGCTTCTTTCAACCTGACATGAAACAATAATGCCTGTGGGAATATGAGTAAGACGTACTGCGGAGGAAGTTTTGTTAACTTTCTGTCCGCCCGCACCTGAAGCACGGTAAACGTCCATTTTAATATCTTCAGGGCTGATTTCAACCTGAATTGTATCGTCGATTTCCGGCATTACTTCAAGAGATGCGAAGGAAGTGTGTCTTCTGCCTGAAGCATCAAAGGGCGAAACACGCACAAGACGGTGAACACCTGACTCACTCTTCATGAAACCGTAAGCATTTTCGCCCTCAATGAGAAGTGTAGCAGATTTAAGACCTGCTTCGTCACCGTCAAGGAAGTCAAGCATGCTTACTTTGTAGCCGTGAGCCTCGCCCCAGTGCTGATACATACGTACAAGCATCTGTGCCCAGTCCTGAGCTTCTGTACCGCCTGCGCCTGCATGGAAAGTAAGAAGTGCATTTTTTGAGTCGTATTCGCCTGTGAGAAGAGTGGAAAGAGTTTGTTTTTCAAGCTCTTTCTCCACAGCAAGAACGCTTTGAGTGCATTCTTCAAGAAGTTCAAGGTCTTCAGCTTCATCAGCAAGTTCAATCATAACAAGTGCATCTTCAAAGTCACCTTTGAGCTTCTGATATGCGTTTACCTTGTTTTTGAGAGAGCTTGTTCTCTGAAGAACTTTCTGGGAGTTTTCAATGTCATCCCAGAAGCCGTCTTCTGTCTGCTGAAGTTCGAGTTTTGCAATTTCTTCATTGATTTTTTCGACCCCGACAGCCTCATAAAGGCTGTCGAGTTCGTTCTGATGTTCTAAAAGCTGTAATCTTAACTGTTCAAACTGAATCATAAATTATCTAATCTCCAAATTATTCCTGGTCTGCTTTTTTCTTTTTCTTGTATGTTACAACTGCTGCAGTGAATGCAACGGGAAGAATGATGAATGCAACGTAAGGAACAGCATCGCCTGTTTCAATTGCCTCTGAAATGTTTGTGTCTGTATTGCTTGCCTTAGAAGGAGTTGCATTTTTTCTTGAGAATAAGCTGATTCCTTCAACAGGTTCAACATATTCTTCAAGGTCAGTTTTGACAATTGCAAAGCTGTCTATACCTACTGCTTCATCTTCGTCAACATTGTAAGCATCAAAGAAGAGTTTGTTGCCTTCAATTCTGATTGATGCGAAAGCGGGGAGTGTGCTGTCTACGATTGCTTCAGCTCTGGGGAAGAGTTCATCTGTAAGAGCGTTGTCTTTTGAAAGGTAGTATTTAACACCTGCACAACCTGTGATTGTGTAAATTGTACCCTGGGGGTCAACTTTTGCAGTGTAAGTTTTGCCGTTTGAAGTGATTTCCTGTGTTTCAGAAGGAACAACTTTGTTGTTTGCCATTGCATCAGTTCTCAGGTAAACGTGGTCGTGACCCTGGAATACCATATCGATATCAAGTTCAGGCATAAGTTTTGAAAGCTGTTTTCTGATTTCGATAACGTCGTCATCATCAAAGTGTGAGCCGTTTGAATAAGGAGCTTTGTGAATTGCTACGAATTTCCATTCTGCATCGCTCGCAGTCATATCAGCTTTGAGCCAGTCAATCTGGTCGTCGCTGAGACCTTCGTCTTCGTTAAGGTTGTTTGAATTGAGGACTGCGAAGTGAGCGTTGTTGTAATCAAATGAATAGTAAACGCCTTCTGTTGTATCCTGTTCAGGTACATTTGAAAGAACGAAGTTCTGATCAAGTGCAAATTCACTGCCTGACATTGCTTCGTGGTTACCTGCTGTAGGCATGAAAGGTGTGCTCATAAGTGTGTCTGATGCGTTGTTTGCAAAGAGTGTCCAGAGTTTAAGGTTTGAACCCATATCAACCTGGTCGCCTGTTGAAAGAAGGAATTTGAAATCAGGAACTTCTTTCTTTGCAACTCTGAGAAGGTTTGCCCATACGTCGAACTGTTTAGAGTTCTGAGCCTGTGTATCTGTTACGTGAAGGAAAGTGAATGCTCTTGAATTATCAGCTGTTTCAAGAACACCTGCTTCGCTCCACCAGCCTCTTTCTGCATCACCGATACGGTAGCAGTATTTTGTGCCGGGTTCAAGGTCTGTAAGTTTAACGATATGTCTTGTGAGAACTGTTTCGTAAGGCATAATGCCGATGATACCGAAGTCAACAGCGGGAGTTTCTCTGATAATGCCTTCTTCTGTGATACATTCGATGTTGTCAGAAGCTGTGGGAGTACCTGTGAAACGCGGGTTTTCGCTGTAGGGAAGGATTTCGATGTCAGTACCCTTTACAGAATCCTTTGTATACCAGCTGATGTTAAAGCTTGAAGAAGAATCTTCACCATATGTTACTGTGATAATTGAGGGAGCTCTGTAATTAGCCTGTGTAACTTCAGGTTCAACTTTTCCGTTGTATGTGTATGTAACGTTTTTGTCGCCCTGTACTTTCGGGTTTTTATCGTCGATGAAAGCACCGATAACAGTTGCAAATTCAATACCGATAGCTTCATACTGACTCTTTGTCAGATATTCTCCGAGAAGTTCTTCTTTTGTTGCTTCAAGTGAATCCCAGGGAAGAACGCCAAGGTCGAATACGAAATCAACGATGTGTGTAAGTGATTTGTCACCGCAGAGAATTACTGTAAGGAGTGCGTCAACGATTTTACCGAGAATGAAACCGAATTTGCCGAAGGGGAATGCTTCGTCAACGTTAAGCTCCATATTTGCAAGAAGTTCGTCAAGTAAAAGGTCGTAAAGTACAGTGTCAAGAAGTGAATTGAAGAGTGTTTCTGCAAATACTGTATCTTCTGTCATCTGCTTGAAGCAGTCCTGCATGAAAGCGTCGTCAGCAAGGTTTTCGTTACCGCCGTACATATAAGCAAGGAATGACAGTGCAAGTTCACCGAAATTACCGCCTCTTGTAGGATCGCCGAAACCGAGAGTATCGATAAACTTTGTGCAGGGAACATCTGTAACCTGAATGTTTACAATTTTGTCAATGATTCTTTCCATAAGGTCATAAAGAACATTAACGTCTGTAAGATATGTGTCATAAAGCTGGTCGCAGAGGTCATCAGCAAGGAACATAATGTTTTCAGCTGTGAAAATATCAATCGGTCCTAATGTAACACCTGCAAAAGCGTCTGAAAGAATCTGTTCAAGGTCAATGCCTTCCTGTTCAAGGTATTCGAGGATACCACCTGATTCAGAGATACCGTCAAAGATTGAACCGAGGTTGTATTTGATGATGTTCATAGCAAGAGCAGTAACATCACCGTTGCCGTAAGCCTGACCGAAAGCGTAATTTTTAATGGGCTGTGCCATTTCTTCGCCGTAAAGCTTAACGGGTTCAGCTTCGTCAATATCGTGATAGTTGTAAGTTGCACTTACTTTGCCGCTGTCGTTCTTTTCAAATTCTGTGATATACATACCGCAGGGATATGTGCCTGAAGGAGGTGTTTCGCATTCGTACATTACTTCGCCGTTGTCAGTAACGAATTCTGCAACGTCAGCAAGGTGCTGATGTCCGCAGAAGTTGAAGTGCATACCTGCTTCAGCAAGTTTTGTTGCTCTGTCTTCTGCATCTTCAATAATGAAGCCTGTAAGAAGTTTTGACTGGTATGAACCGATGTGGTCAACCATACTTGAGTGAGAAACGCCGATGATTTCTTCTCCGCATGCTTTAGCATCTGCACATTCTGCCAATGCCCATTCAAGAAGGTCGTCGCTTAACTGCTGTGCTGTATCGTGTTCATCTGTACCTGTTTTTGTGCAGTCAGCAGTGTAACGGTTTGTATCAAGGAGGATAAGTCTGTATCCGCCGTCAAGACGAACTGAGTAGGACATACCGCCCTGACGTTTTCCTTCGGGAGGAGTATATGTGTGGTAAGCAATATCATAACCGAGATTTTTGTAAAGTTCACGGAAATCTTCGGGAGTAGTTTTTCTTGCAGCTTCCTTCTTGTCGTTTACAAAAGAATAAGCTTTTGCGTTGTTGATATCGTGGTTACCGTTAATGGCAATGATATCAATACCTGTTTCTTTTTCCCATTTTTCAAGTTTTGCTACAAGCTCAACGTGAGACTCGTATTCGCCCTGATATGTAAGGTCACCGGGGAGAATGAGATAGGGATTGTCAACATCTTCAAGTTCTTCAGCCATTGTAATAAGAGCTGTATCAAGACAGTCTGCTGTCAGGTCAAGTGTTGTTGTTGAACCTGCAACAAGTGCCTGGTAGTCTTCCGTTCTGTTGCCCTTGAGTGAATTGGCATAATAGTGGATGTCTGAAAGTGTTGCGATTGAAATATCGCCGTTACCTGCTGCGAGAACCGAGAACGGAACAACCGCAAAAATCATGACAACTGCCATGATAAGAGCCAGGATTTTTGTTTTGGATTTCTTCATTTTTAAACCTTCTTTCGCTTAATTTTCATCATCAGCTGTGAAACTTCCTATGCCGAGGATTTCTTCGGACTGATTCTGCTCGAGTAATTCAACATTTTTAAGCTTCTTTGTGATAATGTTATTTCTGCTTTGTGCATCGTCAAGAACTTTTCCGGCTTCATCAACTTTCTTTCTTGCTTTTTCAAGAAGAAGGCCGAACTTTTCGTACTGGGTTCTTGCAGCCGCAAGAAGCTTTCTTACTTCTGCAGCTTTTTCATTTATTGCAACGGCTCTGAAGCCGACTGACAAGGAATTAAGCAGTGCTGTGACCGTAGACGGTCCTGCTACCATGATATTAAAATCATTGTGAAGTCTTTCAAGAAGACCTGTTTTAGAAGAGGCAACTTCAGCATAAAGTCCCTCTGTTGCAAGGTACATGATTGCGAAGGGAGTTGTTTCAGGCACATTGATGTACTTTGTGATTTCCTTTGCTTTTGCAGTAACGCTTGCTTCAAATTCTTTGCGTGCCTGTATTACGAGAGCGGCATCTCCGCTTTCATTTGCGGAATTCAAACGTATGTAACTTTCAACGGGGAATTTTGAGTCAATGGGAAGCCATATCGGTTCATCTTTTGAATCCGATGAGGGGATTCTGACTGCAAACTCAACCTTTTCCGTGTTGGCTTTTGTGGAAACGTTTTTGTCATACATTGAGGGAATAGTTTCTTCAAGTATTCTCTCAAGCTGAACTTCAGCCCATGTGCCTCTTGCTTTGACGTTTGTGAGAACCTTGTTAAGGTCAGTAACGCCGGCAGAGAGATTTTTCATTTCACCGAGTGACTTATAAACGTTTTCAAGCTGTTCTGAAACAGTTTTGAATGAACTGTTGAGCCTTGTAGTAAGAGTCTTCGTAAGCTTTTCGTCAACAGTTTCACGCATTTTTTCAAGACGCAGTTCATTGCTTTTCTGCATTTCTTCAATTGATTTGCGTATTACAAGATTCTGCTTTTCTGTCTGTTCGGAATTTTCTTTTCTCATAGAGCCTAAAGATTGGGATATCATCTCATTCATTTTCAGCTGATAATCATATGAGTCTTTACGCATTTTCAACAGTTCATCTGCCATTTTCTGCATCGATGAAGACGTTTCATCACGCATGATTTTCTGGCTTGCAGCAAGTTCGGTACGGTTTCGCTGAAGCTCGTCAGCAACGTGACGGCTGTCAAAAGACATTGCCGAAAGTTTTTCATACAGAGCCTTGATCTGCTGCTCGCTGTTTTCCGACTTCTTTTTCTGTGCTGAAAAAACTATAAGCAAGACTGCTGAAATTATTATGTTCACCGCAATCAGTAGCGGTGCAATATATTCATGCATTTTTACCTCCTGCTTTTTAAGAATAATTATACCTATATAATATACCACAAAAAAAGTCAAATGTATATACATTTTTAAAAAATCGGAAAAGTTTTTGCAAAACAGTAGAAAGTAAGGAAAATATTTGTTATAATGTTAATAATTTCTATAATCGGAGATATTTTAAGATAATTTGTGATAAAAATTGGAGATAATTTTATGATAAAAAGAATGTTTTCTGTTGCTTTATCGTTGCTTTTGGTTTTAATTCTGTTTTCATCATGTTCATCAGGTGAAGGGGAGGATTTGTATTATCCTGTTTTCAAAGACCCTGTAAGCTTTGACCCTCAGATTGCATCGGACAATGCTTCGAAAATAGTTGTTTTCAACTGCTTTGAAGGTCTGGTGAAGGTTGATAAGGACGGAAAAATTGTTCCCGGTGTAGCTGAAAGATGGGAAGTCAGCTCTGACGGATTAGTTTATACATTCCATTTAAGACAGAATGCAAAGTGGTACATGAGCGACTCTGCAAAAGAACTGCTCGATGCCGATACGGCGGCGAATTTTAATTATCGCGTTACCGCTGAAGATTTTGTTTACGGATTTGAACGCGCTTTTGATAAAGATATGGGAGCTTCTACTGACTCAAGACTGTATGTTATCAAAAATGCGTATGACGTTTATGCGGAAGAAAAAGAGCCTGATGAATTGGGCGTTACTGCGTTGAGTACGGACACTTTGCAGGTGGAGCTTTCCGAGCCTAATGAAGATTTCCTCAAGGCTCTTACTCAGTCTGCGGCAATGCCGTGCCGTAAAGAATTTTTCGAGGCAACAAAAGGCAGATACGGACTTGACCCGGATAAGGTTATTTATAACGGTCCTTTTTATCTCGGTTCATGGAATACGGGAGTGAATCTTGCTCTTTATAAAAACGAGAATTATTCGGGAAAGAATGAGGTTAAACCGACTGCCGTTTACCTTTATGTGAATGATAACCTTGAAACAAGAGTTGATAAAATTGAAGACGGAACATATGATGCCTGTCCGTTGACTGTAAGGCAGAAAAGCAAGGTTGAAAACGACAAAACAAATTATATCAGCTATGGTAATGCCACATGGGGATTTGCATTCAACTGCGCAAATGAAATTATGAAAAACTATGATATGCGTGCAGCTCTTACAAATGCAATCAACGTCAACGAGATTGTGTTACCGGAACATTGCACTTCATATGCAGACGGCGTTGTGCCCCATATCTGCCTCATAGGAAATTCTGTTTACAGAGGTTATGCAGGCAAGATAAAATATCCTGCTGCTGACGATACAAAGGCAAAAACTCATCTTGAAAAAGCGTTTGAAGAACTGGAAATTGATAGTGTCAGCATTAACATAATCTGCCAGGATAACTATGAAAACACAGTAAAGCTTGCTGTTCAGAAATGGCAGAAAGCATTGGGCATAGATGTGAATTTCATTATTGAGCCTCTCGATGAGCTTACTCTTGAAAGACGGGTAAGCCTGGGCGAGTATCAGCTTGCTTTCACTAAGCTTACAGCACAGAGTGAAAGTGCGGTTGCTTTCCTCGGAATGTTTACTTCAGTCGGAACAAATAATACATTTTTCATGAAATCAAAAGCATATGATGAGCTTATAGGAACTACGGCTGAAAGCTTTAATCGTGAGGAAATTATTTCAAACTGCATTAAAGCCGAACGTTATCTTATAAGCAAGTCGGTTGTTATTCCCATGTTCTATGAAGACAGCTATGTTGCATTGGCAGAAGATGTTTCGGGTATATACGCAGTAGAAGCGGGAACAATACCGATTTTTGCAGGCGGAATAAGAAAATAGTGTGAATTTCGGAAAAATGACTATATTTTTTCAAAAAAGTATAAAATTTTAATAAAAAGTGTTGCAAATTCTCTTGTAATAGTGCATAATTAGTAATGGCATATAGTTTACGCACCGAAAGGAGATGGTGTCAGAAATGGCTCAGAACACAGAAGTCAAAACTGCAGACACAGGCGCATCGGAAATTCCGAAAGCCGTAACAGAAAGTGTTTACGGAAAAAGGTATGTCGGAGCAAAAGAGCTTATCACCCTTTTTGTTACAGGTGAAGTCAATAAGTTCAATCTTGACAGCTATCTGTCATATTTCATGCTCAATGTTTTTGGTCTCGACTCAGGAATTATTGCAGCTTTTGCCGTTGCTACTCTTGCGTGGGACATTATCAATGACTCAATTTTTGCATACATAGTTGACAGAACAAGAACGCGTTTCGGCAAGTTCAAACCGTGGGCTTTTGCAACGATAGGTCCGTATGCGATTGCCTGTATTGCAATATGGATAACTCCGTTGTTTATCGGTGACCAGAACTGGGGTCCTCTTTCATGGCAGAAAATCGTAATTTATTGCGTAATATCTGTGCTTAAAGAAACTATCGGTACGTTGTACGGCTGTGCAATCGGCGGCCTTAACTCTACATACACACCGAGTATTGATGACAAATCGGCTCTTATCGCCCTTGATAATATCGGCGACTTTGAAAAAGTTCCCAGTTATGTAATGGTTGTTCTTCTTGACCTTGCAGCAGCAGGAGCAATCGGTGTATCGGTTGAAAATGTTTATATCTTTATGGGTGCAGGCACATTGTTTGTATCATTCCTCGGTATGTTTGCCAGAATCTGTGTTATCAAAGAACGTGTTGTTCAGGTTGAAGAAAAGCCGAAGATTTCAGATGGTCTTCGTAACTTCTTCGGTAACAGGCTTCAGGTTCTTCTTACACTTTCAAACATTCTTTCGGCATTCGGTAACGTCAGCGGCCCGTTCTCAAATATGTTCTGGCTTGACGTTATGGGTTCAGCCTCGTTGAAGGTTATCACAGGTATTCCCGCATCACCCCTTACATATGTTTCATATATGTATCTCCCCAAACTGAGGAAAAGATTCACAATGAAGCAGTTGTGGTTTATTTCCCGTGCAGTGCCGCAGATTGGTTGGATTATCGTATTTGCTATCGGTATAAATAACCTTGATAATCTCTGGATTATGATTCCCGGTATTATGTTCCATGAAATGTGTATTTCAGCTGTTTATTCAATCGGTAAGGTTATCCCCCAGCTTATGGAACAGGAAATCATCGACTACGGTGAATGGAAGACCGGTAAGCGTACAGAGGCTATGACAAGCTTCATTTCAAGCCTTGCAACTAAAATTGTTTCTGAAATACAGAATGCTGTTTCAACGTTTGTTGTTTCATTCATCGGCTATGAAGCAGGTGTTGGTACAGTTCAGTCTATGAAGACAAAGCAGGCGATTTTTGCGATGTATTCAGTTGTTCCGATTGTGCTCGGTGCTTTCTCTTACATCCCGATGCTGTTCTACAATCTGGATGACAAGACCAAGACAATTATGTACCATGAACTTACAGAACGTCGTAAAAATATCGTTAAGAAGTCACAGGAAAGAGCTCTCACAGGAGAAGCTGCTGTAATCGAAAAAGCATAGTTTTTATATGAATTTTAACCCGGTAAGGCTTTCTTTATCGGGTTATTTTGATGAAAAATAAATTTAGTTTCAAAAAACTATTGCAGAAAAGTTAAAAATAGTGCATAATAGTGTACAGCACGTAAAACAGGAAGGAGAGTTGCCCTGATATGGCGCAGGATACAGAAATCAAAAAATCAGGAGTCGCAGAAGAAATACCTAAAGCTGTGACGGATAGTGTTTACGGAAAAAGGTATGTAGGAGCAAAGGAACTTATTACTTTGTTTGTTACAGGTGAAGTCAATAAGTTTAATCTTGAGGGTTATCTTTCATATTTCATGCTCAACGTTTTCGGACTTGACTCAAGAATTATTGCAGCATTTGCTGTTGCAACTCTTGCATGGGACGTTATCAACGACTCAATTTTTGCATACATAGTAGACAGAACAAGAACACGTTTCGGTAAATTCAAACCGTGGGCATTTGCCACAATCGGTCCGTATGCGATAGCATGTATTGCTTTGTGGATTACACCGCTGTTCATCGGCGACCAGAACTGGGGTCCTCTTTCATGGCAGAAAATTGCAATTTATTGCGTAATATCAGTTCTTAAAGAAACGATAGGTACGTTGTATAACTGTGCAATCGGCGGTCTTAACTCTACTTATACTCCCAGTATCGATGACAAGGCAGCACTTATAGCTCTTGATAACATCGGTGACTTTGAAAAAGTCCCCAGTTACGCAATGGTTGTTATGCTTGACCTTGCAGCTGCAGGTGCAATCAGCCTTTCAGTAGAAAACGTATATATCATAATGGGTGCAGGTACTCTGATTGTATCATTCCTCGGTATGTTTGTCAGAATCTGTACTATCAAAGAACGTATTGTTCAGGTTGAGGAAAAACCGAAAATTACCGACGGTCTGCGAAACTTCTTCGGCAACAGACTTCAGGTTCTTCTTACGCTTTCAAATATTCTCGGCTCATTCGGCAACGTTGGTGGTCCGTTTTCAAATATGTTCTGGCTTGACGTTATGGGCTCAGCATCGCTTCAGGTTATCTGCGGTATTCCCGCATCACCCCTTACTTATATTTCATACATGTACCTGCCTAAGTTGAGAAAGAGATTTACAACAAAGCAGTTGTGGTTTATGTCAAACCTTGTTCCCGAAATCGGATGGATTATTGCTTTCCTTGTAGGCTTCAATAATCTTGATAATATGTGGATTATGATTCCCGCACTTATGTTCCATGAAATCTGTTTCTCTTCAGTTTATTCAATCAAGAAAACTATTCCGCAGCTTATGGAACAGGAAATCATCGACTACGGTGAATGGAAGACAGGTAAGCGTACAGAGGCTATGACAAGCTTCATTTCCGGCCTTGCAACAAAGATTGTTGCACAGCTTCAGAACGCCGTTTCAACAGCAGTTGTTTCATTTATCGGTTACGAAGCAGGCGTTGGCGTTGTTCAGTCAATGAAAACTAAACAGGCAATCTTCGCAATGTATTCTGTTGTTCCGATTATCTGCGGTGCTTTGGGATATATACCGATGTTTTTCTACAATCTGGATGACAAGACTAAGACAATTATGTATCACGAACTTACAGAACGTCGTAATAACATCATTAAGAAGTCGCAGGAAAGAGCACTTGCAAGTGATTCTGCAGCTGAAGAAGCATAATTTTATATGGATTTTAACCCGGTAAGGTTTGGCTTACCGGGTTATTTTTATAAAAATTAATTTAATTTTAAAAAAACTATTGCAAAAAAATGAAAAAAAGTGCATAATAGGATATAGTACGTTAAACAGGAAGGAGAGATGGCCTGACATGGCACAGGATACAGAAATCAAAAATTCAGCAGTTGCAGAAGAAGTACCGAAAGCAGCAACCGGAAGTGTTTACGGAAGAAGGTACGTCGGAGCAAAAGAACTTATTACTTTGTTTGTTACAGGTGAAGTGAATAAGTTTAACCTTGAAGGTTATTTATCATATTTCATGCTCAACGTTTTTGGGCTTGACTCAAGAATCATTGCAGCATTTGCTGTTGCAACTCTTGCATGGGACCTTATCAATGACTCAATCTTTGCATACATAGTGGACAGAACAAGAACCCGTTTCGGTAAATTCAAACCGTGGGCTTTTGCTACAATCGGACCGTACGCTATTGCGTGTATTGCAATATGGATAACTCCGTTATTCATCGGCGACCAGAACTGGGGTCCTCTTTCATGGCAGAAAATTGCAATTTATTGCGTAATATCAGTTCTTAAAGAAACGATAGGTACGTTGTATAACTGTGCAATCGGCGGTCTTAACTCTACTTATACTCCGAGTATCGACGACAAGGCAGCTCTTATTGCCCTTGATAACATCGGTGACTTTGAAAAAGTTCCCAGCTATGCAATGGTTATTATGCTCGACCTTGCAGCTGCAGGTGCAATCAGCATGTCAGTTGAAAGCGTTTATATCGTAATGGGTGCAGGTACTCTGCTTGTATCATTCCTCGGTATGTTTGTCAGAATCTGTACTATCAAGGAACGTGTTGTTCAGGTTGAAGAAAAACCGAAGCTTGCAGACGGTCTTCGTAACTTCTTCGGTAACAGACTTCAGGTTCTTCTTACTCTTTCAAAAATTCTCGGTGCATTCGGTAACGTCAGCGGTCCGTTCTCAAATATGTTCTGGCTTGACGTTATGGGTTCAGCATCACTTAAGGTTATCTGCGGTATTCCCGCATCACCCCTTACTTATATTTCATACATGTACCTGCCTAAGTTGAGAAAGAGATTCTCAATGAAACAGTTGTGGTTTATGTCTAACCTTGTTCCGCAGCTCGGTTGGGTTGTAGCATTCCTTGTAGGCTTCAATAACCTTGATAATCTGTGGGTTATGATTCCTGCAATCATGTTCCAGGAAATCTGCTTCTCTTCAGTTTATTCTGTTCAGAAGACTATTCCGCAGCTTATGGAACAGGAAATCATCGACTACGGTGAATGGAAGACAGGTAAGCGTACTGAGGCTATGACAAGCTTTATTTCAACAATTGCAACAAAGATTGTTAATGAAATTCAGAATGCAATTTCAACAGCAGTTGTTTCGTTTATCGGTTATGAAGCAGGTGTTGGTACAGTTCAGTCAATGAAAACAAAACAGGCAATTTTTGCTATGTATTCGGTTATTCCGATTGTTCTTGGTGCACTTTCATACGTCCCCATGTTGTTCTACAATCTGGATGACAAAACAAGAACAATCATGTATCATGAACTTACAGAACGTCGTAACAGTATTCTTGAAAAATCACAGCAGAGAGCTCTTACTTCAAAAGAAGCTACATCTGAAAACGACGCATAAAAAATTCAAAAGCCCTGACCTTGAAGGTCAGGGCTATATTTTTTTGTCCTGCTGTATTATTTTCCCCAGAATTTTCTGTCCAGGCTTCTGTATTGTACAGCTTCTGCAATATGCTCTTCTGTAATAATTTCGCTTTCTTCAAGGTCGGCGATGGTTCGGGCCACGCGTAAAATTTTGTCGTAAGCTCTTGCAGAAAGTGATAAATTATCAAAAACATCTCTTAACATAAGCTTTGCATCATCTGTCATTTTGCAGAATTCTCTTGTCTGGTTGGCAGTCATGTTAGCGTTGCATGAAATACCTGAACCTGCAAGCCTTTTCTGCTGAATTCCGCGTGCCTTGTTGACACGCTCTTTTATGCTCTGCGATGTTTCGCCTCTTTCGGAATCGGAGAGTTTATCAAAATCAACGGGAGGCACTTCAATATGAATATCAACCCTGTCAAGCAACGGACCTGAAACTTTGTTCAGATATCTTTCTGCGCTGCCTCTCTGGCAGGTGCATTCCCGTGTAGGATGGCCGTAATATCCGCATGGGCACGGATTCATTGCACAGACCAGCATAACCGAACAAGGATATGTAACTGTTGCCTGAGCACGCGAAATTGAAATAACCCCGTCTTCAATGGGTTGGCGCATTATTTCCATGGTGGTGCGTGAAAATTCGGGGAGTTCGTCAAGAAACAGCACACCGTTGTGAGCAAGGGAAATTTCGCCCGGTTTCGGTATTACACCGCCACCTGAAAGCCCTACGGGTGATACAGTATGATGAGGCGAACGGAAAGGTCTTTTTGTTATCAGGGGAGAACTTGATGAAAGCTTGCCTGAAATTGAGTAAATTTTAGTAGTTTCAAGAGATTCTTCAAAGGTCATATCAGGCAAAATTGTGGGAAGTCTTTTGGCTAACATGCTTTTGCCTGAACCGGGAGGTCCTATAAGAAGAATGTTGTGTCCGCCTGCAGCGGCAATTTCAAGTGCTCGTTTGGCTTCAAACTGACCTTTGACGTCGGCAAAGTCGATTAGTGTTTCAACGTTTTCTTCGGCAGGGGAGTAAACAACTGTTTCAAGTTCACTTTCCCCGTCAAGGAAAGAAACGATTTCGCGTACCGTTGAGACGGGATAAACGTTAATTCCTGAAACTACGGAACACTCGTAAGCGTTTTCTTTCGGAACGAATACATCGCGTATACCGTTGTGCATAGCTTCAATTACCATCGGCAAAGCACCGTTTACTTTTCTTACTTCACCACCGAGAGATAATTCACCTATAAAAGCTGAGGTTTCGGGCAACGGCTTTATCTGCCTTGAAGCGGCAAGAACAGACAGAAGTATAGGCAGGTCGTAAACCGTGCCTTCTTTTTTTGTGTCTGCAGGTGCAAGGTTTACCGTGATTCTGCTGACAGGAAAGGTAAGCGCACTGTTTTTGATGGCAGAGCGTACTCGCTCTTTTGCTTCGCTTACAGAGGTATTCGGTAAGCCGACGATGTCAAAGTGAGGCAAGCCGCCGCTGACATCTATTTCAACATTTACCATATATGAGTGCATTCCGAAAAGCCCCATACTTTTAACGCTTGTGAACATAGATTAACTCCCGATAAAATTATTCAACATAAGTGAATATGCCTTTGTATTCATCATTTACTACTGATTTATCATCATTTGTAAAGAATCCTTTTTTGATTATAAGGCTGTAGTCCTGACCGGGGATAAGGTCTTCTTTGTCTACTGTACCCCGGATGAAAACTTTTCCGTTATTTACTGAAAATTCAACATCTCTGTTCAGGAATCTGCCGAAAGTTCCGTTTTCATTTTTGTATCCGAAACCGACAAATGCCTGCAGATTCTGCAGTGCAGCAGCGTCATACTGTGTGATGCCGTCAATCTGTGCCGTAACAGTGAAATATGCTTTTCCGTTTTCTTTTGTAAGCTTTGCTTCAACATTTGAAGGTACAACTGCTTTTGCATCAAGATATACTTCCTTCTGCACATCATAGAGTCCATCTTCTGTTTTTGTAATGGTGAAGTCTGCAGTGATATCAGGGTTTTTATAATTTTCTTTTTTAAGCTCAATGCTGTTTGCTTTGAGTACGGTTTTGTAAGTTGTGTTATCTATAATATCTTCTTTGAGCGAAATGTTAAGCGAAAGTGTGCCGTATTTCAACGCTTCCGTTTTGCTCTGCTCATATTTTGATGATTTGATAGTGCATGGAATAGTTTTTGTTTCTTCTTTTACCTTGTAGGTAATTACAAAACCCTCTTTGTCTGAAATTCTGAATTCTGTGTCTTCGTTCATGTAAGGGCAGGTATAAGAGAAAACGATGTTGTTTTTGTCAATAACGGTAATTTCACCTGTTGCGGAAAAAGTTGTTTCTGCAGGCTTATCCTTCAGTCCGAAATAAAGGCCCAGAGAAATACCTGCAACAAAAAGCACGGCTGCAACTGCTGCAATTACAATTTTAGAGGTTTTGTTTAATTTTTTCATAATCATTCTCCTTTGTAGCAATCATCACAGATTCCGTAAAAAACACATTTCGAGCCGTTGAGACGGAAATTGTGATGAGTGAAAATATGTTCAGTTAATTTATCTACCGTTTCACATTCCATGTGAATGAGCTTGCCGCATTTTTCGCATTTCATGTGATAATGGTTAGAACAGGCTTTGTGAGAGTCGAGATATTGGTAACATACGCTTCTTTCGCCGTCAACAGTATATTTTTTTACAATACCTTCTTCGGCAAGTTTCTCAAGATAGCGGTAAACTGTTGATTTCCCGACTGCGGTTGAATTGTCGTTGAGCAATTTTGTCACATCTTCAACAGTGAGATGGCCTGAACCGTGTTTTTTCAGCACATCAAGAATCAGGTCTCTTTGTCTGGTTTTATATCCGGATGCTCTGTTTTCCAATTTCTCACCGCCTTTAATTATACTTATCATAATTTTACCTTGTTTCTTATTAAAAGTCAAGAATTGCATTTTTAAAGCCGAAAAAATTTCTTATTAAGATAAATATGCGATAAATTGTTATAATTCTACAAAAAATGTTGAAGAATGTTGAAAAAATTCAACTTATTTATGAAAAAATCTTGACAAACTCCGAAAAAAGTATTAATATTACACTTGTAGATGGTACGAGGTGGATAAATGGAAGTTAAAAATTACCATGATATGTCAGATGAGGATTTAGCAGAGCTTTGCAAACGCTATGATGATTCAGCTCTTCATACTCTTTTAAAAAGAACAGAAAGCGTTATTGCAAATTGTGCTGCTGCATTTTCTGACAGCCGCTTTGAAAATGAGGACCTTATTCAGGAGGGTATGGTTGCCTGCTTCAGGGCAATTTTAAGTTACGATTCCGGAAAGGGTGCTTCATTCAGGACCTATGCCGCTGTTTGCATTAAAAATGCTCTTAAAAATTTTGTCAGGAAGAAGAACAATGTTTTTCTTTCAGCAGATGAAGATTTCGTACCGCTAGGGGATGAAACCGTGGGCAGCACAACGACTGAGGATGAATATATTTCATCTGAAAACTACAAAAATTTACGCAAAAGCCTCAAAAACATTCTTTCGCAAACGGAATACACAGTGTTCAGCTTTTTTGTTGAAGGGTTGAGTTATTCCGAAATTTCTGAAAAAACAGGTCAGAGCCTGAAAAGCGTTGACTGTGCAATGCAGAGAGTGCGCAAGAAACTTAAATCAATTCTGTAATAAGCGGATAAAGTCCGTTTATAATAAGTCCCGAAAGGGACTAATACTTATCAAGAGAGGTCATTAAAATGTACGAAGACAAAACCCTCATCTGCAAGGAATGCGGAAACGAATTTATCTTCTCAGCAGGTGAGCAGGAGTTCTATGCTGAAAAAGGTTTTGAAAACGAACCCTTCCGTTGCAAAGAATGCCGTGCAGCACGTAAACGTGCAAGAAACCCCGAACGTGAACTTTTTGATGCAACATGTGCTTCATGCGGCGGTGCAGCCAAAGTTCCTTTCCAGCCCAAAGACGGACGCCCTGTATACTGCAGTGAGTGCTTCGCAAAAATGAAGGAAGAAGAAGCATAATTTTTTATATTTTCTGAATTCAGGACAACTGCTCGTGTAATATCGGGCAGTTGTTTTTTTGTTTGTAATATGGTATATTTTATGTGGTGATGAATAATGATAAAAAATATAATTTTTGATATGGGCGGAGTGCTCATTGACCACAATCCTGAAAAAACTCTCTCTGCTCATTTTGACAAAGAAACTGCAGAGATTATTTCAAAAGAAATTTTCAGAAATCCGCTGTGGGCAGAGCGTGACAGGGGAGTTATAACTTCTGATGAAATCATTGCACAGAAAAAGCACCTTTTCCCTGAACAATACAAGGATAAAATTATTGAAATGGTGCAGAATTTCTTTCCGTATATGCCACCCTTCGAAGATATGTATCAGGTTGTTAAAACTCTTAAAGAAAACGGCTACGGAATTTATCTTTTATCGAACGTTGCTCCTGAATTTTATGAAGTAAAGGACACAATCCCTGCTCTCAGTTTATTCGATGGCTTTATAGTTTCCTGCGATTATCAGATGGTTAAGCCAGAAAAAGGTCTTTACCTTGCACTGCTTGAAAAGTTTTCTCTTAAAGCAGAAGAATGTATTTTCATTGACGATGTGCAGAAAAATATTGACGGCGCACTTGCTGTGGGTATGGACGGCCATTGCTACAGCCACGGAAATGTGGACATTCTAAAAAATGATTTACGCCTGAAAGGTATAAAAATCTGACAAAATTTTCTTGACTAAATAATTTTCAGATGATAGAATATTTTTGATTTAAAAACCGTAACACCCCCTTGTGAGAGTGTTGCGGATTTCGGCGTTATGACGGAGGTGAAGAAATGTCCTGTTTTGCAAAAATAATGCAGAATAATGAAGAATATAAAAAACTCATTTTTGCTCTTGATAAAAAAAGAGTACCTATGGGTGCTCTGGGACTTTCTCATATAAATAAAGCTCATCTTATGCACACTCTTTGCGCTGACGGAAGAAAATGTATTGCAGTAACTCCGGATGAAGCATCGGCAAGACGTCTTGCTGATGATATGACATCTATGGGAAGCCGTGCATATATTTTTCCTGCAAGAGATTTTTCTTTCAGTACAACTGAAGGACAGTCAAGAGAATATGAACACGTAAGAATCGGCGCACTTTCAAAAATTCTTCAGGATGATTTTGATGTAATTACCTGCAGTATCGAAGCTTTTCTGCAGTTTACAATACCTCCCGAAGAATTATCGGAAAGAAGCTTTAAGCTTATCAGCGGGGAAGATTATTCACTTGACAAGGCGGTTTCAATTTTAATAAAAGCAGGGTATGTAAGAAGCCCTCAGGTTGACGGCTCAGGTCAGTTTGCTGTAAGAGGCGGTATACTTGATGTTTTTCCGCCTGACAGAGAAAACCCGGTGAGAATTGAATTCTGGGGAGATACAGTTGATTCTATTGCGTCTTTTGAGGCGGAAAGCCAGCGAAGAACAGATAATCTTGATGAAATTGAAATCACACCTGCAACGGAAATAATTTTCGACAGCCTTGATGAACTGAAAAACAGAATCAGTGAATTTATGCTCACAGTAAAAGGCAAAGGCTCGCAGAAAGCAAAAGCATCGCTCCGGGCTGATGTTGAAAAGCTTTCCAACGATGTGAGAGTTTCATCTCTTGACAGATATCTGCCTCTGGCATATTCATACCTTGCAACAATTATGGATTACTGCGGTAATGATACTCTTTTGTGCGTGTGCGAAAGTGCAGGCGTAAAAGAAAGAGGCGAAGCTTCAGTAAAACTTCTTAATGAGGAAATATCTGCTTGCTTTGAGGAGGGTACTCTCTGCAAAGGTCTTGATAAGTTTTCACTTTCCTGGTCAGAGGCTCTCGGCGTTTTCGGCAAAAACAAAACGATTTATCTTGATAATCTGCCGAGAGGCAGTTTTGATACACCTGTTAAAGAGCTTATTAACTTTACGGCTTTGCAGCTTAATTTATGGAACGGCACACTTAACGTGTTGCTTGATGATGTAAGTTATTTCAAGAACAAAAAAGACAGAACCTGCGTTGTTATGGCGGGCACAGACAAAGCAGCACGTGCTTTGCGTGATGACCTTGAAAAAGAGGGCTATAACGCAGTCTTCTTTTCTGAATTTCCGAAAGAATTTCCCAAAGGTTATGTAAGCGTAATTGAAGGTGCATTGAGTGCAGGTATGGAATATCCTCAGGATAAATTCCGCCTGATTTCTTACGGCAGAAGAACTGCACCTAAAAAACTTAAAAAGCATAAGAATTACAAAGCTTCAAATGCTTTTCACGGCCTGGAAGAAATGCATAAGGGCGATTATATTGTTCACTCAATGCACGGTATCGGTATTTTTGAAGGAATTACTCAGCTTGAAGCAAGTGGTGCAACAAAGGATTATATTAAAATCCGTTATGATAAAGGTGATATTCTTTATATCCCCGTTACACAGCTTGACCATGTTGCGAAATATATAGGTCCGAGAAGCGAAACAAATTCAGTCAAACTCAATAAGCTGGGTAGTGACAAATGGCTGAAAACTAAAAACAGAGTAAAATCTGCCGTTAAAAATATGGCAGATGACCTGATAAAGCTTTATTCAAAGCGTCTTAATATCAAAGGCTTTGCTTTTTCGCCCGATATTGATATGCAGAGCGATTTTGAAAGACGTTTTGAATTTGACGAAACCGATGACCAGTTAAGATGTATTGACGAAATAAAAAATGATATGGAAAAACCGTATCCTATGGACAGACTTCTCTGCGGTGACGTTGGTTTTGGCAAAACCGAGGTTGCTTTGCGCGGTGTTTTCAAATGCATTGCGGACGGCAAACAATGCGCAATACTTGTGCCGACTACAATTCTGGCACTTCAGCATTACCAGACAATACAGAAAAGATTCGAAGGCTTCCCTGTTGAAAGTGCAATGCTTTCCCGCTTCTGTACTGCAAAAGAGCAGGCGGAAATTGTCAAAAACCTGAAAAGGGGAAGTGTTGACATCGTAGTAGGTACGCATAAGCTTCTTTCCAAAAAACTTGAATTCAAAGATTTAGGTCTTGTTATTGTAGACGAAGAACAGCGTTTCGGTGTTGCACAGAAAGAAAAATTAAAAGAGCGTTTCCCCAATGTGGATGTGCTCACTTTGTCTGCTACACCTATTCCCCGTACACTCAATATGGCAATGACAGGCATCCGTGATATGAGCATTATCGAGGAAGCACCCCAGGACAGGCATCCTGTGCAGACTTATGTTGTTGAACATAACATGGAAGTGCTTGTTCAGGCAATGGAAAAAGAACTTCGCCGCGGCGGCCAGGTTTATTATCTTCACAATAAGGTTGAAACAATCGACAGAAAAGCCGCAGAAATCAAAGATATGATGCCTGATGCAAGAGTGGCTGTCGGTCACGGCAAAATGACAGAAGAAGAACTTTCTGAAGTCTGGAAAAGCCTGATTGACGGTGAAACTGATATACTTGTCTGCACAACAATTATTGAAACGGGCGTTGATGTGCCCAATGCAAACACGCTCATTATTGAAGATGCTGACAGAATGGGTCTTGCACAGCTTCATCAGATAAGAGGACGTGTGGGCAGAAGCTCACGCAGAGCCAGCGCATATTTTACTTTCACAAGAGGTAAGCAGCTTTCTGAAATTGCTGACAGAAGACTTTCTGCAATCAGAGAATTTACGGAATTCGGTTCAGGCTTCAAAATTGCAATGCGCGACCTTGAACTGCGCGGTGCAGGTAATGTTTTAGGCGCTCAGCAGCACGGTCATATGGAAGCAGTAGGATATGATATGTATCTGAAACTTCTTGCAGAAGCAGTAGGTGAGGAAAAAGGAGAGGAAGTTAAAGATTCTTCAAAGGACTGCCTTATCGATTTGCATATCGATGCAAATATCCCCAAAAAATATATCGAAAACGTGCCTCACCGTCTTGCAATGTACAGAAGAATTGCGGATATACGCACCCAGGAAGATGCGGACGACGTTATTGATGAACTTATTGACCGTTTCGGAGAGCCTCCGCAGAGTGTTATGGGACTTATTGATATTGCACTTCTGCGTGCAGCGGCAGTTGAAAACGGAATTACGGAAATCGGGCAGACTAAAGACAGACTTCTTATTTACAGCGATGTGCTTGATATGAAGAAAATTGCCGCATTATCCAACGCAATGCGTGGCAGAATATCCGTTGCAACTGTGCCGAGAACCCATTTCAAGGTGAAATTAATCGACGGGCAGTCGCAGACAGAAGCACTCAAACAGACAATGGCACTGATGCTTCTTGCAAATAAAAAAGAAGAAAAAGAAACACAATGATTGCTGTGAAGAAAGTAATGAGTGTCTGTAAACAGAAAATCGGATACAGCATAAAAATAAAGGATAACTCTTTACTTTGAGTTATCCTTTGTTGCTTCAAGTTTCTTGATTTATGGGAACATTTTATAATTTATGCATTAAATGGATTCCAATAAAACCCACTGTCGTAAAACCCCTTTTCATCTATATATTTCAAGGATTCTTTTACCTGTTCAGAAATAGTATCATCGTCGTGGTGTTTATCAGAATTTAAGAAAAGATTTCTCCAACAATGCCATTGAATTGCATCTGCTTTGCTTTCAGAAATATCCGAATTTATCTTTTTTAATGTGTTTCTGATTTTGCAAAGTTCTGAATTCAATTTTTGATTATACAGTTCGGCGTCATACACTTTACAGTTAAGATTATATAGCGGTTTGAGATAATCGGGATTATGAGCAACAACAGTTACTAATGTTGAATCTTCTGCCCATATTTCAAGGATGAAATCCGGTCGTTGCGGAAGTAAAATGTTTTTAAGCCTGAATTCGTAATAATTTCCGTCAAGTCCTATGTCAGGATAGGTTAAAGCTTCATCTTTGTTGATGTTTTTAGGTAAGGCAGAAAACGCACCCCACACGAACTGCATATCTCTTAAGTTTACATCGTGGAATAAGTCTTCGTCGGAAAGGAAAAGTCTGCTTTCTGCCCATTTTTTACAACCGTCCCAACCGCAATAATCATAACAATCCAAATCTGTTATCAGCCAATTGTGTTCGGGAAGTTCGGGCAAAGCATTAAGTATTTCTTTAATACAACCATTATTTTTTTGTATTTTATGCAAACAGCAGGCATTTTTTATCACTCCTGAAAACTTTGTTAATTTCTATGTTACGGCAATTCTGCAAATTAAGACGAAGCACTTCTTTTTTCATTTTAATTATATCATAAAATGAAAAGTGTTTCAAGAAGTTGTGACTTTTGCAAAATTCATTGAAATGCGGTGATGATTATGCTACAATATAAAAGAAAAAAGAATAGAAAAAAACTCTTTACAAATAATATTTTATGTGTTATAATACATGAGCTTGAGTCCTTTTCTCGGAAAGTGGAGTAAACCATTAGATGGTATTTCACCTGCCTCTTGCTGGGATTTGTGACAGCGACAATATTTTAAATGAGGTGAAAACAATGACAAACGAAGAAAAAAAGGCTATAATGGCTGAGTATGCAACTCACGAAGGTGACACAGGTTCTCCCGAAGTGCAGATCGCTATTCTCACAAAGAGAATCAACGACCTTAATGAACACTTCAAGGTTCATCATAAGGACCACCATTCAAGAAGAGGTCTCCTCAAACTTGTTGGTCACAGAAGAAACCTTCTTGCATATCTTCAGAAGGTTGATATTGAACGTTACCGTTCAATCATCGCAAGACTCGGAATCCGTAAATAAGTATTCCCAATGGGCAGGCAAAATGTATATTTTTTGCCTGCCTTTATTTGAGAAAAGCGGAAAAATGATGATTTGCAGGCTGAAACTTTTTTTAGCGGTAAATCGATATTTTGAAAAATCGAAGTATGGATTTATTGCTAAAAGAGAGCCTGCTTTCATATAAAGTAGAAAACAATTTTATTTTGAAAGGATGTAAAAATTATGTTCGAAGAATTCAGAAGATTTGAAACAGAAATCGCCGGCAGACCTTTTGTTGTTGAAACAGGCAAAATGGCACAGCTTGCAGGCGGCGCAGTACTTGTTCGTTACGGCGAAACAGACGTTCTTTGCACAGTTACAATGGCTCCCAAGCCCAGAGAAGGCGTAGATTTCTTCCCTCTCTCAGTTGACTTTGAAGAAAAGCTCTATTCAGTAGGTAAAATCCCCGGCTCTTTCCAGAGAAGAGAAGGTAAAGCAAGCGAAAAAGCAACTCTTGCTTCACGTGTTATCGACAGACCTATCCGTCCTCTTTTCCCCAAAGATATGAGAAACGATGTAGGTGTTGTTGCAACAGTTATGTCAGTTGACCCTGACTGTTCACCTGAAATCACAGCAATGCTCGGTGTTTCAATTGCAATTTCAATTTCAGAAATTCCGTGGGACGGCCCCATCGCAGGTTGCGTAGTTGGTCTTGTTGACGGCAAATTCGTTATCAACCCCACAGCAGAAGAAAAAGAAAAATCAGAAATGTATGTTACAGTTGCTTCAACAGCAGACCTTGTTGCTATGATTGAAGCTGCAGGTAACGAAATTCCTAATGATGTAATGTTCGACGGTATCATGTATGCTCATCAGGAAAACCAGAAGGTTGTTAACTTCATCAACGAAATCAAAGCTGAAATCGGTAAAGAGAAAGTTGATTTCCCCTCAAACGATCCTTCAGAAGAAATGTATGAAGCAATCAAAGAATTTGCTATTGAAGATGTAAAAGTTGCTCTCGACACAGACGACAAACGTATCCGTGACGACAGACTCAAACCCATCTACGATGCAGTTCACGAAAAATTCGACGAAGTTTATCCTGAAGAAATCGCAAAAATCGACGATTGTCTTTACAAACTTCAGAAATATATCGTAAGACGTTGGCTCCTTGACGAAGGTAAACGTGTTGACGGCAGAGGAATTGACGAAATCAGACCTCTCGCAGCAGAAGTTGACCTTATCGACAGAGTTCACGGTTCAGGTATGTTCACAAGAGGACAGACTCAGGTTCTTACAATCACAACACTCGGCCCTGTAAGTGATGCACAGATTCTCGACGGTATCGACGGCGAAGAAAGCAAGAGATATATGCACCACTACAACTTCCCCTCATACTCAGTTGGTGAAACAAAACCCTCAAGAGGTCCCGGCAGACGTGAAATCGGTCACGGTGCACTTGCTGAAAAAGCACTTGTTCCCGTTATTCCCTCAGTTGAAGAATTCCCCTATGCTATCCGTCTTGTTTCAGAAGTTCTTTCATCAAACGGTTCAACATCACAGGGCTCAATCTGCGGTTCAACACTTTCACTTATGGCTGCAGGTGTTCCGATTAAAGCTCCCGTTGCAGGTATTTCATGCGGTCTTGTTACAGAAGGCGACCGTTTCATGACAATGGTTGACATTCAAGGCCTTGAAGACTTCTTCGGCGATATGGACTTCAAGGTTGCAGGTACTCACAAGGGTATCACAGCAATCCAGATGGACCTTAAAGTTCACGGTCTTACACCTGAAATCATTAAAGAAGCACTTGAAAAGACATATAAAGCTCGTCTTTATATCCTTGATGATATTATGCTTCCCTGTATCAGTGAACCCAGAGCAGAGCTTTCTAAATATGCTCCCAAAATGCTTACAACAAAAATCCCCGTTGACAAGATTGCAGAAGTTATCGGTAAACAGGGTAAAGTTATTCAGAAAATCTGTGCTGAATGCAACTGTAAGGTTGACGTTGAAGAAGACGGAACAATCTTTGTTTCAGCTATTGATATTGAAGATGCAAAACGTGCTCTCTTCATTGTTGAAACAATTGCAAACGACCCCGAAGTTGGTGCTATCTACAACGGCGTTGTAACAAGAATTATGGACTTTGGCGCATTTGTTGAAATTGCTCCCGGTAAAGAAGGTCTTGTTCACGTAAGCCACCTCGACGTTAAGAGAACAGAAAAAGTTGAAGACGTTGTAAACGTTGGCGACGTAGTTATCGTTAAAGTACGCGAAATCGACGAGCAGGGCAGACTTAACCTTTCAAGAAGAGAAGCTCTTATTGAAGTTGAAGGTTTAGTTCCTGAAAACGAAATTTCAGATGCTCCCCGCCGTCCCAAAAAGGATTTCCGCAGAGATAATAAAAAAAGAAACTAATATAATTTTTTAAAACGTAACCACCGATTTGCAGTCGGTGGTTATGTTGCGTTAATTTTTGATTTTTGTTTGGTGATAACGATGTTTCCGTATAACAAAAAACTGGTAGCTAATGCGAAGGTGTTACGCAAGAATATGACCCGCGAAGAAAAACATTTGTGGTATGATTTTTTGAAAAATTGCCTGTTACAGTTAAAAGACAACACAATATCGAAGATTATATTGTGGATTTTTATGTTGCGTCAAAGAGAACTGTTATTGAAGTTGACGGCACACAGCATATGTTGCCTGAAGGAAAGCGTGCCGATGAAAAAAGAGATCAGGATCTTGCAAAATGGGGAATCAGAGTTTTGCGTTACACAAATATTGACATAAACTATAATTTTGATGGCGTGACACAGGATATTCTGCGAAAATTGGAAATTGACAGTGAAACTTTGAAATGAGATATAACCAAGCCTTCTCCGGTGGGAGAAGGTGTCAGGTGCAAGCCTGACGGATGAGGCGAAAAAAACTCCTCATCCACCGCAAGCGGTCCCCCTTCTCCTGCAGGAGAAGGCGATATTAATTTCGATTATATCATTTATTTAAATATATCTGAAAAGGTGAATACATTTGAAAAGCTTTTATTTAAAACCGAAATTTTTTTCTACAATTAAAAAATATTCAGCACAGCAGTTTGCAAAAGACCTTGTTGCAGGTGTGATTGTTGCAATTATTGCTCTGCCTTTGTCAATTGCGCTGGCACTTGCTTCAGGCGTTGAACCTGCCTGTGGTGTTTATACTGCAATTGCTGCAGGTTTTGTAGTATCTTTCCTTGGCGGCAGCCGTGTGCAGATTGCAGGTCCTACAGCGGCATTTGCCTCAATAGTTGCAGGCATTGTTGCAACGCAGGGTATGGACGGACTTGTTCTTGCCACAATTATGGCCGGTATAATGCTCATTTTAATGGGTATATTCAAACTCGGTTCGCTTATAAAATTTATCCCCCATACAATCACGGTAGGCTTTACTGCAGGTATCGCAGTTACAATTTTAATCGGTCAGATTAAAGATTTCCTCGGTCTTACATATGAAGCAGGCGTAAAACCTGTTGAAACTATTGAAAAAATCGAAGCGAATATCGCGGCAATGTCAACTTTCAGCTGGCAGGCACTTCTTGTCGGTGCTGTATGCCTTGCAATTCTTATTATTTATCCTAAATTCGAAAAACGTGTACCGCCTTCACTTATTGCAGTTATTGTCGGCGCATTGATGGTGAAATTCATTCCGGGACTTGACGAAGGTGTATTCACTATCGGTGAACTTTACACTATTCCCACTGGACTTCCCTCACTTAACATTGGTTCACTTGATTTCAGCTTTCAGAAAATTTCAGCACTTCTTCCCGATGCTTTTACTATTGCGATTCTTGCAGCTATAGAATCTCTCCTTTCCTGCGTTGTTGCCGATAGTATGGTCAATTCAAAGCATAACTCAAATGCAGAACTTGTGGCACAGGGTGCAGGTAACATTGTGTCGGTTCTTTTCGGTGGTATTCCTGCAACAGGCGCTATTGCAAGAACTGCAGCAAACGCGAAAAACGGCGGCAGAACTCCCGTAGCAGGAATGGTTCACGCAGTTGTTTTGGTGCTTGTTCTTTTGTTCCTTATGCCTTATGCTGAACTTATTCCCATGCCCACTATTGCGGCAATTCTATTTATGGTTGCTTACAATATGAGCGAATGGAAGAAGTTTGTGCACATCGTAAAAACAGCACCCAAAAGCGATATTTTAGTTATGGTAATCACTTTTGCGCTTACTATAATTTTCGACCTTGTAATTGCAATTGAAGTAGGTATGATTCTTGCTGTGCTTCTCTTTATAAAGAGAATGAGCGAAGAAACAGATGTTAAGGGCTGGAAATACGTTGAAGACGAAAATGATAAAGACAGTATTGATTTGAAAACCGTTCCTGAAAACGTGCGTGTTTATGAAATAAGCGGTCCTCTCTTCTTCGGTGCGGCAGACAAAATCCTTGAAATCAATTTCAAAGATTATACAAAATGCCTTGTTCTTCGTATGAGAGCTGTTCCTGCAATTGATTCAACCGCACTCAACAGCCTTGAACAGCTTCATAAAAAATGCAAGGAAAAAGGAATTACACTTGTGCTTTCACACGTTAATCAACAGCCTATGAATGCTATGAAAAAATCAGGTTTCTTCGATGCTGTAGGCAGAAATCATTTCTGTAATCACATTGATGATGCGTTGAAAGTGGCATCCAAAATCAAATAAAACCAATTGCAGCAGAAGTTTGTTAAAACTTCTGCTGTTTTATATAAATTATGATTTATCGCTGACATTTCCAAACGTGTCACTAAAAACACCGCCGTGTCATTCTTGAACGTTAGTGAAGAATCTCGGCGGTGTTAAGCTTTATGTGTTGCCATTTTGAGATCCTTCGCTGACGCTCAAGGATGACAACAAAATGGCAAGGTTAGCCACAGATAAATTATAATTTACTTTTACATCCGTTTAATTATTTACAAACGAAGAAAATAATGATACAATAAAGATTAATATAGTTTTAAAGGAGGGGAAAGAATGTTTTTTGATGTTGCAATTATCGGCGGCGGTATGTCAGGACTCGTTTCAGCGATTGAAGTCAAAAGAAATTACCCTGAAAAATCTGTTGTGATTTTTGAAAAACTTGACCGCGTAGGCAAGAAAATTCTTGCAACGGGTAACGGCAGATGCAACCTTGATAATTTAACTGCAACAAAAGAAGATTATAATTCTCCCTCATTTGTGTCTTTCACCCTTGAAAAATATACACCTGAGTCAAACCTTGATTTCTGGAAAAGCCTCGGTCTTCTGACAGTCGCAGATTCGGAGGGCAGAGTTTATCCCAGAAGTAATTCTGCTTCAAGTGTTTTAGATGCACTTCGTTTTGAAACAGAAAAACTCGGAATTAAAATTATCTTTGAAAAAGCTGAAAAGCTTGATAAGAAAGATGTTTTTATTATCAACAATAATATAAAAGCGGAAAAAGTAATTGTGTGTTGCGGTGGTTGCTCATCTCCGTCGCAAGGAAGTGACGGCTCAGGTTTCAGACTTCTGAAAACTTTCAGGTGCAGAAACACACCACTTTATCCCTCACTTGTGCAGATTACAACCGACACTCGTTTTACAAAACCCCTTAAAGGTGTGCGTGTGAAAGGCAGGCTGACACTTACTGAAAAAGAAAAATTCATAGGTAAGGCTGACGGAGAAATTCTCTTTGCAGACTACGGCTTATCAGGTATTGCAACTATGGATTTATCGAGATTTTTAAGGAAAGTTTCAGATATACAAAACGCAAGAATCTATCTTGATATGGCTTGCGATATGGAAGAAAAAGAACTTCTGTCTTACCTTGTTTCTCACAGAAACAAAAATTCTCATCTTGAGTGTGAAAACTTTTTGTCAGGCATTCTTCCAAAGGCAATGGGCAAAACCATTATGAAAAAATGCGGAATTTTTCTTGGCGATGAAGCGGGAAAATTAACCGATAAAGATATTAAGAACATTATTGAAAATATCAAAAACCTTGAGCTTAAAGTAACAGGCACAAAAGGTTTTGAATTTTCCCAGGTTACATCAGGCGGAATCGACCTGAAAGAAGTTGATAAATTCACCATGATGTCGGAAAGGGTAAATGACCTTTATTTCTGCGGAGAAATTTTAGATGTTGATTCACGTTGCGGAGGTTTTAATCTCCATTGGGCAGTAAGCTCTGCAAGACTTGCAGCTGAATTGAAAGGATAAAAAATGATTAGAATTAATTCTGTTAAAATGCCTCTTGAAGCAGAAGAACAAGATTTGAGAAATGCTGTTTCAAAGACATTGCGTATAAAAAATGAAGATATAGAAATGGTGCGTGTTTTCAAACGCTCGGTTGACAGCAGAGATAAAGAAAATGTTTTCTTTGTTTTCTCTCTTGATGTGGCTGTACGCGATGAAAAGAAAGCGCTGAAAAAATGTTCATCAAACAAAAACGTTCTTGAAATTCAGGAATACGAATATACTCTTCCTGAAAACAAAAGGAAAAGCAATCTCCGCCCCGTTATTGCAGGTTTCGGCCCTGCAGGAATGTTTGCAGCACTTACTTTAGCACGTTCCGGCTTGAAACCGCTTGTTCTTGAAAGAGGTAACGACGTTGATACGAGAACAAAAGATGTAAGTGTTTTCTGGCGTGACCGAAAACTCAACACTGAATCAAATGTGCAATTCGGTGAAGGCGGTGCAGGAACATTTTCTGACGGAAAGCTTACAACAGGTATAAAAGACCCGTTGTGCAGACATTGCCTGAATGAGTTGGTAAAACACGGTGCGCCTGAAGATATTCTGTATAACGCAAAGCCTCACATCGGCACAGATAAATTAGTTGAGGTTGTTAAAAATATACGTAAAGAAGTTATATCTCTCGGCGGTGAAATTCTTTTCGGTGCAAAGCTTACTGATATTATTGTTTTCAACGGCGTAATTCAGGGAGTTACTTATGAGCAGAATGGGAGAAGTTTCGATTTTGAAACAGACACGCTTGTTTTGGCAGTCGGACATTCTGCGAGAGATACAATTACAATGCTTTACAATAAGGGCATCAAAATGATGCAGAAAGCATTCTCTGTAGGTGCAAGAATTGAACATCCCAGAGAATTTATCGATAAAGCACAGTACGGCTCGTTTGCAGGTCATCCGAAGTTGGGTGCAGCCGATTATAAAATGGCTTGTCATCCGCCCCACGGCAGAGGTGCATACACTTTCTGTATGTGTCCCGGCGGTACGGTTGTTGCGTCTTCTTCAGATGAAGGAAGTGTTGTTGTAAACGGAATGAGCGAATTCAGCCGTGATGGTGAAAACTCAAACTCTGCCCTGCTTGTTGGTATTGAGCCGGAAGATTTCCCTGACGAAAATCCGCTTTCAGGTTTCAGCCTGCAGAGAGATATCGAAGAAAAAGCATTCTTCCACGGCGGCAGTACGTATGCATCTCCTGCACAGCTTGTAGGCGATTTTCTGAACGATAGAAAGAGTACAAAATTAGGCTTTGTAAAACCCACTTGTCCCACAGGCGTAGAATGCGCGGATTTAAGGCAGGTTTTACCAAAGCGCGTTACAGATACCCTTGCAGATGCACTTCTTAAAATGAACAATATGCTCAAAGGCTTTGCAATGCCTGAAGCAGTTTTAACAGGTGCAGAAACAAGAAGTTCATCTCCCGTAAGAATTTTACGCGATGAATTTTTCCAGACAAATGTCAGCGGCCTTTTCCCATCAGGTGAGGGTGCAGGCTATGCAGGCGGAATAGTTTCTGCCGCAGTTGACGGAATCAAATGTGCTCACGCAGTTTTAAATGATGAATCATAAAGGTTGATGAAAATGGAAACTAAAAGAATTGTAGTTAAAGTGGGAACTTCAACTCTCACTCACAAAACAGGCAGACTTAACATCAGACGTGTTGAACAGCTTGTAAAAACTCTTGCTGATTTGCAGAATGCAGGTAACGAAATCATGCTTGTTTCAAGCGGTGCTATAGGACTTGGTATGAGCAAATTAGGTATGAGCAAAAAGCCCACAGACACTCCCACAAAACAGGCTTGTGCCGCAGTAGGTCAGTGCGAACTGATGTATATGTATGATAAGCTTTTTTCAGATTATTCACTTACCGTTTCGCAGATTCTGCTTACAAAATATGTTCTTCTTGAAGACAGAAAGCAGAATGTTGAAAATGCAGTTGAAAGGCTTCTCGAGCTTGGCACGATTCCCGTTGTAAATGAAAACGACACCGTTGCCATTGATGAACTTGAACTTGAAATGGGCGAAAACGATTCTCTCGCTGCAATTATGGCAAAGGTTGCAAAAGCAGATATGCTTATTATTCTTTCGGATATTGACGGACTTTATGATAAAAATCCGAAAGAAAACGAAGATGCCCACCTGATAAAAGTGGTTGACGGTGTTACTGAAGAAATGAAGCAGAATGCAGGGGGTGCCGGTTCTGCTCTCGGCACAGGCGGTATGATTACAAAGCTTAAAGCTGCTGAAATTGCCAATGAAGCGGGCATTGATATGGTAATTATGAACGGCGATAAGCCTGAAAAATTATACGACCTTTTGGAAGGCAAACCTATCGGCACATATTTTAAAGGGGTGAAGAAATGAGTTATATTCTCACACTTGGCGAAAACGCAAAAAAAGTAAAACATGAACTTATGACTGCATCAACAGGCAAGAAAAACGATGCGCTCATTAAAATCTCCGAAGAACTTAAAAATAACATCGGTCTGATTATTGAAAAAAATAAAATCGACCTTGACAATGCCGAAAAGAATGGTATGTCAAAGTCGATGCTTGACAGGCTTATGCTTGATGAAAAGAGAATTCTTTCCATTGCAAATGCCTGCGTGAATCTTTCAAAGCTTGACGACCCTGTAGGTGAAGTTACAGGCGGGGGAGTAAGGCCAAACGGAATGAAAATAGAAAAGGTCCGTGTGCCTATGGGCGTTATCGGAATTATTTACGAGGCACGCCCAAATGTTACTGTTGATGCTGCATCTTTGTGCCTGAAAAGCGGTAACACAGTAATTCTCCGCGGCGGTAAAGAAGCATTTGAAAGCAACAAAATTTTAATGAATCTTATGCGTAACGCAGTTGAAAAAGCAGGTTTTTCAGCTGACATTATGCAGTTAGTTGAAGATACTTCCCGCGAAACCGCAACCCAAATGATGAAGTTGAACGGCTACATCGATGTGCTTATTCCGCGTGGCGGTGCAGGTCTTATTTCATCTGTTGTGAAAAATGCAACAGTGCCGGTTATTGAAACAGGCACAGGTAACTGCCATTTATACGTTGATGAAAGTGCTGATTTGCAGATGGCAGTTGACATTTTAAATAACGGTAAAACACAAAGACCGTCTGTTTGTAATGCACTTGAAAGTCTTCTGGTCAATGAAAAAATAGCAAGTGAATTTCTTCCCCTTGCCAAAAAGAAACTTGATGAATCCGGTGTTGAATTCAGAGGTTGTGAAAAAACAAAAGAAATTCTGCCTGATATCACTCTTGCAACAGAAGAAGATTACGCAACAGAATTTCTTGATTATATAATTTCAGTGAAGGTTGTGGCAGATGTTGACGAAGCAATAAGCCACATTTCAGAATACACAACAGGCCACAGTGAATGTATCGTCACAAAGAGCCTTGAAAATGCGGAAAAATTCCAGCTTGGTATTGATGCTGCAGCGGTTTACGTCAACTGCTCAACACGTTTTACAGACGGTGAAGAATTCGGACTCGGTGCGGAAATCGGAATTTCAACGCAGAAGCTTCACGCAAGAGGACCTATGGGACTTCGTGAACTTACAACCACAAAATATTTAATTTCAGGAAAGGGACAGATAAGGTGATTAAAATGGAAAACTTCAATCCTATTCTCAGATTTGTAGCAGTAAGCGACATTCACTATAAATCAGAACGTACAGCAGAAACAGAAAGAATGGAAAAGGCAATGCAGGCTGCTTACAGATTTGCCGACAACCATCCTACATATAAAAATCTTGATGCAGTTGTAGTTGTAGGCGACTTTGCAAACAGCGGTGAGCAGGTGCAGATGGATTTATTCAAAGAAACACTCCAGAATTTCACAAAAGAAGAAACAAAGAAAATTATGCTTATTTCAAGCCACGAATTCCACGGTACCGGCGGAATGGAGGGCGGATATGAACGCTTTGAAAAAACATTTGGTCAGAAAGGCGACCAGCATAACGTAATCAACGGTTTCCACTTTGTTTCAGTTTCATCAAACAACGGTGCAGGTTTTCAGGAAGATAAGGTTGAATATATGGCTGAAGAGCTTGCAAAGGCTGCGGCTGATGACCCGAAGAAACCTATATTCGTTTTCCAGCATCCCCATATTCAGTCAACAGTTTACGGAAGCTGTCTCTGGGGTGAAAGCGATTTCACAGCAGTAATGATGAATTATCCTCAGATTATTGATTTCTCAGGTCATTCACACGCACCTATCAATGACCCCCGTTCAATCCATCAGCAGCATTTCACATCTCTCGGCACAGGTACACTCTCATATTTTGAGCTTGACGAGTTTGATAAAATCTACAGCACATTCCCGCCTGAAAAAGAAAAGGCTGCACAGATGACAATCGTTGAAGCAGACGCAGAGGGCAGAGTACGCATTTATCCTTACGATGTAATTACAGACAGACCCTTCCCCAGAGTATGGAAAATTGACACTCCCTACGACCCCGATTCATTCCTTTACACTGAAGCAAAGCACTATGCTGCGCCTGAAAAAGTTTATTTCACAGGAAATGAAAAAATCGAAATTGAGGCAGACGAAAACGAATGCACAGTCACATTCGACCAGGCAAAATGCGATGATGAATATGTAAACGGATATGAACTTACAGTCAGAAGAAAATCAGACGGTCTGATTGAAAGACACCTTTCTGTATGGTCAGGCTATTATTTCAATGATATGCCCGAAACAGTAACACAGAAAATCGAAAATCTGAAAGAAGATACAGAATATATTCTCGAAATCAAAGCATACGGTTTCTGGAAAAACTATTCAGAAAAAATCACAAAAGAATTTAAAACAAAATAAAACATAGATAAATTATATGTGACCAACCTTGCCATTTTGTTGTCATCATTGAGCATAGCGAAGGATCTCAAAATGGCAACACATAAAACATTTCCAAACGAGATTCTTCGCTTCGCTCGAGAATGACACGTTTGGAAATGTCAGCAATAATTTATAATTTAAACTAATAAAAAACGGATAGCCGCGGCTATCCGTTTTTGTTATGCTTTGTCTGAACGTTTGTGTTTTATAATTTCGCGTATTCCTGTTACAACGAAGAAAAGTGATAAAATCGCTGCCACAAGATATTTTCTCCAATCAATTTCTCCGTTTACGGTAAGTATAATGTAAGAGATGATTGCGAGTAAACCGATTACCATAAGAATAACTGATGAAATGAGATTAAATTTATTTGTCATTTTTATCACTTCCCGCTAATGCTTTTTTACAATCAATAATTCCTTTTATGCTTATAATCAGATTGAAAACAAGAAACAGTGCTGTAATGATAAGACGCCATTCGACGACTGTATGATTAACTACTTGATAAATAAACAGAGATAATCCTACAATAGTAATTACTGCCATGAAAATATAACCAAAAAGTCTGGATTTATTTGTCATAGATAAACCTCCTTATTGAGCGGATTGAAACAATCTTTATCCCATCTCAACACATTGGTGTCAATGTATTCCCATATTTTATTGTAATCTTTATCGCCTCTGATTATATGGTCGTTAAAAGATGTTTGCCATATATTAACACCATACTCACGGTTGCAATATCGTTTAAGTAATGATACAAATTTTGAAGTTTCGTTATTGTAGGGTGCGGCGGTTTCCGACGCACCGATACGTGCTGAAATATTCAAAATCATATGAAAATGATTAGGCATGATTATATATTTATCCACTTTGATATGCGGATATTTTTTGTTCATCAGGGAAATGTATCTATCAAGAATTTGTCCGTATTCAGATAGTATCATCTGCGGTGTGTCGAAATCGCCACACCCTACAATTTTGCCAAGCATCTGTTTTTTGTTTTTTACGCATACGGTAACAAAATACGCACCGGGTGATGAATAATCATAACCTTTTAATCTTGTTGGTTTTCTTTCAGGCAAGTCCATAAAATAAATTATTTAATTTCTGCTTTCCATGTGTACTCGAAGGTTTCGCCTGCTTCGAGAGACTGGATTCCTCTCTTTTCTGAAACGTCATTTTTGATTTCGTAGGAATCGTTTACGCCCCACCAGGGCTCAATGCAAACGTAAGGTGCGCCGGGTTTTGCCCAGATGCCCAGGAAAGGTGCATCACCCATATCGAAATGAAGAATTTCTTCACCGGTCTGACTCTTGAGCGTAAGCCCCTTTGATTTGAAACCGTTGAGGATAAGAGCATCTTCAACGAAAATATCTTTTGTTACCACAACTTCTTTTGCGTTATCAAGAAGAGGCTCGTCAAATACTGCGATAATTGAATCTTTGTCGATTCTTTCTGTTACGAGAGTTTCGTTTTCGTCGAAAATAATGCTGTCGCCGATTTCAATGTTGAATCCGGGATGTGCACCGAGAGAGAAGTACATTTTTTTATCGTCAATATTTTTAACTGTGTGAGTAACTTTAAGTCCTTCGTTATCAAGTTCGAAAGTAACGAAAAGCTCAAATTTAAAAGGATACATTGCGAGGGTGTTTTCATCAAAAGTCTGGAAGAAAACTGCCTTTGTATCTTCCTTTGAAACAAGTTCAAAGGGGCGTTTTCTTGCAAAACCGTGCTTCTGCATTGTGTATTCTGTGTCATTATAGCGGTATTTATCGTCAAGAAGCTTACCGATAAAGGGGAAAAGGATAGGTGACTGACCATACCAGATTTCTTCTCTGCCATACCAGATGTATTCTTTGCCTGTGTCTTTTCTTATAAGGCTGTGAAGCTCTGCTCCGTTATGCTTGATTTCTGCTGAAAAAACAGCATTTTCAATTTTTGTAATCATATCAAAAACTCCTTTTAAGTTTTTTGTTCAAAAAAAGTATATCACATCATATTATGTTTTACAAGTAATTTATATTTTTCAAATATCACTGATTTTAGTTTTTATAATAATCTGCAAGTGCAATGCCCATAGCAAGTTTTTCAAATTATAATTTTCAGCTATCTGATGTGAGTTTTATAATAATTTGCGAGTATGATGCCCATATCCGGTTCTTTAAATTATAATTTGTCGTTAACATTTCCAAACGTGTCATTCTCGAGCGACAGCGAAGAATCTCGTTTGGAAATGTTTTATGTGTTGCCATTTTGAGATCCTTCGCTTTCGCTCAAGGATGACAGCAAAATGGCAAGGTTAGTTAC
>JAGBHV010000043.1 GCA_017935325.1 Clostridia bacterium
CCGTTGCAACATGCCCTATGTAAACGCACGTTGGCTCGGTGGTATGCTCACAAACTTCAACACAATCCAGAGAAGAATCAAGAGACTTGCTCAGCTCAAAGCAATGGAAGCTGACGGTACATTTGACCTTCTCCCCAAAAAAGAAGTTATCAAGCTTAATCTCGAAATCGAAAAACTCGAAAAATTCATGGGTGGTATCACAGGTATGAAAAAGCAGCCCGCTGCTATGTTCATCGTTGACCCCAGAAAAGAAAAAATCGCAGTTGCAGAAGCTCACAAGCTTCACATCCCGATTGTTGCAATCGTTGACACAAACTGTGATCCTGATGAAGTTGATTTCGTTATCCCCGGTAACGACGATGCTATCCGTGCAGTAAAACTTATTGCAGGTGCAATGGCTGATGCTATTATCGAAGGTCGTCAGGGTGAACAGTCAGCTCCCGAAGCTGCTGAAGAAGCAGAAGCAGTTGAAGCTGCTGAATAATTCAGATTTGAAAACCTTGCTGCCCGAATAATTTTCGGGCAGTATTAGAATAATTTATAATTCAGGAGGAATTTATTATGGCATTTACAGCTAAAGACGTACAGGCTCTTCGTGAAAAAACAGGCGCTGGTATGATGGATTGTAAAAAAGCTCTCGTTGAAACAGACGGAGATATGGATAAGGCAATTGACTTCCTCAGAGAAAAAGGTCTTGCATCTGCGGCTAAAAAAGCAAGCCGTGTTGCTGCTGAAGGTACAGTTGCAGCTTATAACGATGCAACTGCAGGTGCTCTTGTTGAAATTAACTGCGAAACAGACTTTGTTGCTAAAGGTGCTCCTTTCATCGGCCTTGCAAAGAAAGTTGTTGAAACTGTTGCTGCAACAAAACCCGCTGATGTTGATGCTCTTCTTGCAACAAAAGCAGTTGATTCAGATAAAACAGTTGCAGAAGAAGTTCAGGAAGTGTTCCTTGCTCTTCGTGAAAACATGAAAGTTCGTAGATTTGCACTCGTTGAGGGTCACACAGCAACATACATTCATGCAGGCGGTACTGTTGGTGTTATTGTTGCTTTTGATACAGACGATGCAACAGCTGCTAAAGATGAATTTACAGCAATGGGTAAAAACGTAGCTATGCAGATTGCAGCTATGAACCCTGAATATCTTTGCAAAAACGATATTTCTGCTGAAGAACTTGCTAAGATGGAATCAATTACTGTTGATAGTGCTCTTAACAAGCCCGATTCACTTCCCATGCCCATTCTTACAAGCCTCATCAACGAAGCAATTGACGGCAAAAAGTGGAGCGATGAAGATATTACTGTTTATCAGGGTCTTGACCAGAAACAGAGAAAGAACTTCGTTAACTTTATTTCAAAAGAAGCATACGCTACTCTTTCAGAACTTGCTGTTTCTCATAAGGCAGAAATCTCTGAAAACAAAATCTTCGGTGGACTTGTTCAGGGTCGTCTTTCAAAGCAGATCAAAGAAATCTGCCTTCTTGAACAGCCCTTTGTTCGTTCAGACCTCTTTGATGGTAACGTTTCAGGTTATGTTGCTTCAGTTGCTAAAGCACTCGGTGCTGAAATAGCAGTTAAGAGTTTTGTTCGTTTTGAAAAAGGCGAAGGCATCCAGAAGAAAGAAGACAACTTCGCTGAAGAAGTTGCAAGCATGATGTAATTCAGTTTTTATGAATGTAAACCCTCGGCTTTGTCGGGGGTTTTATTTTAAATAATATAGGTGATTTGTATGACAAATAAAGAAATTCTTAAGCAGATTAAAGGCGGACTTATTGTTTCATGTCAGGCTCTTCCTACTGAGCCACTCTATGACAGTTATATTATGTCAAAAATGGCTTGGGCAGCGTATCTTGGCGGTGCAGTAGGCATAAGAGCAAACACTGTTGTTGATATCAAAGCAATCAAAGAAAAGGTTGATTTACCTGTTATCGGCATTATTAAGCAGGACTATGACGATTCTGATGTTTATATTACGCCTACAATGAAAGAAGTTGACGCACTTGTTGAAGCAGGTTGCGAAATTATTGCAGTTGATGCAACAAACAGATTAAGACCGAATGGTGTTACTTTTGAAGAGTTTTTCAAAGAAGTAAGAGCAAAATATCCGAACCAGCTTTTTATGGCTGATACTTCTTGTTTTGAAGAAGGTAAGCTTGCCGCTGAGCTGGGAATAGACCTTGTTGGTACAACAATGGCAGGATATACTCCCTACACAAAAGGAAGAAAACTTCCTGATGTTGAACTTATTGAAAGATACGTTGGAGAACTTGATGTTCCTGTAATTGCTGAAGGTGGTATATGGGTACCTGATGACTTGAAAAATGTATATAAAGCAGGTGCATTCAGCGCTGTGTGCGGCACTGCAATTACAAGACCTATGGATATAACAAAGCGTTTTGTCAGAGCTTTAGAGGATGTAAAATGAAAATAATTACTTTTGATATTGGCGGTACATTTATCAAATATGCTTTGTGCGATGAAAATTTTAAACTTTCCCGGTCAACAAAGATTCCTACTGATGCAAAACAAGGCGGTAGAAAACTTATTGAGAAGGTTATAGAAATTGTAAAAGAGCACGAGCATATTGACCGTGTTGCGATTTCAACGGCAGGTCAGGTGGACAGTACAACAGGTGTAATAGTTTATGCTACTGACACAATTCCCGGATATACAGGCACCAAAATCAAAGAAATGGTCGAAACTGCAACTTCAGTTCCGACGTATGTAGAAAATGACGTCAATTCTGCGGCACTTGGTGAAGCGTATTTCGGTAAAGCAAAAGGATATAACGATTTTATATGCCTTACTTACGGCACGGGTATCGGCGGAGCAATATGGCTTAATGGCGATTTATATAAAGGTTCGTTTTGTTCAGCAGGTGAACTCGGCCACATAATCACGCATTCAGGTGGCAAAAAATGCACATGTGGCGGAAACGGCTGCTATGAATGTTATGCTTCTGCCCGTGCACTTGTTGAAGGAGTAAATGGGGTTTCTGATGAAATTCTCGATGGCGTGAAAATTTTTGAAGAAAAGAATTTCAACAACCCTGTTATCAGAACTAAAATTGATGAATGGATTGATGAAATTGTTACAGGACTCATTAGCATAGTTTATACCTTTAATCCGTCATTGATTGTTCTTGGCGGCGGTATTATGAATGAAAACTATATCGTTGATTCAATCAATGAAAGAATAAACAAAAAGCTTATGCAGAGTTTCAGAAATGTAAAAATTGTCAATTCAAACCTCGGAAATACTGCAGGAATGCTTGGTGTTGCATACAAAGCAAGCAAGATATAATAAATATTAGTGATATTTGTTTAAACAGGTGTATTTTTTGCACCTGTTTTTTTATTTATTTTTATTATAATCATTGCAAGATTGACATTTTTCGTGTATAATATATTTTAACTACGCTGACAGGAGGCATATTTAATGGAATACATAATTAATCCCGTAAAATGGAATACATCTTTTGCTGTGCCTGCCGAGGTAGTGGATAAATATCTGCGTCTTGCAGGGTCTGTTCAGATTAAAGTTCTCTTATGGATTATGAGGCATTCTGCAGATGAAAAAACTATTGACGATTTGTCAAAAGATATCGGTGTATCAGCTGCGGACTGTGCTGATGCGTTGACTTTCTGGACTGAAACGGGAATTCTGATTAAATCAGATAATCTACAGCAGATTAATGTTGAACCTGAGCTTGTAAAAGTTAAAGAAGAAACTGTTGCGCAGACAGCTCCTAAAGTTCTTCCTGAGATTGAGTCAATAAAACCGACTGCAGAGCAGATTGCCGCAAGAGGTGATGAAAGCGAAGAAATCCGTTTTCTTTTCAATGAAGCTCAATTAAGACTCGGAAAAACAATTGGCCATGACGGTCAGTCAGTTCTTCTGATGATGCACGACGCTTACGGCTTGCCCGTTGAGGTTATTGTTACAATACTTGAATATTGTGCATCTGTGGGTAAAACATCAACTTCTTACATTGCAAAAATCGGCAAAGATTGGGGCGAAAGAGAAATTGATACGCTTGAAAAAGCTGATGAAGTAATCAGTGAACTCAAGGCTACTGATGAAATGTGGAATGAGTTGCGTTTAAAAACAGGTATCTCTACTCCAAGACCTACTTCCGCACAAATGAAATACCTTAGTTTATGGAAAAATCAGTATGGTTTTTCAATGGATATGATATATCTTGCATATGAAGAATCTGCAAATAATATTCAGAAAATAAGTTTTCCGTATATGGACAAGGTTCTTCAGAACTGGTCAAAAGATGGTTTGAGAACGCCACAGGATGTATCAAAATCAAAGCAGGAAAGATTTAATATTTCAAAGGCTTCTGAAACAAAAACTGTGAAAAAGGAAAGAAAAAAATCATCATACGATATTGATGAGTTTCTCAAAAAGAATAATAACGCAGAACTCGTATATAAACGAAAGGGGGATAACGATTAATGTCAGCTAATAAGGAAATTTATACACGTGCAAAAGCTGAAGTTGACAGAAGACGCGAGAATGCTCAGGCATTGGCTTTTGAAAGACGCGAAGAATGTAAAAGTCGTTTCCCTGAAATTGCAAAAGCTTACAGAATTATGGCTGAAACCGCTTGCGAATGTGTAAAAGCATTAGGCTTAGGCGGTAAAGCACAGGATTTTATAGATGAGATTTCAAAGAAAAATCTTCAGGCACAAAAGGTGATAGCTGATACATTAAAAAAAGCAGGTTTACCTGAAGATTATCTTAAAGAGAAATATTTTTGTACAGTCTGCAATGACAACGGTTTTGTTGACGGAAAAATGTGTGAGTGCTTAAAAAACACAATGCGTCAGTTAACATATAATTCATTGTGCGATAAATTGCCGATTGAAAAGTATCGATTTGATAATTTTTCACTGGAGTTATATCCTGATTTCCCTGATGAAAACGGAATGATTCCGAAAAAACGTATGAAAAGCTTTTATGATTATTGCGTAAGTTATGCAGATGATTTCAGCAAAAATTCAGGTAACCTGATTATGTCAGGTGATACAGGTCTCGGCAAAACACATTTGTCTCTTGCTATTGCGGGCGAGGCAGCCAAAAAAGGATTTTCAGTTATTTACGGCTCAGCACAAAACCTTCTTTCCAGTCTTGAAAATGAGAAATTCGGAAAAAGTGCACAGACGGGTGCTGAACAGGCAATTCTTGATTGCGATTTGCTGATAATTGACGATCTGGGAGCAGAATTTTCAACACAGTTTACAGTATCAGCGGTGTATAATATTCTCAATACAAGAATTATGATGTCAAAACCTACAATCATAAGTACAAATCTTACATTGTATGAAATCGAAGAAAAATACACTCAAAGAATTGCCTCAAGAATCTTGGGAAATTATGACCTGATGGAATTTACCGGCAGAGATATCAGAGTAGTTAAAAAGAATTAGTAAAGGAAAGTTTGCAATGTCTATACGTAACAGTAATTCAATTCCTCAAAAACCAAAGGCTCATACTTATATATGGTTCTTTTGCAGATTTGCGCTTTTAGTATGGGGAATTATCGAGTTTCTGCTTGGCAATACAACACAATTTCTGCAATCACTTTTTGCGATTGCTTTTACCCATTTGTGGGATATGTTCCAGATGTGGGGCGGAAAATCTTTTATAACGAAGGTTCCGTATTATCTCCAGACTGAATTGAATATTTTTATCTGTGTCGGTTGTGTTATCGGTACATCACTTAATCTGCATACTGATTTCGAATCAATGGATGTTATTCTTCATTTGTTTGCAGGCGTTCTTTCCCAAAGCTTTATGTTTGAACTGATTCCGCTTGTGAACGGAAAAAACAGAGAAACAGGTCCTGCAATGCAAGCTATGTTTTCTTTTACGGGAGCCATTGCAATACTTGTCGGTTGGGAAATATATGAATTTACAATGGACAGATTATACGGCATGATGATGCAACGTTCTGATATTTTTACGGAAGTCGGTATCGTTGATACTATGTGGGATTTAATCAATGGCGCTGCAGGTGCGCTTGCTTCGATGTTTATTCTTGCTTTTGCAAGGAATGGAAAATTCAAAAGGAGGAGTCACAAATGAGTATTGGCAAAGCACTGAGACGCCTCAGAGAAAAAAACGGCTATACTCAGGCTCAGATTGCTGAAAAAGTGGGAATCAAAAGAACCACATATATATCCTACGAAAATTCAAAAACAGTACCGTCATATGATCTTGTTGAAAAGTTTGCTGAAATTTATGGCGTTACGATTCAGGATTTTGATAATGAAACAAAGAGCAGAACAAATCTTGAAATAAGTTCAACAGTACCTTCTTATCAGTTTACTGTTGAAGAAAAAATGGCTGAACTTACAAGTGAAGAACGTATGGTAATCAAATATATCAGGTTGTTGACATCTGAAGAAAGAACTGATTTTTTCAACGAAATAAAATCAAGCTATCTTGACAGAAGATTTAAAGATGACCTGAATAATTCTTAATATTTTATACATTGACTATTAATTAATAATATAGTAAATTATTATTATGATTTATATTAAGGAGATAGTAATAATGAAAAGAATATCTGCATTTATTTTTGCTGCGTTGATGCTGCTTTCTTTTTCTTCATGTGCTTCAAAAGATAAGGATAAAACTCCTGATTCTCAGGAAAACACATCTGCAACACCTGTTGTAAATGAAGAAAAAGAAACGGAAATTATATCTGAAGTTGTAACTGATGAGGAGGGTAGGACAGAGATAATTACTGAGATTGTTGATGTTGAATCCTCAAAAGAAGATAAAACAACAAACAAACATAATTCTTCAGATAAGGAATCTACAACAAAAAAACAGTCTGCATCAGTCTCAAAAAATGACCCGTCAGATTGGAGTAAGGAAGAGGTTGTTTCTTTTTATAAAAAAGCATGCGCTAAATCTTCCGGAGCTAAATCTACCCAGACTATGATTATGAGAAAAAATTCTCTCAAAGCAGCAGGTGGCATCGGAACATTTTTAGGAGTTGCTGAACCGCTTATAAGAACAGTTCTTGAGCTTAACTCTACAGAGTTTGACGGCATCACCGGCGGACATCAGAAATTAGTTGCAAGTGACTGCAAAACAGCAAAGGCTTATAAAAGCGGTAATTACACAGTTGTTGAAATGACTATGGTTGACCAGACTGACGGCATTTACGGCAAGACATATGAAGGCACAGTTGGTCATGCTATCAGCGTTGTTAATGGTGTTGCAGAAGCTGCTGAACAGTTCCCGGCTTTGGATATCAGGTATAAAGAGGCTGATATCAAAGTGCATTATACAGATGCAAAACTTAAAGTGAAAATCAATAAAAACGGTGTTATTGAAAAAGGTACATGGTCTTATGTTGTTACTCCCGTAGTAAACGACCTTTATATTGAAAATCTTGAAGTAGATGATGCAGGTGCTGTTATTGACTATAAAGTTACTGTAGGCGGCGGATTTTAAAAAACAGTCACTCAATTCGCCGAGTTCCCATAAGGAAGTTTTTCTTTAAAATGTGAACTTACGGCACAATAATGCGTTAAAAACCACCGATACGCGACAGCGTTATCGGTGGTTTTCGCCTTTTCTTGCACACGCAATTTCGCATTTTAAAGTGC
>JAGBHV010000044.1 GCA_017935325.1 Clostridia bacterium
CGTAAACGGCGATATGGAACTTGAAGAAGGTGATCCGATTCTCTTCGCAGCAGACCTGAACGGCGATACAGCAGTTGATATTTATGACCTTGCAATTCTCAATGCAGTTGTAAACGGCGAAACAGAAATCACGCAGGTTCCCTTTGCATAATTACAAATAAAATCATTTAAGGAGAGAGGAGAAATCCTCTCTCTTTTTTGTTAAAGTTTAAAACTAAAATAGGCACAATTACTTGAAATTTTAAATATTTTAAGAGTTTTTTATATTGTAAATGACGAAAGGTTGTGTTATAATTACGCTGACTCTTTACACGCAGGAGGTATATATATGAAAATATCCAAAAGAATTTTAAGTTCAATTATGGCTCTTCTTATGGTTATGTTCGTATGCAGTGCCGGTTTAACGGCTTTTGCAGTTGAATCAAACGGTTCTATCCTTAAGGAGATCGTTTTAGAACCCACTCCACGCCCTCAGGTTCAGTTCTATTGCACAGAGGTGACGAGAGTTGCAAAAGGTGCCAACTCAATGGAACCCGGAAATCAGATTGTTAAAGCAACACCTTCAGGTGTTCCTGAACTTTCAGGTGATCACGTTTCACAGGCTTATTCAGGCGAAATTCCTGCCGCAACGAGAATTACTTTTGTTTCTCCCACTGCAGGTGTTTCGATTACAAAGTTTTCCTGCGATAACAGCACAGTAACTTTTTCAGACACAGCTTTCACAGCCCCCGGTACATATACAATTGATGTTACAGGCGGTACGGCAGAACCGGGCTCAGCAATTACCTTCACCATTGACTACACGTGGACAGATGGTAACACATATCAGGAAAAATGCGTAACATACGTTGAAAACATCGCAACAGGCGGCGCTTTTGCAGAACTCAGAGTTACATGGAAACCTTATAACGGTACATCATCATGGTATAGAGGCTACGCTTCTGCTATTACCCGTGTGCTTGGTAAAGGCGTTTACTATGAAACACCCGCTGATGCCGGCATGACACAAAGAACAGGTTCATACAACGTAGCAACCAAAGCTTTCACAGATGGTTCAGGTCTTACATCTTACTACGAAGAAGAACGTGTTGAATCTGCTGGTCTTTTCTCTAATCCCAGAGAAACTATTGACCATACAAAATTTATTACCGGTACTTCACAGGCTCATGTTTATCTTGACGCTTCAGTTTCAAATTCACTTGCTGATATTAATCTGCGAATTGACGCAAATGTTGGTAACGAAAATGGTGAGACCCACGTAAGAAACAATGATACTCCAAACGTTGCTTTAGGTGAATCTTACGTATTTGCAGGTGCACAGACAACTGCTCCTTCAGGCTATTCAACAAACTCAGTTGCACAAGCAACTATCGGTTATTCTGTTCCCGCAAGAAGTAACTACGGTTTCGATAGTGAAAACGGAGCTTACAGCACAATTACTTCAGGCACAAGAAATGGTGGCCATATTATCACATCTCATCTTACCGGTTCTGTTGCAGGTCTTGTAAGTGGCGCTGCTTATACCGTTGTTAACAGATATTATGCATATTTCAGAGGTTCATATGCGTATATTACAAACTCACCTATTGTTCCTATTGTAATGACATTCCATGTTGTTGACAAAGGTGCGCTTCGTGACCTTGTAAACCATGTTATGACAAGCGATCCCGATGTTCCCACAACACGTACACAGAAGAAGGGTGCTAATCCCCAGGCGTGGTATTATCGTTCCGGTTTTTCAGCATTCCAGAATGCTTATGTGGATTCAGTACGTGTTCTTAATAATCCGAAAGCAACTCAGTCTGAAATTGATGCTTCAACAAAATCACTTCAGACTATGTACAATAATCTTCAGCTGAAAACTGCTGATTATACACGTGTAAATGACCTTTATGATCAGGCAGATGAAATTATTGATAATGAAGAAGCATATCCGCCTTCAGACATTGCTCTTATCAGAGAAGCACAGGAAATGGTAACAAAGAGTTATTCAATTCTCTATCAGAGTGCAGTTGATCAGATGGCAGAAAATCTTCAGATTGCTATTGACAGAGCGATGCCCTATGCCGCAAACTATGAAGATATATATGCTCTTAAACAGCAGTACGATGCTATGGATAAATCACTTTATCCTCCCGAAGGTATAGCAGCAGTTGATGCAGCATTTGCAAAAGTTGATTATACTCTCACTGCTCTTGAACAAGATAAAGTTGATGCGTGGGCAGCTGAAATTGAAGATGCAATGAATAATCTTGCACCTCTTACAGCAAACTTTGATGCACTTATTACAACACTTGGAGAAGCAAAGGGTATCGACAGAACTCTTTACATAAACGGTTCTCTTCTTCTTGATCCGATGGAAGCAGCAGAGGCAGCAATTGCAGACCATGCAGCAAATCCGTGGTTAGCTTCAAGACAGGACGAAGTAGACGCTCTTGAACAGAATCTCCGCGAAAAAATTGACGGACTTATTCTGAGAAGTGTTTATAAAATTGACCTTAAAGAAGCTATTGATAAAGAAATTCCCGGCACTTTGGAATACTATAATCAGGATATTCTTGCAGAGTATCAGGCTCTTGTAGCAGAAGGTACAGAAATGTATAATGACGATACTCTTACAATTTACAATCAGGCAGAAATCGATGCGATGACAGAAAGCATCACAGCCAAATACGATGAACTTATGGCATCATATGACGATTCTTGCAAACATCCTATCGTTGAAGATGCAGTAGTTGAAAATAATGTTGACCCTGATTGCGTAAATGCAGGTTCATATGACCTTGTAGTTTATTGTTCAGAATGTGGTGAAGAAGTATCAAGAGAAACAATTGTAGTTGATGCACTTGGTCACACAGAAGGCGACGCTGTTATTGAAAACAAAGTTGCTGCAACTGCCACAACAGATGGTTCGTACGATACAGTAGTTTACTGTACAGTATGCGGTGAAGAAATATCACGTGAAACAACAGTTGTTCCCGCACTCGGTCACACTCCCGCAGAAGCAGTAGAAGAAAACAGAGTAGAAGCAACATGTACAGAAGCCGGTTCATATGACATGGTAGTTTACTGTACTTGCTGTACTCCCGCAGTTGAACTTTCACGCGAAACAATCACAATTGACGCACTCGGTCACACTCCTGCAGAAGCAGTAGAAGAAAACAGAGTAGAAGCAGACTGTGTAACAGCAGGCTTATACGAAATGGTAGTTTACTGCTCAGTTTGCGGTGAAGAACTTTCACGCGAATCATTCGTAATTGAAGCTCTCGGCCATACAGAAGGCGAAGCAGTAGAAGAAAACAGAGTTGAAGCAACATACGAACAGGCAGGTTCATACGATTCAGTAGTTTACTGTACAGTATGTGGCGAAGAACTTTCACGCGAAACAATTGTAATTCCACAGCTCCAGGGTTATTTCAAAGCAGCAGAAGGTTCAACAACAGTTCTTGATACAGAACTCGGTTACATCTACGGTCTTGATATTGGTCTTGCAGACCTTGAAGGTTATGTAGAATATTCATCAAGCGTATCATACGAAACACCCGACGGAATCGGTACAGGCATGACACTTACAACATTCCGCGGCGGCGAAGAATGGGAAACTTACACAATCATCATCTTCGGTGACCTTAACGGTGACGGCGTTATCGACATTTACGATTCTTCAATCCTTGCGGCTATCGTAAATGGTGATATAGAAATTGAAGAAGGTGATCCGATTCTCTTCGCAGCAGACCTGAACGGTGATACAGCAATTGATATTTATGACCTTGCATTTCTCAACGCAGTTGTAAACGGCGAAGTTGAAATTGAGCAAGTTCCTTATGTATAATTAATATTCGAAGGAGTGGGGAAACTCACTCCTTCATTATGCCTAATTACAGATACCTGACAGTCAGTTCGAAACCATCCTGACTATAAATAAAACTACGGAGATGAATTTAATATGATAAACAAAAAAATGCGTTTTCTTGTGGAAAGTGCAATTATTGCGGCATTATATGCTGCGTTGACACTCGCTATTTATCCGTTGTCTTACGGTGCTTTGCAGTTCAGGTTTTCGGAAGCAATGACAGTTTTGCCGGTGCTTACACCTGCGGCAATTCCGGGACTTACAATCGGTTGCATAATCGCCAATTTTGCGGGGCCGTATTCCTGGATAGATGCGGTTTTCGGCGCTCTGGCTACGTTTATGGCGTCCGTCTGCACTTATCTTACTCGCAATATAAAAATCCGAAATATGCCGCTTTTATCGCTGATTTTTCCCGTTATATTCAACGCTGTGATAATCGGACTTGAAATAAATATATTCTTTCTCCCCGAGGGCGAGATTTTTACATTTACGGGCTTTCTCATCAGTGCGTTGTGGGTAGGTTTGGGTGAGGCAGTTGTTTGTTTCCTATTGGGAACACCACTTTTTGCGGCGCTTGACAAAACTAAAATTTTTTCACATAACGGGGTGATGAAGTGACAAAAAAAGAACTCGGTATCAGGTCTATTGAAGCTCTGAAAGAAAGATATCCTGAAGCAATTTGTTCTCTCGTTGCATCGAATCCTTTTGAGTTGCTTGTGGCAACAAGGCTCTCTGCACAATGTACTGATGCGAGAGTCAACATAGTTACTCCTCCTATGTTCGCAAAATACAGAACTCTGGAAGATTATGCAAATGCAGATGTAAAGGATATTGAAAATTTTGTGCGTCCGTGTGGCTTTTTCAGAACAAAGGCTAAAGATATAATTGGCATGGCGCAAAAAATTCTTACGGATTTTGACGGAAAAGTTCCCGATAATATTGAAGACTTAACGTCACTTCCCGGTGTGGGCAGAAAAACTGCGAATTTAATCTGTGGTGATGTTTACGGCAAACCTGCAGTTGTGGCAGATACCCATCTTATCAGAATTTCAAACAGAATCGGACTTGTAAACACAAAAGACCCAAAAAAAGTTGAACTTGAACTGAAAAAAATATTGCCCCCTGAAGAGAGCAATGACTTTTGTCACAGATGTGTGCTTTTCGGCAGAGAAATCTGCACTGCGAGAAAAGCAAAATGTGATGAATGTAATTTAAATTTATTCTGTAAAAAGAAAATATAATTAATAATCCCACCGTATTTCCTGAGTTCAATCAAAGAAACGGTGGGATTTTTAATCTTCTGTATATTCAATTATATCTTCAACTCTGCAGTTGAGAATTTTGCACAGGTCGTTTAATTTCTGCGTTGTAATTCCTCCGCCTTTACGGATTCTGTCAATTGTTGCACTGCTTATGCCGTATTTATTTATAAGCGTATATGTGCTCTCTCCTCGGTTTTTCAGAGTTTTCCAGAAAGGGTCATAAATAATCATAATAACATCACCATTTTGATGATACTTCTTGATTGCACTCTTGACAATAGTCATAATTACGACTATAATAATGTTACATCAAAAGGAGGTTATCATCATGGATAATGAAAAAAATGAAGCAGCAGAGCAAAAAAATTTAACAATTGAAGAACAGCAACAGGCATACTTTAATGCCATGAAAGCTATGGAAGCTGAAAAGCAGAAAGAAATGCAGGAATGGCAGGCAGAAAAAAAGAAGAAGAGAAAAAAGAAAGCACTTATTATTCTTGGCATTATAGCAGTATGTGTATTAGCTATTGCAACAGTTTCGGTTTCAAATATGATTATTGCCAAAAATAATCCCATATATTCAGCAGCACTGACCGGAAATGCTCTCCTTTACGGGGTAGATGAAACTGCAGAAGAAAACAGAACAAAATGTGCTAAAGCAATTGAAGAGGCGATTAATGCTTATGTGGGTGATAAAGATATTAAAAACGAAGAAATACAGCAATATCTTTACAAACAAGCGAAGCTTACGCTCAAAAAAGATGTGCCTTATGGTGCTGTACTTATTTTAGGTTACTGCCAAGAAAATGATGATGTAAATGAACTGCTTAAAAAAGCAAATTATGAGGCAGGAAAAGAATTTAAAAAAATGGGCAATAGCGTTATTGCTGCGAAACATTTATGGAATTCCGAAGATTATAAGGATGGTACAGAACTTGCAAAGGAATATACTTATGAGTACATTTTAGAACAAGTCAGAACAGGCAACTGGGGTGGCTGGTTAAAAGCAAGCACATATGCAGGCGACAAGAGAATGAAAGGTTATAAAGAAACGGCAAAATTATATGTCTGGACAAAAACACAGGCTCTTTGTTGTTCTAAAGCTGAACTTGCTGAGGTCGCTATCAAAAACGCATGCAAAGATCCGGCTTCATATCAGAAATTGTCAGATAATACATCATTCAGCTTCAATGAGAAAAAAACTGATTCTTCAAAAGCGGAGTTCAAAGTAAATATCAACATCAGATATTCAGCAACAAATTCATTTGGCGGTAGAGTTTCGGATACATTTCAAGAGACAATCAAGATGGATGATATAGACCTTATGGGATTAAGCTATGATGAAGCATTCAGAGTGGTAGGGCTCAGTACCGATGAATTGCTCAAAGAATGCGAAGTGACAGAATAATCTTTAAATATCACGATAAAACAAAAAGTCCCACACAGAAAACTGTGTGGGATAATTCGTTTATGCTGTTTTATTAATACATTCCGCCGCCCTGTGCTGCCATAGCTGCGTTTGCTGCTGCGTCTGCTGCGGGGTCGGGTTTGTCAGCAACAAGTGATTCTGTTGTGAGAACCATTGATGCTACTGAAGAAGCATTCTGAAGTGCTGAACGTGTAACCTTTGTGGGGTCAAGGATACCTGCTTCGAACATATCAACGTAAGAGTCTGTTGAGAAGTCGTAGCCGTATGCTGTTTTGCCTGAAGATTTGATTTCGTTTACGATAACTGAACCTTCAAGACCTGCGTTTGCTGCAATCTGACGAACAGGTTCTTCAATTGCTTTAAGAACGATGTTAACGCCTGTTTTTTCGTCAGCATCTTCTGTTTCTGCAAAAAGCTTTTCAACTGCAGGAATTGCATTGATAAGTGCAACACCGCCGCCTGCTACGCAACCTTCTTCAACGGCTGCTTTTGTTGCTGCAAGAGCATCTTCGATACGGAGTTTCTTTTCTTTCATTTCAGTTTCTGTTGCTGCACCTACGCGGATAACAGCAACACCGCCTGCAAGTTTTGCAAGTCTTTCCTGAAGCTTTTCTCTGTCAAAGTCAGATGTTGTTGTTTCAATCTGTGCTTTAATCTGACCGATTCTTGACTTGATAGCGTCTTTATCGCCTGCACCGTCAACGATAATTGTGTTTTCTTTTGTGATTTTAATCTGTCTTGCACGGCCGAGAGAAGTAATCTGTGTATCTTTAAGTTCAAGGCCGAGGTCAGAAGTGATAACTTCACCGCCTGTGAGGATTGCGATATCCTGAAGCATTTCTTTTCTTCTGTCGCCGAAGCCGGGAGCTTTCACTGCAACGCAAGTGAATGTACCGCGGAGTTTGTTAACAAGGATTGTTGAAAGTGCTTCGCCTTCAACATCTTCAGCAACAATAACAAGTTTTTTACCTGCCTGGAGAATCTGTTCAAGGAGAGGAAGAATTTCCTGAATTGCAGAAATTTTCTTATCTGTGATAAGCACGTAAGCATCGTCAATAACAGCTTCCATTTTGTCTGTATCTGTTACCATGTAGGGAGAGATATAGCCTCTGTCGAACTGCATACCTTCAACAACGTCGCTGTCTGTAACTGCAACCTTTGATTCTTCAACTGTGATAACACCGTCAGCAGTAACTTTTTCCATTGCCTCTGCAATGATTGTGCCCATTTCTTCGTCAGCTGAAGAAATTGTTGCGATTCTTGCGATATCGTTTGTGCTTGAAACGGGTTTTGAATTTGCTTTGATAGCTTCGATAGCAGTTTCAACTGCTTTTTTAATACCTTTTCTTACTACCATGGGATTTGCACCTGCAGCAACGTTTTTCATGCCTTCACGTACAAGAGCCTGAGCAAGAAGTGTAGCAGTTGTTGTGCCGTCACCTGCAACGTCGTTTGTTTTTGTTGCAACTTCTTTAACAAGCTGTGCGCCCATGTTTTCAAAAGCATCTTCGAGTTCTACTTCTTTAGCGATTGTAACACCGTCATTTGTGATGAGGGGTGCACCGTATTTTTTATCAAGAACTACGTTTCTGCCTTTGGGGCCGAGTGTAATTTTAACAGTATTGCTCAATTTATCAATACCGTTCTGTAAAGCTTTTCTGGCTTCTTCGCCATAAATAATCTGTTTTGCCATCTGAAGTACCTCCTATTATTCTACAATAGCAAGAATGTCTGCCTGACGCACGATTGTGAATTCTTCTTTACCGAGTTTCACTTCTGAGCCTGCATATTTGCTTGTAATAACTTTATCGCCGACTTTAACTGTCATAACAATTTCGTTTCCGTCAACAATTCCGCCGGGGCCTACTGCAACAACTTCAGCCACCTGGGGTTTTTCCTGTGAAGCAGATGCAAGGATGATTCCGCTGTTTGTTGTTTCTTCCATTTCTGTGAGTTTCACAACAACCTTGTCTGCAAGGGGTTTGAGTGTCATAATAAATTACCTCCTATTAAATAACTATATTAAATGTCGTTTTAGCACTCTTTAACTTTGAGTGCTAAAATATATTGTAGCCTATTTTTGGAAAAAATCAATAGAAAAATCAAATGTTTACAAATATGTAATAAACTTTTCCATAAAATAACACAGATGCAAAAGTTGACAATATCTGTATATCAGTTTATAATATAATTAAACACTATTATGATGAGTAGGTAAAAATTTATGAAACATACAAAAATAAAGCGTGTTATTTCCCTGTTTGTTTGCCTGTGTTCTGTGTTAAGTCTCTTCGGTGTTACATCGGCATATGCTGATGGTCCTGCTGATGCAGATTCCATTACTGCTTACGGTATTGATGTATCTGTCTGGCAGGGAAACATTGACTGGGAAAAGGTAAAAGCAGACGGAATTGATTTTGCAATTCTGCGAGCCGGTTATACAGGTGGCAAAGACACATATTTTGAAGATAACTACGTAAAAGCAAAAGCTGCGGGTATTGACTTAGGCTGTTATTTCTATACTTACGCAGTTAACGTTGACGAAGCAAAAAAAGACGCAGACCTTTTAATGTCATGGCTTGAGGGTAAAAAGTTTGAATATCCCATATATTATGATATGGAAGAAGACAGTAAGCAGTTGGCAGAAGGTATGACTACTGAACTGAGAACAGAAATGTGCCTTGCTTTTATGGATAAAATGAAAGAAAACGGCTGGTATACAGGTCTTTACACTAATCAGAACTGGTTAATTAATTACCTTGATGAAGAAGCTCTTGCCAAAAAACATGACATATGGCTTGCGTCATGGACGGGTTCGGGCAGACCTACGATTGACCATAGCGAAAAATACGGTTTGTGGCAGTACTCGGCAACAGGTAAAGTTAACGGAATAAGCGGAAACGTTGATATGGACGTATCTTTCAGAGAATATCCTACCATAATCAAAAAAGGCGGATATAACGGTTATGCAAAAATCAATTCAATAAAAGTTGATGAAGAATGGATAATAACTGAAGACAACGTAAACGTAAGAGAGAATCCCGGTACAATCTTTGCAAAATTAGGTAAACTTTCTAAAAATAAGCGAATCCATGTTACCGAGAAATACGATGACGGAACTTACATGTGGGGTAAATTCAAGTCAGGAAACCTTGAAGGATGGTGTGCTCTTAATTATGCAGAGAAAACAACATCTACACTTATAAGCAACAACGACAAAATAAAAATCAAAAATAAAATGATTCTCGGACTTAAGCCCGGTGAAGAAGTTTATGATAATTTATTCAAGGTATCGGGTCTTGCAAAAATAAAAACAGTGCAGACAAAACTCGGTTTCGGTACAGGTACAAAAATAAACCTCGTTCTCGGCGAAACGGTTGTCAATACATATTATGTTGTAATAGTCGGAGATATTAACGGAGATTGCTTTGCCGATTCATTCGACCTTGTTTACAGCTTTGCTATTACAAACTTCGAAATGGAATATGAGCCGGGCACTGCAGAATTTCTTGCAAGCGACCTGAATTCAGACGGAGTATGTGACGTGTACGACAGTAATCTTTTAGCAGAAGTAGTAAACTTTGAATAATAAATATACATAAAAAATAAGAGGACGTATCGTAAAGATACGTCCTCTCAGACTGTCGATAAACCGGCATAAACATATATGCGGATATTTCAGATATAAAAAGTTGGGATTCAAATCAGAAAAATGTAATTAAAAAGTGGGTGATACATCGAATATCACCCACTTTTTGCATATGTTTGTCATATTCTCACCCTCTCGAAGTACCTTTGTACATCTTCGGGGTTCAAAAATGTCATTCTGCAGATTTCTCGGCAGTCTTTGTTATTTTGTTTTTATTTCGGATTGACGATGTCTCGCCAGTCAAGGTCGCCTCTTTCAAGGCTGTGAATAAGAGCTTCTGCAGTTGCGATATTTGTGGCAACGGGGATGTTGTGGACATCGCAGAGTCTTAAAAGATTTTCTTCATTCGGTTCTGACGGCTTACGGTTAAGCGGGTCGCGGAACATGAGAAGAAGGTCAATTTCATTATATCCGATTCTTGCTGCAATCTGCTGGTCACCGCCCTGAGCGCCGCTTAAAAAGCGGACAACCTTCAAGCCCGTGGCTTCTGCTACGAGTTTGCCCGTGATGCCTGTAGCGCAGATATTGTGCTTGCTGAGAATTCCGCAGTAAGCAATGCAGAATTGAGTCATAAGTTCTTTTTTGGCGTCATGTGCTATAAGAGCTATATTCATTTGTATACTCCTTTCAATTAGTTGTTTTGCCTTTAAGAGTACATTACTAATTAATTATAATACAGCTTTGTGCAAAATTCAATAGTAATTTTGAATTTTAATGTATTTTTATGCATTGAAAATGGCTTTTATAAGTCTGATAAAGCTGTTTGAACTGTCTGTGGGAATTTCTTCTGTTACGGGAGTAAGTTTTTCGCCGTTTTCGTAATATACAAACTGCGGATGTGCAGAGTCGGTAAATACAGTAGGCTGACCGTCGTAAAGTATTGCCCATGCTGAAAAATCTTCGTATGCATCGGGGAATTCAGCGTGATTGATGCCTCTGATAAACCAGGTATAATCAGGGTAAGGGCAGGTTGAGGCATCAATGATTTTGTCTTTTGAATAATATTTTGCGTTTTCAGAGTTGAAATCAAGGTCGAGAGTTTTGCCGTAAGATGCTGCTGTTGCGCCGAAGCTTGTGTATTTTGTTTCAACAAGCATATCACCCATGGAAAGGTTTTCTTCATATACAGGGATAGGTGCAAAATTATACTGTGAGAAGAAAATAAGGCTTACGTCATCCTGCTTTGCATCTGCAAGAAGTTTGGGAAGATTTTTCTGCACGTTATAATGATAGCTGTCGATTCTTTCAATAAGAGCTGAATATTTAGCATCTGTACCGAACATTGCCTGCTTTGCATTCTCGTAATATGTATCGGGAACAAAAGTCCATAAAGCGGGCCATGTTGCAAAAGAATCAACGAGAACCTCGTCATAAAGAGTGTCAAGCACGTCTCCGACAAGTGCATCGTTGAGCATGTTGCAGACAGAATCAAGAAGTCCGATGTCATTGAGAACATCCAGCAGTGCGCTGATAAGCTCGGCTGATTCGCTGCCCTGCATAAGAGAAGCAACAAAATAAGCAATTTCTCCGCCTTTGTCTTTAAGGGAAATGTCACGGGTGAAAAGCTGACCTACAAGGTTGATTCCGTTGGCTGCTGCAGCCATCATGCAGATTTTTTCCACTGATGAATGACCGTATTTATAAAGATAAGCGGCAGCTACGCAGTTGCCTTCGCTGTGGCATCTTAAAACAACTTTGTCGTGACCTGTTACGGCTTTTACTTCCTCGATATACGTATTGAGGTCATCTGCAATTACCATCGGGTCTAAACGCCAGTCGTATTCAAAGTCGTACATAGCGTCCCATCTGTCTTCAGCAGAGATTTCAAGGGTGAAATCTTTATGTTTGTCCACGTTTGTGGGATCAGATGCAGTAGGAACAATATTGTGAAGTGATTCGCCGCCGTATGTACATGCAAGGTCTCCCATTATTCCGCCGAGAATATTGCCGGCGCTTTTGCTGAAAGAATCTGCATTTCCTGTAATGAGCGAGAAAACCGCAACAAAAATATCACCGATGTGAGGAGTGATTTTGTCAGCGTCAAAAGCGAAAGCATTTGTCTGTGTGCCGTCTTCCGCCACTTTGTAAATTGCACCGCCGAAACCGCGCACATAAACTACGGGTGCAGTGTCGCAGGAACAACCGTTGTTATCTGCAAGGACTGTGGCGGGGATTGATACCGCAATAATTACTGCGAGAAGCAAGCTTATTACTTTTTTCATTTTTATCACCTTTTTCTTATTTAGTCGGTCCGGGTCTGTGTTTTGTCGTGAAGTCAGAAACTTCAATTTTAATTACGGCAACTACGCTTACCAATTTTTCATTGAATTCAAAATCTTTACCTGTCTGTGTTTTCATAAGGACTGAAAGTGCTTTCATTTTTTCTTCAGGGTCTTCTGAAATTTCAGCTTTGCCCCTGCCCATTATTGAAGCGTAAGTAATTCCGTATTTGCAGGCAACCTCACCTTCAAAAGGAACGATATCACATTCCATTTCAAAAAACACTTTATTGTTTGCTCGTATAACGTCAAGTTTTCTTCCGCGTCTTGCTCCGTGAAGATAAAGGGTAAGTTTATCATTTTCCCATGTGTAACCGTAATTCATCGGTACAACGTAGGGCTCGTCCCCGTCAACGAGACCGAGGTGAAGCACTTTTGCTTTGTCGAGAATTTCAAGAATTTTGTTCATGTCTGTGATTTCGCGTTCGCGTCTTGTAAGTCCGTTCATTTTATCACCTGCTGTAAAATATTATACAAAATAAATTTATCATAAAACCGCTTAAAATACAAGAGATATTTATAAATATTATCGCCTGTTATTTTCTCGCTGACAATAGCTTCAATTTGGTCTTTTATTTCTGCAATTTTGTCTTCTATGTTTTCTATTTCATGATTTCTTTGTTCATTTCGTCAGTAGGATGATTGAGACGTTACCTGCACTTACAATGACTTCATATGCTTCGTTTTTCTGTTTGGATTTTTTTATTTCTTCTCTGTAATCTTTGATTATTCTACGAGAATCCGTTTGTTCCTTATTGTGTTCTTGCACAGATTCGTCAAAAATTTCGTGGTAGGCTTCATCGATATCTTTATGTAGCTATATTTCAAAGATACGCAAGCGTATTTTTCGCCTCTTTTCTGCCTGCTGAATTTTTATCTCTTTAGGAAAGAATGTAAGACTCTCTGAAAAATTGGCCCCTTTGGCTGATTAAGGTTGTTTTTGCGAAAACTTGCAAAACCGTATAATATTACGAAAAGGTGTTTTTAAGTTATTTTTAATATTGTCAAAAGTTTCCGTACGAAAACTTTTGAATACAGTTATCAAGCATTAACGACTTGACAGAATAAAAGTGTTGTGATAAAATTTATAAAAATGAATATGTTGAACGAGATGCTGAGGGAAGTTCGGTGCAAATCCGTCGCAACTGCCATTACCGTAAAAGTCGGAATACCTGTCTTGTTCGTTTTATTGTTGAAACACTTTTGGGTCATGAAAGGTGCGGTTGTTTTGGTGTGCCTTTCCCTGAGTACGCTCAATTTTCCGTTCGCTTTCATCACTGTGATGAGGGCGGATTTTTTTATTTGGAGGTGAAAACGATGCCTGACGGAAAAGAACTTAATAAAGAATATTACCTTAAACAATTGAAAAAGGTTGCTGAAAGAGAAAACAGACTTCCTAAAAAATCTGATTTTTCTGATTATGATGTGATGAAAATAAAAGGTTATTTCGGACCATGGCCGTGGGCATTGGAAGAAGCCGGGCTTAAAGAACCGAAAAAGCAAAAGAAATTTGATAAAAACAGAGCAAAGCGTCTGGCAAGAAAGAAACGTCTGAAAGAAGAACGGGCGCTCAGAGAAAAAATGAAAAATGAGGAGTAATCCTTAATATAAAAATTCGGTGAGTTCGGTGCAAATCCGTCGCAAATGCCATTTCCGTAAAAGTCGGTACGCCGTGGAGAGGAGTGAACATTGTTTGAAAAGTGGCAGAATTAAATATGAAAGGAATTTTATTTATGAAAAAATTTTTATCCATACTTCTTGCACTTGTAATGTTCATTTCCATGATTCCTACAGTGCTTGCAACTGACAACAGCGTTACAGTAAATTTCAGTGTTTTTGACGGCAGTGTTATAATGCCCAACGAAAAAATCACCGTCTATGACGGCATCGCAGAAGAATATGGCTATGAGTTAGCATCTGCAGACCACAACGGAAATCCTGTAAACGGCGTTACAATTTTTGACATTGTCGTGGCTGCACACAAAAAGCTTTATGGAGATGCATTCACTCCTGAAACTGCAAACGACTATCTTGTAATGACATATAGCTTTATGACAAAATCATTTGGCAAAGATACTGCATCAGCAGGATTTTTCCTTAATAACAGAATGCCGAATGACGGAATTTATAACGAAAGCTGGGGCTCATACACCGGTCTTGCCTGCGACACAGCGGTTGTTAAGAACAATGACACAATTACATATTTCTTCTATCAGGATCTGAGTTCCTGGGCAGATTATAAAGCAGAATTCAAGGAAAATGAATTTAATGTAAAAACAGGCGAAGAAATTACACTTTCTGTTACTGCTTTCAGTTCATGGTACGGTAATTCAACAGAGGAAACTCTTGCAGCAAACTCTGTAAAAGCAGCGGGTGCTGATATCTTCTGTTCAGACGGAAATGGTGATTTTAAAAAGGTTGCAACGCTTGATGCAAATGGTGAAGCAAAGATTTCATTTGAAGAAGCAGGAGAGTATTCTCTTTATGTTGCAGGTACGATTGCAGAAGGTCCTGTTGTGATAGACTGGGCAAAGGTTACAGTTGAAAAAGCAGAAGAACCCGAAACACCTGAAAATCCCGAAGAACCTGATGAACCTCAGGAGCTTACTTTCTGGCAGAAGGTTGTAAATTTCTTCAAGAATATTTTTGATAAAGTTGTTGCCTGTTTTGTATGGGTTTACAACTCTGTCATCAGCCTTTTCTGAGTAGGTGAAAAAATTGAAATTTATTAAGAAAACAATTTCTGTTATATTAGCTGTTCTGATTGCGTTTGCTTGTTGCTTTGTGACAGCGAGTGCTGAAACAGTAGATTTCAGAACACCTACATCAACAGAACAGGCAAACCTTCGTTTTGCTCTGAAACTGGGCACTTCTTACAGAGATGCACCATCACCGCCGGTGTTTGCAGATGGTTATCTTGTTGTTATGAGTGGCAAAACTCTTTATAAAATTGATGCAGAAAACGGTAAGATTATAAAGCAAGCCGAAATGTCAGAAACTCCATCTTTCAGTTATACCCCCATAACTTATTCTGACGGTGTAATTTATTGTCCTCTTGATAACGGCATTGTTCAGGCTTTTGATTTTAAAACACTTAAATCAAAGTGGGTTTATAAGGATGCTCTCGGCGGTCAGTCATTGACGGGAATTGTTGTGTCTGACGGCAAAGCCTATACAGGTTTCTGGAATGATGAAACCGAAAAAGCGAACTATGTCTGCATCAGCACAAAAGATGAAGAAAAAAAATCCACCCACGAAGAAAAATCTGCTGTATGGACTTATACTCACAAAGGCGGTTTTTATTGGGCAAAAAGTGTTGTTACAGGTGACTACATTATCTTCGGTTCAGATGACGGTACAGTTTATGACAACAAAGAATCATCTGTTTTCTGTTTTAATAAGGAAACAGGAGAACTTGCTGATTCCATAAAAATCATGGGAGATCAGCGTTCAGGAATCACTTTTGACAAAGATACTTCAAAACTTTATTTTGCAACAAAAGCGGGATATCTTTACAGTGTTAAATTCAGCAAAGGTGCTTTTGATGATTCATCACTCAAAAAACTTTCACTCGGCGGAGCATCAACTTCAACACCTGCAATTTCTGACGGCAGAATTTATATTGGTGTTCAGGAGGAAAGCTTCGGCAAAGGCTACCTGAAAATAATTGATGATGAAAGCATGAAAATACTTCACAGCGTATCTATGAAAGGTTATCCGCAGAATGAAGTTACATTATCTGTTCAGGATAATAAAACCTTTGTTTATTCAACTTATAATGCTTCTCCCGGAGGAATCAGCATAGTTGATGTTTCTGCTGATAAAGTTTCAGCAACTGACCTTTTTGTACCTGATGAAGGAATGAGAAACTACTGTATCAGCCCTATTGAAGTATCAGAAGACGGAACTTTATTTTATAAGAATGATTCAGGTTATATTTTTGCAATAGAAAATATTGAAAACATGGAAGAAACAAATGCTTTCTTTGCTTTCTTTATTGATATTTTCGAAGCAATAGCATCATTTTTCAAAAGTATTTTTTCATTTATAGGAATTTAATTTTATGGCTACGGGATTTAAAAGTTACCACCCCTGGGTGAATGTAATGTTTTTCATAAGTGTTATTACTTTCGGGATGTTATTTTTACATCCCGTATGCCTTTTTGTGTCTTTTTTTTCATCGGTGTGCCTTGATATAAGATTAAAAGGCAAGAAAGCAGTAAAAGAAATCTTCACTTTTATTCTGCCGATGCTTATTTTTGTTACGCTCGTAAACGGAATTTTTAATCATTACGGAATGACCGTACTTTATGAAATTTCCAACGGTAACAATATAACTCTTGAAGCCTATATTTACGGTTTTGTTTTAGGTCTGACAGTTGTAACAACTATGTTGTGGTTTTTCTGCTTCAACGAGATTGTAACGGCAGATAAAATAATGTTTGTTCTCGGAAAAGGTATTCCGAAATTGGCGCTTGTCGTTACTATGGCACTTCGTTTTGTACCTCTTTACAGAAGAAAATATGCAGAAGTTTCACAATCACAGAAAGGTTTTATGCAGTCAGATGATGACAAGAAAATCTTAAACAGAATCCGAAATGCAGTTAAATCAGTTTCTATTCTTGTTACGTGGGCACTTGAAAATGCAATTCAGACATCCGATTCAATGAGAGCGAGAAGCTATGGCGAAAACAAAAGAAGTTTTTATTCAAGATTCCGTTTTACAAAAAGTGACGGATTTGTGTTTTTACTTATAATTATTGCTGATGTTGTTGTGGCGATATGCAAATTAAAAGACGGGCTTTATGCCTCGTATAACCCCTATGTGATTATAAATTCACAAAAAGCTGATGGTATTACCTATCTTATCAGAGAGATAAATATGGTAATAAATCCGTTGTCGGCCTTTGAAATTGCAACTATAGCTATTTACATTTTACTTTGTTTTTTACCCTTGATAATTGACCTGAAGGAGGAATTATATTGGCGCAGATTGAAATCAAAAATCTGACATTCAGGTATCCGCTTGAAGAAAAAACTGCACTGAAAAATATTTCTCTTTCAATTGATGAAGGCGAATATGTTGTTCTGTGCGGAAAAAGCGGTTGCGGAAAAACAACACTTTTAAAGCACTTGAAAACAGTTCTTGCACCCAAAGGTAAAAAAGAGGGCGAAGTAGTTTTATCGACCGACAAAATCGGTTTTGTTATGCAGGACCCTGAAAATCAGGTTGTAACCGATAAAGTGTGGCATGAACTTGCTTTCGGACTTGAAAATATGGGTCTTAAATCAAATGAAATCACAGTCAGAATGGCTGAAATGGCAACTTTTTTCGGTATAGAAGAATGGCTTGATAAAAATACAAACGAACTTTCAGGCGGTCAGAAGCAGATGTTAAACCTTGCTTCAATTATGGCGATGCACCCTGAAATTCTTATTCTTGATGAACCTACATCACAGCTTGACCCTGTTTCTGCAGAAACATTTCTTACAACTCTTGACAGAATAAATAAAGAACTTGGTGTAACAGTTATAATCACAGAGCATCGTCTTGAAGAAATTTTCCCTGTTGCAGATAAAGTTGCAGTAATGGATGACGGCGAAATAGTTGCAGTTTCATCTCCGTCAGAAATCGGAAAATTTGACATCATAAAATCTTCCCTGCCGAGTGCAATGAGAATTTATTCTGAAATCAGAAAAGGTGATTGCCCCGTAACTGTAAGAGGGGGAAGAAAGTGGCTCAGAGAAACTCTTGATAATCAGGTTGAAGAAATCAAAAAAGAAGAGAAAAAGAAACCTGATGATTTTTCTGTAGAAATCAGAGATGTGTTTTTCAGATATTCTAAAAACGGTGAAGATATTTTAAAAGATATCAGTCTGAAGATTCCCAAAGGAGAAATTTTTGCAATAACGGGTGGTAACGGTGCAGGAAAATCCACACTCCTTAAAATTATTGCAAAAACGGAAGTTCCGTATAAAGGCAAAGTAAAAAATTCAAAGAATCTGCAGATTGCGTCTTTACCACAGGATGTAAGGCTCATTTTTACAGAAAAAACAGTTGAACTGAATCTGAAGAAAATCTGCAGTGCAGACGAGAAAATCAGAGAAGTTATAGAATTAATGGGAATTGAAAACCTGCTTCCCAAACACCCTTATGATTTAAGCGGCGGCGAAAGTCAGAAAGCAGCAACGGCAATGCTACTGCTCAAAAATCCTGATATTATGCTTTTTGATGAGCCGACAAAAGGTCTTGATAACGATTTTAAAGAGGAGTTTGCAGAAATTCTCCGTTCACTTAAAAGCAAAGGCAAAACTATCGTTATGGTTTCCCATGATGTTGAATTTCTGGCAAAGCACGCTGACTACTGCGCAATGGTCTTTGACGGAAAAATTTCTTCCTACTCAACTGCCCGTGAATTTTTCCTTTCAAATGTTTTTTATACAACATCTGCCTGCAGAATTGCAAAGGGCATAATCAGAAACGCACTTACCTGTGAGGATGTGATTGAATGCTTAAAAGCAAAATAACAACTTTTCTCCTGATTTTCCTTTTAGCACCTGTCCTTGTTTTAGTCGGTGCATTTTTTCTTGAGGGAAAACAGTATTACATAACTGCAATTTTAATTGCCATTATGGCATTTGTGCCGTTCTTTCTTAATCTTAAAAAGAAAAAATTAGGCTCAAGAGAGCTTGTAATAATGGCATCGGTTTCTGCAATTGCAGTAGCTTCCCGTGTTGTATTTTTTCAGATACCACAGGTAAAGCCTATGTGCGCAATACTGATTATTTCAGCCGTAGTTTTCGGTAAAGAAATCGGTTTCGCCCTTGGTGCATTGTCAATGCTTCTGTCAAACTTGTTTTTTGGTCAGGGTGCATTTACACCGTTTCAGATGCTGGGAATGGCAATGGCGGTTTATGTTTCCGCGTTTATATGTGAAAACAAAAGAATCAGAAAATCAAATATTCTTATAAGCATTACAGGGGGACTTGTCTGTTTCACAGTTTACGGAATTATAGTTGATTTCGGCTCGGTAGTGCTGATGACGAAGGATTTTTCAATCGGTTCAATTATATCAATTTATTCATCAGGAGTTGTATATAATTTTATTCACGGAATAACCACATTCCTGATTCTTTTAATAGGTTATAAATCGATTTCCGAAAAACTTGAACGAGTTAAAATCAAATATGAACTTTTCGGGGAGGGAGAAAATTGAAAAAAATATTGCCGTTGTTTTTGTGCTTTGTTTTTCTTTTAGGCGGATGTGGTCTGACCGTTGAAAAGGTTGATAATTCTGCTACTACAGCTTTAAAGGAAGAAACAACAGTTACAGATGAAATAACAGAAACATCTTCAAGTGAAACAGAAGAAACCTTCACAGAATCAACAACAGTTAAAGAAAGTACAACGAAATCTGAAGTTACTCAAAAGACAGAAAACACAACAAAAATCAAAAAGCCTGAAACTACAAGCAAAAAGCAAAACACATGCACTTTTGTTATTGAGTGTAAAACTATACTGAATAATATGGGAAATCTGAAAGAAAGTAAAAAAGAATTTCTCCCTGCTGACGGTGTGATTCTGAAAAAAACTACTGTCACTTTCAAAGATGGAGAAACAGTTTTTGATGTGCTAAAAAGAGTATGCAAAGAGAATAATATTCAGATGGAAAGCTCCTACACTCCCGGATATGACAACTATTATATTGAGGGAATAAATCAGATTTACGAGAAAGACTGCGGAACAAAATCAGGGTGGATGTACTGTGTAAACGGCACTTTCCCCAATTATGGTTGCAGTGATTATGTAATAAAAAACGGAGATGAAATAAAATTTCTTTATACCTGCGATTTAGGTGCAGACATCGGAGATAATTCATTTAATAATTAACTTAATTGCACAAGAAAACCCGCGGAGTAATTCCACGGGTTACTTATTTATATCGCATATAACACTGTCAAAACAAAATTTTCACTTTGACAGCAAACTACATTAAAACACAACGATAACGCGTTCAGCGCCCCTTAAAAGCTCTGATTCAGGTATTCGGACAGCATTATCAACATTTAAATCATTTTAAAATATTTCAACGCATCTGTTATGGCGTCTTCTTTATCCTTGGGACATTGAGGAATATGCTGGTTGTCTTTTTTAGACTTGTTGTAAGATTCGTTGACTTTAAGGCCGTGTTTGCGCTTTGTCTGAGAAATGTAGAGACTTGAGACTTTCAGCCCGTACTTTTTCAGCACATAAGCCTTAATCTGGTCATAGGTCGGTTTGCCGTCATTTTTCATCTATCAAGCTCTGAAAGGTCAAGCTCAATGTTGATAACATCATCAGGCGGAAGTTTGACTAAAGAAACAACCGTTTCCACATGTGCTGTGCGGGGGAAGAGGTCCACGGGAGTAGCTTCCGATACTTTGAAGCCGTGGCGTTTAAAAATCTCACAATCACGTGCAAGTGTTGCGGGGTCGCATGAAACGTAAACTACCTTTTCAGTTCCGAAATCGGCAATTGTTCCGATGAGGTTTTCTGTCAGACCCTTTCTCGGCGGGTCGACTACAATAATATCAACCTTTATGTTTTTCTGCCTTAAAATTTCAGCAGCTTTTTCTGCATCACCGCAAATAAATTCCGTGTTTTCTCTTTCGTTTAATTTTGCGTTTTCCTTTGCATCATTGACGGCTTGCTCTATAATTTCAACACCGATTAATTTTTTTGCATCTCTTGCGGTGCAGAGTCCGATTGTGCCTGTGCCGCAATAGAGGTCAAGAACATTTTTGTTTTTAATATCCCCCATATATTCTTTCGCTTTTTCATAAAGCTTTTCAGCCTGACGGCGGTTTACCTGATAGAAAGAAAGAGGAGAAATTTTTATCTTTGTGCCGCAAAGAACATCAGTGATATAACCGTTACCGAAAAGTGTGATGCATTCTTCGCCTAAAATTACGTTTGTCTTTTTATCATTGATGTTCAGCACAATTGTTTTAATCTGCGGAAATTCTTTTGTCAGTTTTTCAATCAGCTCATCCTGATTTTTAATGCGTTGCTGTGTTGCAACAAGGGTGACCATAATTTCATTTGTTTCTTCCGCAATTCGCAGATAAATATGACGTAACACACCTTTATTTGTTTTTTCATCGTATGAAGAAATATTATTTTCTTCTGCCCACTGACAGATTGTTTTTACAACGGATGAAAAAATTTCAGGCTGAAGAAGGCAGTCTTCGCACGGAATAATTTCATGTGTTCTTGCAGCAAAAAAACCTGCAGAAAATTTTCCGTTTTCATTTTTTACAGGGTATTGAGCCTTGTTTCTGTATCTCAAAAAATTATCAGCGGAAATTATGGGTTTTAAATTGATGTTTTCAATGTGACCGATTCTCGTCAGAGCATCGCGGACAGTTGATTCTTTAATTTCAAGCTCAACCTTGTAGCTGATATGGCGGTAAACGCAACCACCGCATTTTTTGAAAACGGTGCAATCGTTTTCCTGCCTTTTCGGGGAAGGTGAAATGATTTTTTCAATTCTGCCGATAGTATAATTTTTCTTTGCCTTGATAATTTTAATTTCCAGCTCGTCACCTGTTACTGCACCTGCAACAAAGCAGACAATGCCATCAATTCTGCACACACCGAAGCCGGAAGAGTTGATTGAATCTATATTTACCGTATGAATGGAATTTTTTGTAATCATCTGATATCTCCGTATAAAAGTAAATGGGGTTCAGATGAACCCCATTATTTATTACTTAAATTATTTAACTGAATCGAGAACCTCATTGAAGGCATCTGAGAAGCCTCTGGGACCTACGAGCTTATAAACAACGTCGTTAAGTCCGCGGAGAATAACGGTGATAGCCTTATCTGTATCAGAGGGTTCTGAATCGGGTTCATAACGGCCGATTTCTACCATATAATCGCGGAGTGCTTTGATGATTTTGTCATCTTCGTCACGGTCGTTGATTGTTCTGTCCATCATTGCTTCTGCATCAGCAACAAGAGCAGCAAGTTTTTCAGCCTGTTCTGCTGTAAGAGTAAGTCCTTCATATTCACCTGCAAGGAGAGCTTTTGCATCGGGAACGTAATCTCTCTTGAGGTCTTTGATATCTCTTGATTCGTTGAACTGAGGATATTTATCGTTGTGAACATCCTTCACTTCGTCAAATACGATTGCGTAGCAAAGGTCAAGAGCTGTATCGTTCCATGTAAGTTCATGAGTCTGGTCAACAAAACACCATGTTGTTTCAGGGAAGAGAGATGTTGAAACGTCGATTGATTTGTTGGGAGAAATGTGATTGTGAGATTTGTCTGTGCAAACAGGGTTAGTTGCTACATAATCAAGGGGAAGTTCTTTGCCTGCAGGAGCAGCTGTAACACCTACACCTGTTGAAGAAATCTGGATGATTTCGTCAGAGTTTGTTGTTTCTGATGATTCAAAGAACTGGAAGAATACAAAGTCGCCTGTTTCTTCGCCGAATCCCATATCATAACCGCAGATGAAGTAGAATTCTACACCGTAATTATCGCGGCAGTTGTAAAGAGTATTTTTGATGTTACCCTGAATGTTATGGTATTCATCGCACTGTGCACGGATAGCTTTCATATCTTCGCCTTCAAGATATTTTGCTGCGATAGCATCGTATCTTTCATAAGGAACGAGTGAGAAGAATGAAGTTGTTGTGCAGATAAGATTTTCGATAACTGCTGTAAGAGCCTGGTCAATAAATTCTCTGAGAACCGGTTTGGGGAAAAGTCTGAGAGCAATATTAACAAGGTATCCGTAGGGTTCACCTACAAGGCCTGCGATGATGCCGTTGTAGAGAAGTTCGGGAGCTTTTTCTGTGTATCTGAGTTCAAGAAGGTCTGCAAATACGTCACTGCCGTTCCAAGCGCCAACGATTGAAATAACTTTTTCAACGTCCTGTTTTTCACCATATTTTGCAAGGTAAGCACTTGTAACTGTTGCACCCATGCTCATGGGAACAAGGATAACTTTATCTGCGCCTGTTTCTTTTTTAACAACGTTTGTGATGAAATCGTCAAGTCCGTCTGCTTCGTTGAGTGTGTATGAGAAAGCAGAGTAGTTATAGCAGTAGATGTTTTCAGGACCAATGATATCAACAAGTTCCTGGCAAGGGATTCTCTTAAGGAAAATTTCTTTACCTTCAACACCCTTGTCGCCGTACATTCTTTCATAGTTAGCGAGAGAAGTTCTGAAGTTGGGAGTTTCAACGTTTGCAGGAGGTTTGCCGTTTGCATCGAGTTTGCAATATTCGAAAAGCATATCAACAAGGCCTGCAAGAGACGCGTCTGAAACAAGGTTTTTACCCATGATAAGCGTGCCCACAAGGGGAAGTGCAGCTTTGAGAAGAGTGAAGATATTCTCTGTTGAGCTGAGGTCAAGGTTTACACCGATAAGGTTCCAATGTGAAATGATTTCACCGTTTTCGTCATAAGCATAAGTCTCTGACTGACCGATACCGGGAAGGAAAACAACAGGTGTATATTCACCATTGTTTTCTGATGCAAGTGCTGCAACATCAGAAATGCTGTCAACTTCTGTTGCGAATACGTGCGACACGCCTGCAACTGCAACAGTTGACACAAGCAAAGCAACACAAAGCATGATTGAAATAAGTTTTTTCATCTTTCTTTACCTCCTGAAAAGGATATTTATAGACTTTTAAATCATATCACAAAAAAAGTAAAATTACAATACATTTTATGTTAAAATTTTGAATGTCTTAACCTCTGAAGGTTTCAGAATGAAAGTGAATGAATTACCGTCAGATTTTATTTTGTTTTCTTCAACTTCCATCATGTTTGTTTCAATAATTTCTCTGAAATCGAATCCGAGTGTGACTGTAATATTCTTTCTCTGTTTTTTGCTTTCGTAAAGTCTTAAAATATAGCCGTCGTCTGACTGTGATTTTTTAAGTGCATCAACTACTATGTTGTCAGAATTCACACTTATAAATGATTTTGATTTACCGGATTTTTCCCCGGTAGCTTTTATTACGAATGCTTCAAGAGGAAGATTCAGGTCAAAGGCTTCTTCCGTAGTTGAATTTGTCCAGCTTCCTGCGTGAGGTAAGAAGCTGTAAGTGAAAGTATTTATTCCGTGGTCAGAAGTTCTGTCGGGGCAGTTAGGCGAGCGCATAAGAGTGATTCTCATTCTGTTTTCATAAATATCATAGCCGTATTTTGAATCGTTAAGAATACTTACACCGTAATCGCTTTCGGAAAGGTCAGCCCATTTGTGAGCAGAAACTTCAAATTTTGCAAGGTCATATGAGGTTGTATAATGGTTAGGCCTTTCGATTGAACCGTGAGCAATTTCGTAAGTAGCTTTTGTTGAAAGAATATCTGTATTGAAAGCAGCTTTGAGAGTTTTTTCTGTTTCGTGCCAATCAACTTCCGTTTCAAAGTCAACACGGTTTGCATCTGCGCGAAGAACAACTTTCTGGGTGATAGTTGATTTGTTGAATTTTCTCACAATTTCGATTACGCCTTTTTCTTCGTTGCTGCAAAGCACCTTTATTGATTCTGCCTGTGTTAAATCCCAATATTTTTTCTTGTAGTTTATTTCTAAATTCCATGCACTTTCGTGAATGGGTTTGTCCTGGAAAATTGAGAGAAGATTGCTTTTGTCGCTGAGAGTTTCTCTGCCGTTTACTTTATCGTAAATTGAAGTGATAAGACCGTTTTTGTCAAAGCGGACACGGAGCTTTTCATTTTCAAGAAGCTTTTCTGTTGCTTTTACTTTTCTGAATTTATTTTTAATGCTTGTTACATCAAAAACTTTATAACCGAAAGCGGGTACATTTTCTGCATAGAAAGTTACACCGTCACATGTTACAAAACCGCTTCTTTCAAATGAAAGCATATTCCATACGATAACCGAATCTTTTTCTGCGCCGATTTTTCCGTTGATTTTTGCGAGCGCATCGTTTTTGATTTCTTCAGCATCCTTCATCAGCTTTTCAAATACATTTTTAGCGTCTATGTGTGCTTCGTGTATTGATGTGCCGGGAAGAGTATCATGGAACTGATTTTTAAGAAGGAGTTTCCATATTTCTTCAAGCTTTTCTTTCGGATATCTGCCTTCGCCCATTGCTTCAAGAAAAGAGAGAAGCATCTCTGTTCTTGTAAGCAGGAATTCGCTTTGTCTGTTATATTTTTTGATAATTGCCTGAGAAGTGTATGTGCCTCTGTGGTTTTCATAGTACATTTCATCATACCATGTGGGCAGGTCGTCAATGCGTTTTTCTGCATCCCTGAACAAGGCAGAAACAGGCTGCATTTTAACTTCGGGAAGTCCGGGAATTTTATTAAGTCTTCTTGCACGTTCTACCATGCTGTAGGTACATCCGCCGCCGCCGTCGCCGTAACCGAACATTCCTACGGTTGCGGGCACAACATCTGACTGAGAATTTGCTCTGTCAAAAGCTATCAGGTCGTCGGCATCGCTTTCACCGCCGTAACCTTTGCCTTTTACAATATGTGCCAAAACTTCACTTCCGTCTGCACCCTTCCATTTAAACGTTGAAACGGGGAATGGGTTTACGTCCTGGCCGGCAAGCTTTGCACTTACAAAATATTTCATGCCGCTTCTTCTGATAATCTGCGGCAATGCCCATGAAAATCCGAAACAGTCAGGAAGCCAGTATGTATCGCTGAGAACACCGAATTCATTAAGGAAAAATTCACGTCCGTAAAGAAGCTGACGTATAAGCGATTCACCGCTTGCAATATTTGTGTCTGCTTCAACCCAGGAGTTGCCTTCAATTATCCATGTGCCTTTTTTGATTTTTTCTTTGATTCTTTCATATATTTCAGGGTAATGTTTTTTGAGGAAATCATAAAGAATTGCCTGACTCTGTGTGAAAATCATGTCAGGGTATCTGTCCATTAATTCAAGGTTGTTAGCCATTGTTCTTGCAGTTTTTCTTACTGTTTCACGCACTTCCCAGAGCCATGCAATGTCAATATGGCAGTGGCCTGTCATGTAAACGGCAGAAGTTGGGATATATGAAATTTTCTTAAGCTCGCTGTTGAGATATTTCTGTGCATTTACTATTGATTTGCGTGCAGTATCGCCGTCAAAATCAAAATCTATCATATGTACGGAATTGTCAAGAGCTTCGTAAAGTTTTGCGTTTATGTATCTGTCTTCAACGAATTCAAGTGAATTCCATATTGTGTTGATATCATAGATGTAGCTTTCGCAAACGGGGTCAACTGCAACAATTCTTGCTTTTTCCATTGTATATGTTTCTTTTGTTGCGCCTTCCATTGCGAAATCACAGAAACCCGCAGAGTTAAGAGCACCTTCAATTTCGATGTGAATTATTTTTCCTGCCTCTTTGTAAACGGGAAGGAAAATCTGGTCTCTGTTTACCCAGCCGTTTTTCATGCCGGAGCTGACAGCACCAACGATTTTACCGTCAATTCTCACCAGAGCTTCGCCGCCGAAATCAATTTCAAGATAAAGCTTTTTGTCAAGCAGGTTTTCAGTTATTTCAACATCGCTTTCAAACCATGTTGTTCTGTGATATCCGGTTTCCCATGTATCACCCAATCGTCTTACTTTATCAGTGCCTTCATATTTTTCGAAAACGCCGTAGTCGGAGTGTATACCGTCTGTGGTTTTCCATTCTTCAATATTCATTACATCGGTTACGAGGTATTTCGGAACCTGTTTTATCATGTCGTACAATACGCCTTTTTTTACAGTTTTCATAAAGTATCACCTCTGAAAAAAATATATCATACCTGAAAAGATAAGTCAATTTTTTATTGTCCTGAAGCGCATAAATGCTGTTTTTTGTGCAATTTTGCAAAAGTATATAAAATTTTTCCGTATTTTTTGAAATAAATTATTGAAATTTTCCAAAACACGTGATATAATGTGAAGGTATTACGGCTGCAGAATAAATTTTGTGTGTGCAGCAAACCAGTATACAAAGGAGGAATTTTAGGTGAAAGCCTATAATGCTGAAAACATTCGTAATATTGTAGTTGCCGGTCACGGCGGACGAGGAAAAACTTCTCTTTGTGAAGCTATGCTTTATCTTACAAAAGCAACAGACAGACTTGGTCGTATTGCTGACGGAAATACAGTTCTTGACTTTGATGCAGAAGAAAAAAGAAGAAAGACATCAGTTTCAATGGCTATGGCGGCTGTTGAATGGAAAGATACAAAAATCAATATTCTTGATACTCCCGGATTTTTCGATTTCGCAGGCGGCATGAGCGAAGGTATGCGTGCTGCTGACTGTGCTCTTATCGTTACTGCTGCAGGTTCAGCTCTTGACGTAGGTGCTGAAAAAGCATATAAAGCAGCAACAAAGAGAGGAATCAGTAAAATCATCGCTGTTACAAAGTGTGATGCTGAAAATACTGATTTCTACAAAACAATTGATGCTCTCAAGGAAGAATACGGCACAAAAATCTGCCCCGTTGTTGTTCCTTATTATGAAAATGATAAAGTTAAATGTTATGTAAGCTTCATTACAAATAAAGCTTATACATATAATAATGGTGTTGCAACACAGGTTGACGTTCCTCAGGACGATACTATTGCTGCAATGAGAGAAGCTTTCATTGAATCAGTTGCAACCGCAGATGACGAGCTTATGGAAAAATTCTTCGAAGGCGAAGAATTCACAATGGCTGAAATAGTAAGAGGTCTGAGCACAGGCGTTGCTGCAGGTGATGTTATTCCTGCATATGCATGTTCAGGCTACAACTTGGAAGCTGTTGACCTTGTTCTTGATGCTATGGTTTATGACGTTCCCTCTGCTAAAAAAGCAGCAGGCGAAATTGCAAAAGATGCTGACGGCAACGAAGTTGAACTTCCTTGTGACGAAAACGGTGAGCTTGCAGCTATCTGCTTCAAGACTGTTGCTGACCCGTATGTTGGTAAGATGTCATACTTCAAAGTTGTAAGCGGTAAAATCACTCCTGATGTTCAGCCTTATAACGCTAACAAAGAACAGCTTGAAAAAATGGGCAAAATCATTTTTGTCAAGGGTTCAAAGCAGGAAGAAACAGCTTGTATCCCTGCAGGTGATATCGGCGTTATTGCTAAACTCGGCGGTTTCAGAACCGGTAATACTCTCTGTAAGCAGAAGAAAGTTTATTTCCTTGACGGTCTTACATTCCCGGATGCTTGCCTTCAGAGAGCAGTTAAAGTCCGCAAAAAGGGCGAAGAAGAAAAAGTTGCAGCAAGCATGACAAAGATTATGCACGAAGACCCTGTTATCAAATATTATACAGATAATGAAACAAGAGAACAGATTATTGCAGGTCTTGGCGAACAGCATCTTGACGTTGTTGTTTCAAAACTTAACAAAATGGGTGTTGAAATCGACCTTGCAAATCCGAGAGTTGCTTACAGAGAAACAATCCGTAAAAAGGTTGAAGCTCAGGGCCGTCATAAGAAACAGTCAGGCGGTCACGGTCAGTTTGGTGATGTATGGATCAGATTCGAACCCTGCGAAGAAATGGATCTTGTATTTGATAATGAAGTTGTTGGCGGCTCAGTTCCGAAGAACTACTTCCCCGCAGTTGAAAAAGGCTTAAGAGAAAGTGTTGCACGCGGATTCCTTGCAGGATATCCCATGGTTGGTGTCAAAGCTGTTCTTTACGATGGTTCATACCACCCCGTTGACTCATCTGAAATGGCTTTCAAAACAGCTGCAAGCCTTGCATTCAAAAACGCTATGCCGAATGCACAGGCTACAATTCAGGAGCCTATCGGCACACTCAAAGCATATATGCAGGACCGTAAGATGGGCGATATCATGAGTGATATCACAAAGCGCAGAGGTCGTGTTCTCGGTATGGGACCTGCTGAAGAGCCGAAGATGAGCGAAATTATAGCTGATGTCCCCATGAGCGAAATGGGTGACTTCGCCACAATCCTCCGTTCAGTTACTCACGGTAAGGGCTACTTCACAATCGAATTTGCAAGATATGAAGATGCACCTGCAAATATTGCACAGAAAGTTATTGAAGAAGCAAAAGCAAACGCTGAGGAATAATTTACGATTTATCGGCATTTAATGTGGAATTGGTCAATTTTGTGTTCGGAAAATCAGAATTGACAGGCTTCTTTCCATAAATTTCAAATTTGAAAGATTTGTTGCGGAATAATTCATTGTTCACAGAACGGTAATTATTTCGCAACATTTTTTTAATATTCGGATAATACAATGTACCGTGAAATAATTTTTATTGCCGGACAGAACAATTTGCGATGTTGCGGCAGAAAAGGGGTATTTATCATGAACGAATATTTGTCAAATGTTTATGAAAACATGAAAAAAAGAAATCCCGGCGAACCGGAATTCCATCAGGCTGTAAAAGAGGTTCTTGAATCAATCGAACCTGTTATCGAGGCACATCCCGAATATGTTGAGGCAAACCTCGTTGAAAGAATTGTTGAACCTGAAAGAATTATCAAATTCCGCGTTCCGTGGGTAGATGATAACGGTAAAGTTCAGGTTAACCGCGGTTTCAGAGTTCAGTTCAACAGTGCAATCGGACCTTACAAAGGTGGTCTCCGTTTCCATCCTTCAGTTTATGAAGGCATTATCAAATTCCTCGGTTTCGAACAGATTTTCAAAAACTCACTTACAGGTCTCCCCATCGGCGGCGGTAAAGGCGGTTCAGACTTTGACCCCAGAGGTAAGTCAGACGCTGAAGTTATGAGATTCTGCCAGAGCTTTATGACAGAGCTTTCACGTCACATCGGCTCACACGTTGACGTTCCCGCAGGTGATATCGGTGTTGGTGCAAGAGAAATCGGTTACCTTTTCGGTCAGTATAAGAGAGTTTGCAACAACTTCGAAAATGCTGTTCTTACAGGTAAAGGTATTTCTTACGGCGGTAGCCTTATCCGTCCCGAAGCAACAGGTTTCGGTGCAGTTTATTTCTGTAACGAAGTTCTTAAAAAATGGGGCGAAGATATTAAAGGCAAAACTTTTGCAGTTTCAGGTTTCGGTAACGTTGCCTGGGGTGCAGTTCTTAAAATCAATCAGCTCGGCGGTAAAGTTCTTACAATTTCAGGTCCTGACGGTTATGTTTACGATAAAGACGGCATCACAGAAGAAAAAGCAGCTTACATGCTTGAAATGCGTTCATCAGGCCGCGATAAGGTAGAAGATTACGCAAACAAATTCGGTGCAGAATACTTCCCCGGCGAAAAACCCTGGGGTGTTAAAGTTGACGTTGTTATGCCTTGTGCAACACAGAATGAAGTTCAGATTGAAGATGCAAAGAAAATCGTTGCTAACGGTGTTAAATACTACATCGAAGTTTCAAATATGCCCACAACTGATGAAGCAGTTCAGTACCTTTGCGAAAACGGCGTAGTTGTTGCTCCTTCAAAAGCAGTTAACGCAGGCGGTGTTGCAGTTTCAGCTCTCGAAATGAGCCAGAACAGCATGCGTCTTTCATGGACAAGAGAAGAAGTTGATGAAAAACTTCACGGAATCATGGTTAACATCTTCAATGCTTGTGCAGATGCTGCAGAAAAATACGGCAAGAAAGACAACCTCATCGCAGGTGCAAATATCGCAGGCTTCCTTAAGGTTGCTGAAGCAATGATGGCACAGGGTATCGTATAATAAACGGCGAATAAAAATAATGTTTAGTTGATAAACATATCAGACGGCTTCTTTCATAAGAAGCCGTTTTTTTATTGCGGGAAGAAGTACTTCATAATTTATTGACAGTGTTTTTCAGGTGTGGTATCATTTTATCATAAAACTTCAAGGAGGTAAAAATATGATACCGAGACCTGAACATCCGACCCCGCAGTGTGAAAGAAAAAATTGGCTTAACTTAAACGGCGAGTGGGATTTTGAATTTGATTTCGGCAACAGCAAGCTGGAAACAGGAATATTGGACAGAGAAGATTGGGAAACAAAAATTACTGTTCCTTTCTGCCCCGAAAGTAAATTATCAGGCATTGAATATGTTGATTTTATTCCTGCCGTCTGGTATAGAAGAAAAGTAAACATTACGTCAGAACAATTAAACGGCAGAGTACTTCTGCATTTTGGAGCTGTTGATTATTACGCTCGTGTTTTCATAAACAATAAAGAAGTCGGTTCGCACAAAGGCGGATATTCTTCCTTTAAATTTGATATAACAGAATATCTGAATGCAGGGGAAAACACAGTTATCGTATATGCTGTTGATGATGTGAGAAGTTTGCTTCAGCCTGTAGGAAAACAGTGCAGAGAATATTATTCAAGAGGTTGCGATTATACAAGAACCACAGGCATCTGGCAGACAGTCTGGCTTGAGTTTGTGCCGCGGAATTATATAAAAAGCTTTAAGATTTTTCCCGATTATTTAAACGGAACAGTTGCTGTTTCTGCAATAGTAGAGGGTAACGGAGAATTTGAAGCAACTGCTTTTTATGACGGCAAGAAAATGGGTTCATTCAAAAAACTTGCAGAAAACACAGTAACGGGTGAAATTAAACTTGAAGAAACTCACCTTTGGGAAGTGGGCAACGGAAGGCTCTATGACCTTGAATTGAAATTCTGTGACGATGAGGTTAAAAGTTATTTCGGACTGCGTAATGTTAAACTTGACGGATTTAAGTTCCTTATTAACGGCAAATCTGTTTTTCAGAGATTAGTTCTTGACCAGGGATTTTACCGCGACGGTATTTACACTGCACCTACAGATGATGACCTGAAAAAAGATGTTGAACTTTCCCTTGCAGTAGGCTTTAACGGTGCAAGACTTCATCAGAAAGTTTTTGAGCCGAGGTTTTTATATCACTGCGACAGAATGGGATATATTGTCTGGGGCGAATTCGGAAACTGGGGAATAGATTATTCAAGTTATCGTTCTCTTGAAATTATGCTTCCCCAATGGCTTGAATGCGTTGAAAGAGATTTCAATCATCCGTCAGTTATCGGTTGGTGTCCTTTTAACGAAACATGGGATTTTGAGGGCAGAAGACGGAATCCGGAGCTTCTGAGAAATGTTTACAGAGCAACAAAATGCGTTGATGAAACACGTCCCTGCATTGACACAAGCGGTAACTTCCATGTTGAAACAGATATATTTGATGTGCATGATTATGACCAGGAGCCTGAAATTATCAGGGAGCGTTATGACAAGTTTATGACAGAAGGGGTGCTTGTTGATAAATTTTCAGACCGTCAACACTACAAGGATGAGCCTGTTTTTGTAAGCGAATACGGCGGAATTCAATGGTCAATAAATCCCGGTGAAAGAGATTGGGGTTACGGCACTGCACCAAAAACTGAGGAAGAATTCATTGCAAGGTACAAAGGCCTCACAGATGCTTTGCTTGATAACTGCAATATGTTCGGCTTCTGTTATACACAGCTTTACGATATTGAGCAGGAGCAGAACGGACTTTATTATTACGACAGAACACCGAAATTTGACCCCGAAATCTTCAAGAAAATAAATTCAAGAAAAGCAGCAATAGAGGATTGATAAAATGAAATATTTTATAGCATCGGACATTCACGGTTCATTATATTTCTGTGAGAAAATGCTTGCGAGTTTTGAAAAAGAAAAAGCAGATAAATTAGTTTTATTAGGCGATATTCTTTACCACGGGCCGAGAAATGATCTGCCGAAAGATTACGCCCCGAAAAAAGTGATTGAACTTTTAAATCCGCTTAAAAATCAGATTCTTGCAGTGAGAGGCAATTGTGACACGGAAGTTGATCAGATGGTGCTTTCATTTCCTGTTCTTGCCGATTACGCAATTATCAGCGAAAAGGAAAGGTTAATTTATATCACTCACGGGCATAATTTCAATGAGAATAATCTTCCGCCTTTAGCGGATGGAGATATTCTCCTTCATGGTCACACTCATGTGCCTGAATGTACAGAACATGAAAACTATGTTTATATGAATCCCGGTTCAGTTTCAATTCCCAAAGAGGAAAGCCATCACGGCTATATGATTCTTGAAGACGGTGTATTCCTGTGGAAAGATTTTGACGGCAATATTTTAAGAGAATATTCAATCAGGTGAGAATTATGGCAAAAATTTATAAAAAAGCATATGAGCTTATCGGTAGAACACCTCTTTTAGAGCTTACTAACCTTGAAGAAAAATTAAACCTTAAGGCGAAAATTTTTGCGAAGCTTGAATCTTTCAATCCTGCAGGCAGTGTGAAAGACCGCGTTGCAATCAAGATGATTGAAGATTATGAAAAACAGGGTTTGCTGAATGAAAATTCAGTTATCATTGAGCCCACTTCAGGCAACACAGGTATAGGTCTTGCTATGGTGTGTGCTGCAAAAGGTTACAGATTAATCATCGTTATGCCTGATTCAATGTCGGTTGAAAGAAGAAAACTTATTGCATCTTTCGGTGCGGAGCTTGTTCTTACAGATGGCAAGGACGGTATGGCGGGTGCAATTAAAAAAGCAGAAGAAATGCACGAAGAAATCCGGGGCAGTATAATTGCAGGCCAGTTTACAAACCCGTCAAATCCTGCTGCACATTCTGAAACAACAGGCCCTGAAATTTACGAAGATACTGACGGAAATGTTGATGTTTTTGTTGCAGGTGTAGGCACGGGCGGTACAATAACAGGTACAGGGAAATACCTGAAATCACAGAATGATAATATTAAAATTGTTGCAGTTGAGCCTGCATCTTCTGCTGTTTTATCAGGTGAAAAAGCGGGCAAACATGGTTTGCAAGGCATCGGAGCAGGTTTTGTCCCCGAAGTGCTGTCGGTCGATGTTATAGATGAAATCATGAAAGTTACAGAAGAAGAAGCCTATTCTGCAGCGAGGATTCTCGGTAAAAATGAGGGTATGCTTGCAGGGATTTCATCAGGTGCGGCACTTTATGCGGCAATTAAGCTTGCAGAAAAAGAGGAAAACAAAAATAAAAATATTGTTGTGCTTCTGCCTGACACAGGTGACAGATATCTTTCAACACCGCTTTTTGATAATTAAGGTGAAAGGTCTGAAGATTGCAGAAAATAAAAAACGGGCTTTCGCCCGTTTTTTATTTTATAGATATTATTTAAGAGTCAGGGTTGCGTTGTAATCGTCAATATCATAATTTCCGCCGGTGTTTTTAAGCAGGTCATAAAGGTCTGCTTTTTTGCCGTCCCAACCTTTGATATCAATCTTTTTAAGTATAAATCCTATTCTTTTGAGAAGATTTACCCATACATCGCCTTTGGGTGTTCCCTCTACAAAGCTCTGATTGCCTTCAAAAACTCCGCGCACTAATTCTGTGGCATAATCAAGTGCACGCATCTTTTTAATGCTTTTATCACATCTGATAAACAACAGCCTTGCAAGTGTACCAACTTTAACTTTACATAAAAACTTTCCTGCAAAACGCAAACCCTTCTTTGTAAAGCCCTTGTCTTTTATGCCGAGCTTTCTCATGGCACGTTCTGTATCATCTCTCATATCCGTAATAAGATTCATAATCATTGAATCAAACATATCGGAAAGGTATTTTTTGCAGTCATCAGTATCCCATTCAAAATCGGGAGTGGGAATACTTCTGATATCAACAGTTTTTTCGTCAATAACACTTACAAGTCTGATAAATGCGGGGTCGGCAATAACTGAACCTGTTGTTATATCAAAAAGCTTGTTACCTTTTTCTGTGATAAATTCATTGATGCTCTGGTTGTGCATATGTCCCGTGAAAACAATGTGTATGCCGTTATCGGCAAGGAAAGTTGCAAATTTATGAGCATCTCTGATAAGAATTTTGGAAATTACAGAAAACAGAGGCTGACCGGGAAGGATAGGGTAGTGACACATTGCAACAATTGTCTGATTGTCTTCTTTTGCTTTTTTTGCCTGTTCCTTAATCCATTCTGTCTGTTCTTCAAAGAAATAATGTTTTCCGTCTTTTTTCAGGTCGCAGTTAAGAGCCATAAGACGTACATTATCCGAAAGCTGCGCAACATAGGAGAGGTGTTCTTTGTCAACAGCTATTGCATCACCGAATCCGAAATCTTTATACATATCAAAAAGCTCACGTCTTTCGGTATGCTCGGGAGAATATCTTCCGTTTTTACCAAAAGCAAATGTGTCTTCTCTTTTATTCTTGAAATCATGGTCGGCAGTAACAACATAGATTTTTTTACCGCTGTTTTTAAGTTCATAAAGAAGTTTGATAAAGCTATCATGGCTCTTCTTTTCTCCGTTAAAAGTCAGATCTCCTGCGATGAGAACAATATCTGCTTCATTGGCATTTTTGAGGAATTCAAAAACACTCTTGTTTATGTTTTCGGTTTCGGCGAAACACTTCTGCTCATAATGCATAAAATTCTCGTATTCTTCGCCGCTGCAACCGAGAGATGCATCAAAAAAGTGCGGGTCTGCCATGACATAGAATTTCAACTGTTCCATATTTTTGAGTCTCCTATCGGATTGATATTTTTATAATATCAAATGTGTAGCAAAAAAGCAAGGTTTTACTTTTTCAGTTCTGTTGAAAAATACATATATTTGTGATAAAATCTTACTCGTAAGGTATTTACAGTAAAGAATAATTCAGACAAGGATAAAGTGATAAAATGAAAAAATACGAATCTGTTATTATCGGACATATTACAAAGGATTTTAATATCGATCATGAAGATAACACAGTTGAAATCTGTGGCGGTGCGGTATTGTTTTCAAGTGCATCAGCTTTTGCTTCGGGGCATAAGGTTGCCGCAGTAACAAAGGTAAATAAAAATGACCTTGACAGAATATCCGAATTTAATTTGCCGAAGGAAGATATTTATGTAAATGAGTGTGAAAACTCATCGACCATGAGAAATAAATATTTTACTGCGGATAAAGAGCGCAGAGACAGCACCTGTCTTTCTGTGGGAACACCTTTTTCTTTGGAAGATATTCCTGATGATATTGAGGGTGAAATTTATCATTTCGCAGGTCTTGTTTACGGTGACTTCCCTGACAATATGATTAAAAAATGCTCGGAAAAAGGTGCGGTTGCTGTTGACGTTCAGGCGTGTCTGCGCCATGTGGACAGAGAAAGCGGAAAAATGTATTTTGAAGATTGGGCAGAGAAAAAAGAAATGTTGCCCTACATCACTTTCCTTAAAACAGATGCTGCAGAAGCAGAAATTTTAACAGGAACAAGTGACAGAGCAGAAGCTGCAAAAATTCTTCATTCATGGGGTGCAAAAGAAATTCTCATTACACATAACAGCGAGGTTCTTGTTTTTGACGGTGAAAATATTTATACCTGTCCCATAAAGGCAAGAAATTTAAGCGGAAGAACAGGAAGAGGAGATACTACCTTTGCCGCGTACATTACAGAAAGACTTAAAAACGATATTCCGTCATCTCTTTTATATGCTACGGCAACAGTTTCGTTGAAAATGGAAACCCCCGGCAAATTCTGCGGTTCAAGAGCAGATGTAGAGGAATATATAAAAACATTTTATTGAAATTTCAGTTAAAAATCAGAAAATCCGAGGCTTATGACCTCGGATTTTTACTGTTGATGTGCGCTTTTGTGTATTCAGACTTCGTAATCAAATGAAAGTCTTGTATCTACATTTGGTCTTACTTTTGTGTTTGCGATTTCTACATGAAGGGGATGCTTCTGATAGTTACTGAGAGCTTCAGCATTTTCAAAAATTGAATCCATCATAATGTCACCTGTAGAAGCAGGAAAACTTTCTGTCAGAATGTGCATTTGAGTAAGACCTTCAATTTTTCCCACAAGGCCTTCAAGTGATTCTTTTATTTCTTTTGAACAGGCTTCTTTGTCGGAAACTTCACTTTTAAGCTTCCAGATAATCATGTGTTTTACCATTGTATAATTTCCTTCCGGTGATTTTTAAAAAATGAGAAGGTCTGTAAGCCGAGTTCTGTCGTTTAAGGCAATCATCTTTCTAGGCGTTACGTTGCCGCAACGCTCAAGCCACCTGTCGAGATATACATCGAGCAAATGCGGAATCTCAGTCGGTGTTGCTCCGGATAGGGTTTACTTGGCTGTGCAGTCTCCTGCACACCGGTGCGCTCTTACCGCACCATCCCACCCTTACCGTGAAAATTCACGGCGGTATATTTCTATGCACTTTCCCTAAGGTCACCCTCGGCGGCCGTTAACCGTTATCCTGCTCTGCGGGGCTCGGACTTTCCTCGTCTGAAAAAATTCAGCCGCGACTGCCCAACCTTCTCGAAATAAATTTTAAAACAAAAAGCCGTTTTTGTCAATAAAATACCTCAATTTTGCTTATTGCATATTAGCCCGTTTTGGTGTAAAATATTTATGTCTTTAATTATTTTGAAGCAAGGATGATGATTTTGGCAGATTATAACGGAAAAAGAAACTCCGATATACCGGTCAGACGAAACAGAACAAACCAGAATACGGCAAAGACAACACAGCGTAATCCTTATAGTTATGACGACCTTATGAGACGTTCAGAAGGACAAGCTCCCGTCAGACAACAGCGACCAACGCAACAGAATATATATGTTGACAGAAAAGCAGAATCTCCCCACCCCCAACGCGGAAGCTATGAGCAGTACAGGGAAGATATAAGCATTTCGTCACGAGGAAGAAAAGTCAATCCTCAACCGACCGAGTATTCGAAAGGCGGTTCAGGCAGGAGTCCTAAAATGCCTAAAGAAAAGAAGGGCGAATTTTTCAGAAAATTTATGACTTTGTTGTTTGTTGCAGCTATAGTTTATGCAGGTATTACGGGATATATCTGTGCGGTTTTTTCAAATACCGAGTATATCAAAACAGACAGCAGCTCATCTTCTTCAGCAGGACTTGTAAGCGACAGCAGAGTGAAAAATATTCTTCTGTTGGGTGTTGACGACAAGCAGAACGGAAATACTTCAAGAAGCGATACTATGATTCTTTTGTCAATCGATAAAAGAAACCGTCAACTTAAAATGACATCTTTTCTGCGTGATACATATGTTGAAATTCCGGGTTACGGTGAAAACAAGATGAACGCGGCATGTACTTTCGGCGGTCCGCAGCTGGTAATGAAAACTATTGAGCATAATTTCGGCATAGATATAGATAATTATGTTCTTGTTGATTTCAGCGCATTTGAAGATATTGTTGACAGTTTAGGCGGCGTAACTGTGGAAGTTGAGCAGAGGGAAGCCGAATTTATCAACAATACCACAAGGTATACCATTGACTATGGTGAAAATGTAAAACTCACAGGCGGAGAAGCACTGACATATGTAAGAATCAGAAAACTGGACAGCGATTTCTACAGAACACAAAGGCAGAGAAAAGTAATTACGGCAATTCTTTCTTCCGTGAAAAAGAGCAATCCTTTTGAACTTATTGAAACAGGGAAGGAAGTAATGAAATATGTTGAGACAGACATGAATCCCCTTGAGCTTACTTTGCTTGCAGAGGGTGCTGTGCTGTCTTATATGAGATACGATATTGTTCAGTCGCGAATTCCCGTTGATGAGAATTATTCTTCTCAGACGATTAACGGTGCGGCAGTTCTTGTGATTGATAAATATGAAACTTCACAGCGTCTTCAGGCTTTTATTTTTGAAAAAGCTGACGTTGAAGAAGAAACAACTACGGACTAATATAAAGGAGAAAAAACAATGGCACAAATCGACAAAAAACCGTCAGGTCATGCAACTGAAAAGCCTGACCATATTATGCTCTCAATTAACGGAGATGCAACAAAACAGATGGCAATCACATGGAGAACAGATATGTCTGTTGCTTCAGGTTACATAGAATACCGCGAAGAAAATACGGACAGCATTATAAAAAAAGATGCTGAAAATCTTGTTTTTAAAAGCGACAGAGATGAAAGTTATATTCACACTGCAATTGCAGACGGATTAAAACCCGATACAAAATATTTTTACACCTGCGGTGATGAGAATAACAGAAGTGATGAATATTTCTTCACCACAGCAGAGGAAAATCTTGAAAAATTTTCTTTCATTGCAATTTCAGACCAGCAGCAGGGTAATTTCTATGAACAGGATTATTCAAAAATCAACGATTTTCTTAAAGAAATTTTAAGAAAACATCCTGAAGTTAAATTTATCGTAACAGGTGGCGATAACACTGATTGCGGTCAGCACGTTGTGCAGTGGAATGGTGCACTCAAAGGTATGGAAGGTATAATGGAATACCGTCCGCTGATGATGACTCTTGGCAACCACGATAACCGCGGTTTCAAAGATTACGAAACAGGCGAAGGCAGATATTACGCAGAGCCTGCTGAATTTTTCAACACACAGTTTAAAATGGCATATCCCGATAACGGACCCGGAATATGGAAAACAGAAAACTATTCTTTTGACTACGGTAATGTGCACGTATGTGTTATGGGTATCAACGGTCCTGACGAAGTAGGTGAATGGATTAAAGAAGATTTGTCACAGAGCGACAAAACATGGAAAATCGGTACATACCATTTCCCAATTTATTATTCAAACCCTGCAGGTCACAACTTTGATGCTTTTCCCTGGATGAGAGAAGGCGTTGATATGTGCGATATTATGCTTGCAGGTCACGAGCATAATTTCTCAAGAAGCTTCCCCATTAAAAATGATGCAATTTATTCAAAACCGTCACAGGGTACTATCCACTATATGCTTTCAAATGCAGGCGGCGGTGCTCCCGGATGCAACTCACAGCAGAGTATTTTCCATGCAGCATTCTATCCTCAGGAAATAGAAGGACGCCGGTCTTTTGCTCTTTTTGAAGTTGACGGAAAGAAAATGAAAATAACATCTTATCTCAGCCTTGGAGATGATATTGAAGCGGATATTATTGACCGGGTTATTATTGATAAAGAAAAAGATGAAATTCGTCCCTACGCAATGCCTCCGGTTTACCTTGAAAGACACCCGAGAATGGTGTTCAAGGGTATGCTTGCAGGTCTTGGCGGAGTTGATGCATTCCCCGTTAAGAAAGACGGGATATGGCATGCACCGCTTTCAGTTGTTTTCCAGAGTGTGGGTGCTTTTGTTGAAAAAACAGAAGGCAAAATGACTCTCGGAATTTACGGAAAGAAAGTTACTTTCACAGAAGGCAGTGACATTGCAGTTACAGATAAAGGCGAAGAAATTAAGCTTGATGCACCTGTTTTCAGAGGTATGAGAGGCCTTCTTTATGTACCTGCATTCAGCGCATCTGCAATTTACGGTTTCCGTTGCGTATATGTAGAGCATAACAACTTTATGTTCTGGGAGCACGAAGAAGAAAGTATCCCCTTGTTTGAACAGCCATAACAAAAATCAAGACTTGAATTTAGAGGTTCCTTGTGTTCTATTACCACAGAATCATAAAAATTTCAAGTCTTGTTTTTTTATTGTTTTTGGTGTATTAAATATATAAGGAGTTGATATTTATGAGTAAGTCAATTTGCAAAGCAAACTGTGAAGATTGTTTTATGAAGGACAGATGCAACGGATGTGCTGATACAAACGGCTGTCCGTTCGGAAAACAGTGTTTTATTGCACAGTATATAAAAACGGGCGGTGAAGAAAATTTCTGTCAGTTTAAAGAGAAAATTGCTGATGAATTTAATGATTTGAAAATTCCGGGAATGCCGAAGGTAGAAAAACTGAATCCTCTTGCGGGAAGCTTTGTTAATTTAGAATATATACTGCCGAGCGGCGAAAAAGTAAAATTTTTAGATGATGACAATATTTATCTTGGTAATCAGCTTGAATGCGAATTCGGTTCAGACAGATGTTACGGTATTATTGCAGGACCGGATTTTCTGTTGGTTTGTACATATGGCGAAAATGGCAAGGATGCAGAACTTGTTATGTATAAAAAAAGATAACACATAGAAATAAAATGCTCCCCTTCTGTTAAGGGGAGCATTTAGCTGTATTATACAATATAATCAGATTATAAACATTTCAAGCAGGAAAACAACTGCGCAGGAAGCAACTGAAACAATCAGCAGGCTTCCTCCTTTCCATGCGATGAGTACACCGATTACGAGTGCTGCAAGCCCTGACCACACACTTCCTGTTGCTTCTAATATTGCAGGGAAGGTCATTACTGTCAGAGTGACGTAGGGTACATAGTAGAGGAATGAACGTATTGTTTTGTTCTTGATTTCTTTTCTGAAAATCGTCATGGGAAGCACTCTCATAAGATATGTTACAAGTGCCATTATGCCGATGTAAATATACACATTATTACTCATTGTTTTCATCCTCCTTTACGCTTTCATCTTCCTTTACAGGGAAGAAAATTGCAGCTAAAAGAGCAATTACAACTGTGAGAATAATTGTTTTTGTTCCTGACGAAATTGCATCGAAAACAGGTATTTTATAAAACGCAAAGCTTAATGCCATAGAAAACAGAACAATTCCCAGAAGGACTTTATTCTGCTTTGCAGGTGGCACTACAATGGCAATAAACATACCGAAAAGTCCAACGCTCAGGGCGCTTACAATATTTGCAGGTAAAACGTTGCCCATTATAACGCCAAGACAAGTGCCGGTAGCCCATCCGGGGATGGCAACTGAAAAAGCACCGTATGAAAAATACGGATTAAGTTTACCCGGTTCGGCAATAGAAATGCCGAAAATTTCGTCGGTTAAGTCGAAGGCCACAAGAAGCCTGTGATGCAGCTTCATATCCTGGGGAATTTTCTGACTCATTGCAAAGCTCATAAGCAGATATCGTGCGTTGGCAACTATCTGCATTACCATCATTGTAAGATAGCCCGAGCTTTCTGCTATAACTGCAAAGCCGGCGTATTCGCCGGCCGATGCGTTGTTCGTGATACTTGCAAGTGTTGCCTGAAAAGCGGTAAGACCTGCGTTTGCGGCAGCAATTCCTAACGTGAATGCCACAGCAAAATAACCCAGAGCAATGGGGATGCCGTTTCTGACACCTTTTTTAAATGCTTGTTTGTTTTCGCGTTTCAATCAGAGTACACCTCTTATTAAAAGCCGGAGTCTTGTGCTCCGGCTGCTTTTGTTATGCAAATAAATTTGTAATAAATTTTATGGGCATTGTAAGTCCCATAAGGAACATATCCCAGATATATTTTACTCCCTGAACGTGGAAAAGAAAAATTTCAAAGGGTTCTGTGCAGTAATTATTGAGATATGTAATAAGTTCAGTTTCATAAACAGAAGTATCTTTTTCATCGAGTGTAATTACTCTGACGCCTCTGTTATCACCGCCGTATGCACCGAAACCGGAGGTAGGTGTGTTTATGATATCAATACCATTATATGAAACTTCAAAGCTGTTTTCGTGGTCGTGGCCACTGAAAATTGCTTTAACATCGCCCAGCTCAACCATTTTCTCAAATTGAAGAGAATCAATTTCGCCCGGGCAAGGTATTTCAAGAAGTTCACCCTTTGCGTTTTCGGGAAGAGCGTAATAAAGTTTGTCATCTCCTTTGACAGCGCCGGCAGTTCCCTTGTCAACCTGAACAAGTACATCGAAGATCTCATTTACGATAATGTGCTGGAAAGCCAGAGAAGGAACGGCTTTTCCGTTATTCTGTGCTTTAAGTTCATTTGATGTGTTTACATACCATTCAATCTGGTCTTCGTGAACATGGTCATAACCACCGTTTATATCATCATACATATTTGAGTCGAACAACCAGAGGTTGTATGCGATTCTTTTACCGTCTGATGAATAAACAGGCAGATTATATGTACCGCAACCGTAAAGCTTTTCGCCTTCATCTATTGCAATACAACAATCATATTCATTGTAAATTGCCATCTGTTCTTCTTTTGAAACGCGACCTTCTGCATCGTGGTTGCCGAAAACAACAGCAACGGGAACACCGATTTCTTCAAAAGTTGACATGAAGCCATCAATTGCTTTTCTGACGCGTTTTACAGAATTTGCTTTGGTATAACCTCTTGCAACTGAATCTGAAATGTTATCGCCTGTAAGTACAAATAAGTCAGGCTTTTCATCTGCTGCAACTTCTTTTATGTATTCAAGTGTTTTCTTCACCGGATTTGTGTTATCCTGCAAATCTGCAACCTGAATAATTTTAAAAGTGCCGTCCTCATTGAATTTAAGGGTTGTTTCTGCTGAGGTGTCTGCAGTTTCTTCAGCGTAAGGTGAAATAACTGCGGTGCTGAAACATAAAACAACAGCAAGGACAAGTGCAAGTATTTTTTTCATCGGGGTATTCCCTCCCTTGGTTTTATGATACCATACAGAAAATTTCGTATATTGCAGTAAAGGGTGATACTCCGTTAAACGGTGCAAGGAAAAGATATTTCAAGCAATTCAGTATAGGTGAAATGCTTGAGTTTACATAATATCTGCAACGTGAAAAATCGTCTGTGCAATAAGCTTCAAAATAGTTGATAATATAAGTTTCGTAGGTTGAAGTGTCTTTTTCGTTTATTGTAACGAATCTCAGCCCTCTGTTATAATCGCCGTAAGAGCCGAAGCCTGATGTAGGCGCATTTACGAGATGAATTCCTTTGTAATCAGCTATATATGTGTTTACATGGTCATGGCCGAAGAAAATTGCTCTTACATCGCCCTGAGCCAACATAGCAGGCACCTGAAGTGATTCACCCGAAGAAGGGCTGGGAGGCTCGTTGGTTTCGCCACTGAGAAATTCTGCTTCGAGAACTTCTTTCGGAACGATGTGCTGGAAAGCAAAAGAATCTACAGGCTTTCCGCCGTTTTCTTTTTTCAGTCTTTCTGATTCGCTGATATACCAGTCAATCTGGTCCTGCTGGATATTGTCAGAAATTCCTTTTTCTGCATCGTGAAGAGCGGAATCAAAGAACCAGAGGTTGAAGGCAGTTTTTGTGCCGTCTGAAGAAAGCACAGGAACATTATATGTACCACAGCCTGAAACTTCGTCGCCTTCATCAATTGCAAGGCAACAGTCATAAGACATATACATCTGCATCTGTTCTTCTTTTGTAACTTCGTTTTCAGTATCGTGGTTGCCGAAAACCATAGCAACAGGAACACCTTTTTCTTCAAAGAAAGACATATAGCAGTCAATAGCCTTTGCAGTATTTTTACGTGCTGTTTCAATGTTTTTGAAATCACTGGGAACACCGCTGATATTATCGCCCAGAAGCACAATAAGGTCAGGCTTTTCTGATTCCATTGCCATTTCAAAATATTCAAGAGTTGCAGGTATCAGATGATGATCATCCTGTATATCAGCAACAAGCATAATTTTGAAAGTGCCGTCTTTGTTGAACTGCAACTTTGCAGTGCTTTCCGTTACTGCACCTGAGCAAACGGAAAACATTGAAAGTGCGATAACAGCAACGAGGAAAACTGATATTATTTTTTTAATCATTGTATTAGTCTCCTGATTCTTATTTTAATCAGAAAATAAGGCAAAGGATTTCATAGAATGCTTTGTAGAAAGGAATGCCGAGTTCTGAAGAAAGGAACAGATAACGGATTGCATTCCATACATCACCTTCACTCATGAGGTAACGACATTCTGAAGCGTTATCAACAGCGAATTTTTCAAAATAGTTTATAACTTTTGTTTCGTATTTTGATGTGTCTTTTTCATTGATTGTGATGATTCTCACACCGCGTGATTCTTTGTTGCCGTATGAACCAAAACCTGATGTGGGAGTGTTTACAATGTCAATGCCCTGATAGGGAACTACAAATGAGTTTACGTGGTCATGGCCGAAGAACATTGCTTTAACGTCGCCCTGTTCTACCATTTTTTCAAACTGGAGTGAATCCTGTGTGCCGGGGCAGGGATTTTCTCTTAAGAAACCATCCACACCTGCGGGAAGACCAAGCCATTTGTCGCCATACTGGATTGCATTGTCAGAACCGGCAGGTACTTCAGCAAGTGCATCATAAATTTCGTTAACGATGATGTGCTGGAAAACCATTGAAGGCACAACTTTTCCGCCATTCTGAGCTTTGAGTTCGTTTGATTTGTTTACATACCAGTCAATCTGATCTTCGTGAACATAATCGTATCCGCCGTTTACGTCGTCATACATGTTTGAGTCAAACATCCAGAGATTGTAAGCGATTTTTTCTCCGTCAGATGAATAGATAGGAAGGTTATATGTGCCGCAACCATAGAGGCTGTCGCCTTCGTCAAAACCTACGCAGCAGCCATATGTCTGATACATAGCCATCTGTTCTTCTTTTGAAATAAGAGCTTCACCATCGTGGTTGCCGAAAACTACTGCAACGGGAATGTTGAGTTCTTCAAAAACAGACATTGTGTTGTCAATAGCTTTTTTAACCTGCCATCTTGCAACATCTTCTGTAAGAGCATCGCCTGTGCCGGCTGAGATGTTATCGCCTGTAAGCACGATAAGGTCAGGGTCTTCTTCTGCTACAAGCGCTCTGATGTAATCATATGTTGCGGGTGTTGCATAAGAAGTGTCCTGAAGGTCAGCGAGCTGCATGATTTTGAATTCGCCGTCGCCTTTGAACTTGAGTGTTTTGTCAGCTACATCTGCTGCGCCTGCTGAAACGCCCATAACGCTCATTGTGCCGAAGCAGAGAACTAATGCGAGGATGATTGATAAGAATTTTTTCATTTTGAATTCTCCTTTTCCTTTTTTAATGTAATAATTATATACTTACAGTTGTTGGTTGTCAACTTAATATATTGTTTTTTTATATAATCTTAATATATTGATTTTTATTATAATCTTATGTATAATTAATTTCACGGCAAATGAAAAGAGGTGTGGTTTTGAAGAAAGCTTTATCTTTTATAATGGTCTGTGTTATGCTGATTATGCTGGTTTCATGCACAAAAGAAACTGAAAATAAACCGGTTGCTGTGGTTACGGTAAACGGTGAAATTGTAACTCAGGCAGAAATAGATTATTTCAAAGGTAAATTCAAAGCAGAGCTGATTAACGATTACATTGAAAAATACAGCGTAGAATACACGTCAGATTTCTGGCAGACTGAATTTGACGGTAAAACTCCCGAAGAAGCGCTTGAAGAAAAAGCACTTGAAGAAAGTATTATGGCGAAAATACAGTTTGTTCTGATGAAAGAGGAAGGCATTTTTGAAGATATAACTTACGAAGGCCTTTATAAAAAAGCTGAAGATTTCAATAAGGCAAACGCCGGAAAAGAAGGTGTTGTCGGACTTAAATCAATTAAAATGTCGCAGTTTTATACATATTATCTGCAGACAGGCGTGATGGAGCTTAAAAATATTTACGCAGAAGATAAATTGAAACCGACAGACAGCGAAATAGAGAAAAAAATAAACGAAATAGAAAAGCAGAATGACGGTGATATTCTTCAGCAGGATTATGAGAATCTGGCTAAAGATAAGCTCAAAACGGAAAAATATGAAGCTTTTATAACTGAAATAAGAAAAAATGCAGAAATTAAGGAAGTGGTTTGAAATGGAAAACAGAGTAGAAAAGGCGGTAGAGCTTTTTGCAAAAGGGTATAACTGTTCACAGGCAGTTTTTTGTGCCTTTGCGGATAAGTTTGATATTGATGACGATACAGCGATGAGAATTTCTTTAGGCTTCGGCGGAGGTTTCGGAAGACTCAGGGAAGTCTGCGGAGCTTTCAGTGCGTGCACTATGCTTGCAGGTCTTGCAAATGAAAGCGACCTGAAGAACGCAGCACAGGCAAAAACTGATGCATATAAAGAAATAAGAGTTTTAAAAGAAGAATTTGAAAAAAGAAACGGCGGTTCGTTTATTTGCCGTGAGCTTCTGGGGATACCGGGACCGTCAGAAAGCCATGTTCCCGAAAAAAGAACAGAGCATTATAAAAAGACACGTCCTTGTGAGGAAATCGTAAGGCAGGCGGCGTTGATGATGGATGAATATCTGAAATAAAGAAAAGCAGGTGAGTGTGATGAAAAAGAAAGTATTATCATTTTTAATGGCGGCGGTCATGGCATTCAGTACGTTTGCTGTGACTTCTTTTGCAAAAACAAATATAGGTAATCTTACTTTTGCACCGCTTACCGAGGAACAGCTGGAAGTGCTCAACAACGGCGGAAGAATTTCTTCTTCCTACACTTCGGAATTACCGCAGAAACCTTTTGCGAATAAATCACCGAATCTTCCTGAAAACTTTTTTCTTGCAAAGGAAGGTTTAAAAACGAATGTAGGCAATCAGGGAAAGTTCGGTACATGTTGGGCTTTTTCAGCTCTCACATCAAGCGAAACAGAACTGATGAAGCGTTATTCTGATATCAATTTGTCGGAATCTCATTTGTCATATTTCTCTTATTCATCGGATAATCAGAAAAGAGCTTTCAGATATATTTTTGACAATTATAACCCGTTCAACAACGGCGGTTTTGATTTTACTGCAATGAATTCCCTTGCAAACTGGTACGGCCCCGTTTACGAATCTGATTTTCCGTATTCAAATGCGGAAATATCAGAAGAACACAGATATGATTCTTTGTTCCATCTTCAGAACGTTATATCTTTCCCTGAATATGCATATGAGGACGAAGCAGAACAGAAAGCTGCACGCCGGACACTTGTTGAACAGGTGAAAAACGAGATGTATAAAAACAAGCAGGCAGTAGATATTGCATATTTTGCCTCAGGAAGAAAAACATGCTATAACGAAGAAACAAATGCCTGGTATAATTATGAAGGTGACCACACCGACCATGCAGTAACGATAGTCGGCTGGGATGATAATTTTTCAAAAGAAAATTTCCTCAATTCCGAATACATAGATAACGACGGCGCATGGCTTATACAGAACAGCTGGGGTGAAGAATGGGGTTCTGACGGATGCTTCTGGTTGTCGTATGAAGATGTGACGATTGACTATGTAGGTATTTATAAGTATGAAAGCAACAAAAATTATGAAAATATATATTCCCATGACGAAAGTATCCAGTATTCTCCTGTAGGTTTTGAGGATTCCACTGAAATTCACATGGCGAATGTGTTTACAAGCTCACGTGATGAAGTTCTTGAGGCAGTTTCTTTCTATACTACCGATGTCAAAACGGAATACACGGTTGAAATTTACAAATCCCTGACAGATGATAATGACCCTGTTTCGGGTGAACTTGTGCAGACTTTAAACGGAATAAAATCTCTTCCCGGGTATTATACTGAAAATTTAGCTGAAGGAGTATCTCTTACAAAGGGAGAAAAATTCAGCGTTGTGGTGTATCTTAAAAATCCCACACAGACTCTGACAGCCCATGTTGAAGCAATTTATATGGATTACAGAGTGCAGACGTCACAGAATGTCAGCAAAGCGGGCGAAAGCTTTGTCAGCATGGACGGCGAATCATGGGAAGATATTCATAAAAAGGTTATAAAGGGCTCAGACAGCGGCACGTATATGCGTCTTGGTAATTTCACTATCAAGGCTTTTACAAGCAGGGATATGTATGTTAAATTCTCTCTTGATGATGGAGAAGTGTCGTTGGCTGAAAATCTGGAATTATCCAGTTTGAGTGCCGAAGAAATCTATTACACAACCGATTTGAGCGACCCGATAACAAACGGAAAACTGTATACCGGCCCGATAGTTCTTGAAGATGCAATGACAGTCAAGGCGGTAGCTGTACGTGACGGTGTTTTCGGACAAGTGTATTCAAGAGAATATTCTCAGGCTAAAACCATGCTGTCAGACCTTACTGTTTCAGCAGGTGAAGAGAAATTTAAAATTGATTTATCAACACCGTGGCCGGAATCAATAGTGCTTGATAATAACTGCACATCAGTTGGCGTTACCGCCACATCAATGTATAATATTTCAATTAACGGCGAAAACGTGCAAAGCGGTGAAACGGCAGAGGTAGCTCTGAAGGAATATACAAAAAACACAATTGAGGTAAAGGTAAGCGGAGACGGATTAAAAGATGATACCTACACGATTGCTGTTTATATAAATCCGATTTCATATGATTTTGAAAATGAAACGATAATTTTTGACGAAAGTAAAGTAATTGTAAAAACAAAGTATTATAAAGCCGTAAAAAGCGGGCAGAGTGTGACAGAGTGGATCGATTCCGCTTCTGCAATGACTTTTATTGTCAGCATAAATAATGAAACTTTCATTACTTCCCTGCCGGGCAGAGTTTCTCTGCCTGAGCCGCAGATTGATTTTGTTAATGAAACGTCAATTGAAAAATACGGACAGAGAGTATATTATAAATTCAGTCAGGAAGAAGATTTCTGCGAAGAAAATTCTGTAGAAAAAGATTATATTCCCGTTTTCCCCGGAAAAACGATGTACCTGTACAGAAAAGCTGAAAACGGACTTTTTGCCTCTGAAATCGTAGAATGGGTAATTCCGGAAAGACCTGAATTTTCCACTGAGATATATCCGGTCAAAGTAAAGAAAACAAAAGTTGTTTTCCCCTACGACATGGAACTTCTGTACGTCAGCGATAAATCTGATGCTTTCCTTACAGGTGTATTTATTAACCTTACACCCGGTGAAAATTATGTTTTCAGTATTTTTAAGCCTGCAACGGAAGATACTTTTGCAACGGAAACACTGACTTTTGAAATTACCACCAAAACAGATAGTCTGTATGAAAAATTAAAGGCCGATATAGCAGCAGGCGAAACAGACGATTCATTCGGAGCACAGATAAGAGCATTCTTTGCAACCATTTTGTATAATGTGAGAATTTATCTGACAGGCGTGTTCGAATAAGCATTTAATGTCGTTTTACTGATACATTTTTTATAAAATGCTAAAATTATTAAAAAATATTAAAGAAAAATTTGACGAAATTGAAAAAAAGTTTTATAATATATGTGTCTGTGTGTGCAGACGATAAAAGAAAGGAGCGTGTTTAGGTGAAAGGTATTATTCTTGCAGGCGGTTCAGGCACAAGACTCTACCCCCTGACTATGGTTACCAGTAAACAGCTTTTACCGGTTTATGATAAACCGATGATATATTATCCGCTTTCAGTTCTTATGCTGGCGGGTATCAGAGAAATTCTTATTATCTCCACAATAGAAGACACTCCCAAATTTGAACATCTTTTAGGTGACGGCAAGCAGTTCGGCCTTAAGCTTTCCTACGCAGTTCAGGAAAAACCCGAAGGTCTTGCACAAGCATTTGTTATAGGTGAAAAGTTTATCGGCAAAGACAAAGTTGCAATGGTTCTCGGTGATAACATTTTCTACGGCAGCGGTCTCGGTCACATTCTTCGTCAGGCTGCAAAGCGTGAAGAGGGTGCAACAATTTTCGGATATTATGTTGAAGACCCCAGAGCTTTCGGTGTTGTTGAGTTTGATAAAGACGGACATGCTGTTTCTATTGAAGAAAAACCGCAGAACCCGAAATCAAATTATGCGGTAACAGGACTTTATTTTTACGATAACAAGGTTGTTGAATATGCCAAAGGCCTTGAAAAAAGTGCAAGAGGCGAATATGAAATAACTGATATCAACAGAATGTATCTTGAAGCAGGTACTCTCGAAGTAAAAACTATGGGCAGAGGCTTTGCGTGGCTTGATACAGGTACTGTTGATTCGCTTATGGATGCAGGTAATTTTATTAAAACTATCGAAACTCTTCAGGGTATCAAAATTTCAGCGCCTGAAGAAATCGCATATAACATGCATTGGATTACAAAAGCAAAACTTATTGAATCAGCAAAAAAATACGGAAAATCCTCTTACGGTCAGCATCTTATGAGAGTTGCAGAAGGTAAGATTCTCTATGCCGATAAGCCCGGTCAGCGTCCTCATTGGGGACGTGAGGACGAATCTCACGGCAAATAAAAGCTGACAGTCTGAAAGGAATTTAAAGATGAATATTATTAAAACTTCTCTTGCAGATGCGTTTATTATTGAGCCGAAAATTTTTGGCGACCATCGCGGATGGTTTATGGAAAGCTATAATAAAAACGCTTTTGTTGAGGCAGGGATTGATATAGATTTTGTGCAGGATAACCGTTCTTTTTCACAGAAAAAAGGTACTTTACGCGGTCTTCACTGCCAGACCAACCCTAAATGTCAGGCAAAGCTTGTAACATGCATAAAAGGTGCGGTGCTTGATGTTATTGTTGATATAAGAGAGGGCTCACCCAGCTACCTTAAATGGATTGCAGTTGAGCTTTCTGAAGAAAACAAAAAACAGCTTTTTGTTCCGAAAGGTTTTTTACATGGCTTTGTAACTCTTACTGATGATGTGGAATTTTCTTACAAAGTTGATGATTATTATTCACCTGAAAACGACAGAAGTGTTTGCTTCTGTGATGAAATTTTCAACATAGATTGGGGCGTTGAAAATCCGATTTTAAGTGAAAAGGACATAAAAGCACCAAAACTCTGTGACAGTGACGTGAGATTTTTCTATGAAAGGGCTGAAAGTCTGACATGAAAATTCTTGTAACAGGAGTCAACGGGCAACTGGGTCACGATGTAACAGAAGAACTCAAAAAACATAGCATTGAATATATCGGTTGCGACAGGGAAGATTTTGACCTTACCGATAAAGATGCAACTGAAGGTTTTATTATTGAAAATAAACCTGACAGTGTAATTCATTGTGCGGCATATACTGCAGTTGATAAAGCAGAGGATGAAGAAGAGCTTTGCAGAAAAATCAATGCGGACGGAAGCCTTTATATAGCAGAGGCTTGCGAAAAAATCGGCGCAAAAATGATATATATCAGCACTGATTATGTTTTCGGCGGTGACGGTGAAAAGCCTTACGAGCCTGAGGATGAAAAAAATCCGCAGAATGTTTACGGTAAAACAAAGCTTGAGGGCGAAAAAAATGCCCTTGAAAACTGCTCAAGAACATTTATCGTGAGAACCTCATGGGTTTACGGCATAAACGGCAATAACTTTGTGAAAACAATGCGTCGTTTAGCTGAAACAAGAGATGAGTTGAATGTTGTTGCAGACCAGATAGGCTCACCTACATATACGCGCGACCTTGCAAAACTGCTTGTAGAAATGATTAAAACTGAAAAATACGGCATTTACCACGCAACAAACGAAGGGTTTATGAGCTGGGCTGAATTTGCCGAAAGCATAATGAAAAAATCAGGCTTTTCTACAAAGATAAATTATATCCCCACATCAGAATATCCTGTGAAAGCAAAAAGACCGTTAAACTCAAGGCTTTCAAAAAAATGTCTTACAGACAACGGATTTTCACTTCTTCCCTCACAGGACGATGCACTGGAAAGATATATCAAAGAACTTAATAAATAAAAATTACACCGACAGATAATTTAAAATCTGTCGGTTTTTTGTTTGAATTGTAATTTGTATGAGTTCTGAAAAACTTGTTATGGGCACAATGCTTAATTATTGTTATAAAACTGACATCAGTGATAGCAAAAAAACCTCCCCTTAGAAATACAAGGGGAGGTGGGAAAATCTTTGATTTTAACAATGGGGATTTTTGCTGAAAATTATTCTTCTGCAGGTTTGTCTTCTTCGATTTCAACTGTTTCTTCGTCCTGAACACAATTTGCACAGTCGCAGATTTCATCGTTTTCATCAAAGCAACAAATATCTTCTGTTTCTTCACAAGTGCAGTTATCTTTTTTGCAGAAATATTTTGTAATGAGATAATACGCTGCAGCAACTACGCCTGCAACAGCAACGATAGCACCAATAATTTTAAGAGCTTTTTTCATATCGATTTCTCCTTTTTATGAAATTAATATACCATACATTTACATTATACAACTAAAATCCGAAAAGTCAATATTATTGTTTTGATTTTTCGATTGCCTGTGCAATGTCAGCGATGATATCATCTGCATCTTCAAGGCCTACAGAGAATCTGATAAGGTCTTCTGCTACGCCTGCTTCTTCAAGCTGCTGAGAAGAGAGCTGTCTGTGAGTTGTGCTTGCGGGATGAAGCACGCATGTTCTGCAGTCTGCAACGTGAGTTGCGATTGTTGCAAGTTCTAAAGCATCCATGAATTTTGTTGCGGCTTCTCTTCCGCCTCTGATGCCGAAAGAAACAACGCCGCTTGTGCCGTCGGGCATATATTTCTGTGCAAGGCTGTAATATTTGTTGCCTTCAAGTCCGGGATAATTTACCCATGTAACATTTTCATTTGATTCAAGGAATTTTGCAACTTTAAGAGCGTTTTCGCAGTGTCTCGGCACACGAAGGAAAAGTGTTTCAAGACCGAGGTTAAGAAGGAATGCGTTGTGGGGAGAGGGGATTGAACCCAAATCTCTCATAAGCTGTGTAACGCATTTTGTGATATAAGCACCTTTGCCGAAACGTTCTGTGTAAATAACTCCGTGATATGATTCATCGGGAGTTGTAAGTCCGGGATATTTGTCAGATGCGTTCCAGTCGAAGTTACCGCTGTCAACAATTACACCGCCTACCTGTGTTGCGTGGCCGTCCATATATTTTGTTGTTGAGTGTGTAACAATATCTGCACCGAATTCAAAAGGTCTGCAGTTGATAGGTGTGGGGAAAGTATTGTCAACAATAAGCGGTACACCGTGAGCATGAGCAACTTTTGCGAAAAGCTCGATATCAAGCACATTAAGTGAGGGGTTTGAAAGAGTTTCGGCAAAAACAACTTTTGTGTTTTCTCTGAATGCGGCATTCAGTTCTTCTTCTGTTGAATCGGGGTTTACAAAAGTAAAGTCAATGCCGAGTTTTTTCATTGTAACTGAGAAAAGGTTGAATGTACCGCCGTAAATTGCGGCTGATGCAACAACGTGATCACCGGCATGGCAGATGTTGAAAACCGAATAGAATGATGCTGCCTGACCTGATGAAGTAAGAACTGCAGCAACGCCGCCTTCAAGAGCTGCGATTTTTGCCGCAACTGCATCGTTTGTGGGGTTCTGAAGTCTTGTGTAGAAATAACCTTCTGCTTCAAGGTCAAAAAGCTTACCCATTTCTTCGCTGCTTTCATATTTGAAAGTAGTGCTCTGTGTTATGGGAAGAACTCTGGGTTCGCCGTTTTTCGGAGTATAACCTGCATGCAGGCATTTTGTGTTGATTTTCATTGTGATTCTTCTTTCTGTTATTTATTTTTCAAGGAATTTTTTCATTACATCAGGTCCGAATTCAATGAAGTTGCCTGTCTCTTTTGCTGTTTCTTCATTGATTGAATCGTATGCGTTTTCTTTTTCGCCTTTTTTATGATAAATCATATAAGGTACGGGGTCAGATGAATGTGTTGCTGTTTTGATGGGCGTGGGATGGTCGGGAAGAATAAGGATTTTGTAATCATCAAATTTCTCAAGACCTTCTATTATTATCGGCAAAACTTTTTCATCTATAAGTTCTATTGAACGGACTTTGTTTTTTGCTTCTCTTCTGTGACCGCATTCGTCAGGTGCTTCAAAATGAACATAAACAAAATCACAGCCTGAATTCAGGTCTTCAACTGCCTGCTTTGCTTTGCCTTCAAAATTTGTGTCTATGTAACCTGTTGAGCCGGGTACATCGGGTGTTTTCATTCCTGCACACTGTCCGATACCTTTGAGCAGGTCAACAGCAGAAATAATGCTTCCCTTAAGTCCGTAAGCTTCTTCAAAGGATGAAAGCATGGGTTTCTTTCCTTCGCCCCAGAGCCAGATTGAGTTTGCAGGAAGTTTACCTTCCGACATTCTCTTTATGTTTACGGGATGCTTCATAAGAAAATCGTAACTTTCTTTCATCATCCTGATAAGGTCTTTTGCATTTTCACTTGTTGAAAGATATTCTCCTACAACCTGACCTGAAATATCGTGAGGCGGAGTCATATTGCCTAAATCAACTGTGCCTTTGTGCCAGATAAGGCAATGTCTGTACTGAACACCTGCATAGAATTTAAAAATATCGTTGCCGAAATGTTCTTCAACTGATTTGATAATTTCTTCAGCTTCAGGAGTGGAGATATCTCCGCCGGAATAGTCAACCATTGTTTTGTCTTCGTATTTTTCTTCATCAGAAAGAGATACAAGGTTGCATCTCAACGCAATGTCATCGTCGAGCATTTTAACTCCGATGCTTACTGCCTCAAGGGGAGAACGTCCTGTATAATATTTTTTCGGGTCATAACCGAGCACACTTAAGTTTGCAACGTCGCTACCGGGTTTCAGACCTTCTGCAACTGTTCTCACAAGACCTATTTCACCTCTTTTTGCAAGCGAATCAAAAACAGGCTTGTTTGCCGCCTGCATAGGTGTTTTGTTACCTAATTCTTCGACGGGCAGGTCTGCCATTCCGTCGTAAAGAATTACAGCATATTTCATATATATCAACTCCTCAAAAACAAATTTTATACTAATATATCATAACACACTTTTATGTGCAAAATCAACATACAGTTATATGAAAATAAATTATTTTTAATAGTTATTTATAGACAATAATAATAACTTGTGATATAATTTAAACTGATAATAGGTTATTATGGTGATTTTATGAAAATCAGAATTTTACATAAGGGTTTCAATTTTTCTCAGGACGGTCCGGGTAACCGTCTTGTGTATCATCTGCAAGGTTGTAATTTCTTTTGTCCCTGGTGTTCAAACCCTGAAAGTATCGCTTTTGACGGTACATTGATGAGAATTGACGGCAAAGAAAAATTATCCTGCACGGAGTACGATACAGATGAAGTTTTTGATGAAATTCTGTCAGGGAAAATGATGATGTTTTCAGGCGGGGGAGTTACTTTTACGGGCGGCGAGCCTACAGTGCAGTTTGACGCACTGAAAATTCTTCTTGAAAAGTGTAAGAATTCAGGAATAAATACTGCAATTGAATCAAACGCATCCCATATAAAATTCTGTGAGTTGTCAGACCTGATTGATTATATGATTGTGGATCTGAAGCATTATGATTCTGAAAAACATAAAGATACAATCGGTTCGTCAAACGAAAGAACAATAAAAAATATCAGAGAAGTTGCAAAAAAAAGAAATCAGCTTTTAATACATATTCCTCTTATCGGTAATTTTAATTCTTCAAAAGAAGATGCACTGAAATTTGCAGAGTTAATTAAATCTTTCGGTAATGAAAAAATTGACGTTGAAGTTTTGCGGTATCATGAATACGGAAAAGACAAATGGCTTCAATGTAATATGGAATACAAAATGGAATCAGGCAATGTGACTGACGAAGAATATAAAGATTTTACAGACATTCTGAAAAAGAATGGCGTATCTATAATAAAGACATAAGGTGATAAATTATGAAAATCAACGAAATTTACAAACAGGATGAAATCACTGAAAAAGCAAAGGCTCTTTTTAAAGAAGAAAGAAGCCTTATGCGTCTTGACGGTTGGCTTATCGCAAGAGAAACTGCATTTATTCATGCTGAAGAATTTGCTTCTCTCGATAAGGAAATGAGGGCTGCAAAAGAGCTTGAAGCAATTATTGAAAGACTTCCCCTTTCAATCAGCGATAATGCTGTTTTTGCAGGCACACAGAGAGATGCTTTTGCAAGAAGCTATGCTCTTATAAACCCTGCTTTCAGAGTTGAAACTTTTTCAGGTTACTGTGACCCTACTGCTGTTTATGATGATATTGAACCTAACGAAGAATTTCCGAAAGAAAGAATCGACGCAGTAAGAGAATTTACAAAGAAAACGGACTACGTAAAAACTCTTATGGAGATGTATGATAAATACGAAGATTACACGGGAGAAGTAGCATTTTTCGTTGAGCAGGTTACAGGTCATCTTATTCCTGATTTCAAGCCTGCACTCAAATTCGGTCTTGATAAAATTATTGCTGATGTTGAAGAGAAAATTCAGTCAGCAACAAATGAGAAAAAGAAAACAAATTACGAAGCTTTTGCAATTACATTAAAAAGTACAAAGCGTCTTGCAGAAAGATATGCTGAAATTGCAGAAACTAAAGCATCAGAAGCAGAAGGTGAAAGAAAACTTCAGCTTGAACTTCTTGCAAAAACACTCAGGAAAGTGCCGGCAAAAGGAGCAGAAAGTCTGTACGAAGCAATTCAGTCATTTATGCTTCTGTGGCAGGTTATGTGCCTTGAACAGGCTCCCAATCCCTTTGCTTTCTCTGTAGGTAATGCAGACAGAATTTTTGAACCCTACAGACTTATGAGCGGTGAAGACAGAAAAACAACTGCAGAGCTTCTCAAACACTTCCTTGTTTTCTTCAACGTTGCAGACAGAAGCTGGGCGATTTCACAGAGCGTTCTTGTAGGCGGTAAGTCAAACGACGGAAAAGACCTTACAAACGAAACATCATATGCGCTGATGGATGCATACTACGATATGAACTTACCTCAGCCTATCCTTTCTGCAAAATTACATAAAAACACACCGAAAGAAATGTACCGTGAAATGGGTAAATTCTTCTTTACTCCCGGTGTGCTTACTCCGTCACTTTTCAATGACGATGCACTTTTTGCAGTGCTTAAAAATGCAGGCAAGGATAAATGCGACCTTGAAAACTATTCAGTTGCAGGTTGTCAGGAACCTCTTATTATGGGTAAAGATAACGGCAACACAACAAACTCATGGTTCAATCTTCCTAAAATTCTTGAACTTATTTTAAACAATGGCTGTTCAACAATCACAGGCAAGAAAATTGGTTCAGTAACAACCGAAACAGATGCGAAAAAACTTCTCGAGAATATCCGCGAAGAATTCTATAAAAATGCAGATTATTTTGCAGACAAAATGTGCGATGCCGCTAACGGTGCTTCAATAGCAATTTCACATCTGCCTGTACCTTTCTTAAGCGTATTTATGGGCGGTATGGAATCAGGCATTGATATGCGTGATACAGAAGAACAGGGTACAAAATATAACGGAAGCGGTTGTCTTATTCACGGTCTTTCAATTATTGCTGATTCATTTATTGCTATTGACTGTTTCCTTAAGGATTATCCCGACGATGCAGAAAGACTTCTTAATGCATTGAGAAATAATTTTGAAGGCGAAGAAGATTTACGTGAATATCTTCTTTCATGTCCTAAATTCGGCAACAACATCGTAAGCGTTGACCGCGAAGCAGCAGAAATCGCATCGAAAATTTCAGATATGATTTCTTCAAAGAAAAACTATCTCGGCAATCCCTTCCGTCCTGACTGGTCAAGCCCGTCAACACATCTTACATACGGTTATTGGGTTGGTGCAACTCCTGACGGCAGAAAAGCACGTGAACAGTTAGGCTACGGTGTTGATCCCCTTTATGGCGAAGCGGGTTCAGGTCTTGGTTTCAGAATGCTTTCAACTTTCAAACTTCCCTTTGAGAAATTCTGCGGCGGTTATGCTTCTCACTTCGGTGTTGATCCGAAATTCTTCACAGGTAAGGAATATGAAGATAAAGGTGCAGAATTCGGTGAAAGAGTAATTACTCCGCTTTTCTTTAACGACCTTAATGAAGAAGATATTGCACCTTTCTATTTATATGTGAACGTAACAACTCCCGAAACCTTGAGGAAAGTACTTGCTGACCCGCAGAAATATGCACCCAGCGGAGTATATATTATGCGAATTCACGGTACTTTTGTAAACTTCCTTGATTTGTCACCTGCAATTCAGCAGGATATTATCAAGCGTCTTGACCTTGAGTCGACAAGATTATGAGGTTTTGGGTATGAAAGCAATAGGACTTGATATCGGAACTACCACTGTCTGTGCAATAGTTCTCGATGCGGAAAACGGAGAAGTAGTAAAAAGTATAACTCTCCCGAATGATACTTTTCTTGAAAATGTAAAATCATTTGAAAAAATTCAGGACCCTGAAAAAATTCTTGATAAATCGCTGAGGATTGTTGATGAGCTGTGCAGAGACTATGACGATATAGTTTCAATCGGAGTTACGGGTCAGATGCATGGCCTTGTTTATCTTGATGAAAACGGAAATGCTGTCAGCGGTCTTTACATATGGCAGGATGCTTCTGCAAACGAAATGTATAAAGACTGCAAAACGTATGCTCAGCATCTTACTGACCTGACAGGTTACAAAATGGCATCAGGATTCGGTGCATCAACATACTATTATCATAAAGAAAATAATATGGTGCCTGAAAAAGCCTCAACAATCTGCACAATCCATGATTATGCGGCAATGAAGCTGGCAGGTCTTACAAAACCTGTTATGCATGTATCGGATGCAGCAAGCTATGGCTTGTTTGACATAAAAAACGCATGCTTTGATGAAGCGGCAATCAGAAAAGCGGGACTCGATTTTAACTTGTTCCCTGCGGTGACAAAAGAAAATATGATTCTCGGTAAAAAGGGAGGAAAAATTCCTGTAAGCGTTGCAATCGGCGATAATCAGGCAAGCTTCCTCGGCTCCGTCTGTGACGTAGATGAATGTTTGCTTGTCAATGTAGGCACAGGAAGCCAGATTTCATTTGCAACAAAAGCACATACTGCTGCTGACGGGCTTGAAATAAGACCTTGTGTCGGCGACAGTCACCTGATGGTCGGCTCATCTCTGTGCGGTGGCAGAGCATTTGCTTTGCTTGAAAACTTTTTCCGTAAAACTGCAGAGTTGGTAACGGGTGAAAAAGTAGGAAACGCGTATAGAGGAATTGATAAATTCCTTGAAGAAAATGAGAAAATTGAAAATCCCATTGAATTTTCAACACTTTTCTGCGGCACAAGAGAAAATCCTCAGGAGAAGGCAAGCATAACTTCTCTCGGAATCGATAATTTCACACCGGGACATTTCATTTACGGAGTAATGTACGGAATGGCAGATGAACTTTACTCAATGTATGAGAAAGGAATCTCCGTGTGCGAAGAAAGACCTTGTCAATTAATTGCATCAGGCAACGGTATCAGAAAAAATGCAACATTAAGACGTATTGTGTCAGAAATCTTCGGAATGGAGATTAAAATTCCGGCACACAAGGAAGAAGCAGCCTACGGAAGTGCCATTTTTTCCTTGACATCGGCAGGAATTTATGATACGATACAAAGTGCACTACAGTTAATTCAGTACGAGAGTTAACTGACAAATTTTAAGGAGGATAATCCAGATGAAAAAAGTATTATCAATTTTATTGGCAGTATTGATGGTTGCTTCAATGTTCAGCATAATGTCATTTGCTGAAGGCGAAGCAGAAGAAGTAAAAGTTATGAAAAAGTATGCCGGCGGCACAAGTGCTAACTCTTACAGCTACAGAGAAGGCCGTCCCAACAAAGCATGGAAGGTTGAATATCTCAATCCCGACGGCAGAGGTAAAGCTATTATCGAAGGCATCAACAAAGATGTAGCATCAGGCGATTATGCAGCATACTACATTTATATTCAGGGTGGTTCCACAACTGCTATCACAATCAGTGATATCATCGGTACAGAAAAAACACCTGTTTACATTGAAATCACTGAAGGTCTTATGACAGCACCCCTTTTCGCAAGTGACAGCCTTGAAACTAAAGCTCCCGCAATCACACTTGAAGATTGCGAATATGTTACACTCAAAGGTATCGCTGCAAAATCATCTATCTACAACGGTATTGAAGTAAGAAACTGTAAAAACGTTACTCTTGAAAACATTGAATTCAAAAACGTAGGTTACACAGACTATTCTTTCCCCTCAACAGCAGAAGATGGCACAGAAACATATCCCGATATGGATACAACAAATCTCCTTGCAAAGGGTTCATCTCTCCTTATCGGTGAAGGTAACACAGATATCGCAGTTATCGGTTGTAAATTTGAAAACTGCCGTGCAGGTGTTGTAGTTGACAGCACAAAACTTGAAGTTGAAGAAGAACCTGCAGAACCTACACCTTCAGCAGAAGGCGAAGAAGGCACAGAAGAACCCGCAGCTCCCGTTGTGACATCAGGCGTTTCAATTACTGATTGTAGCTTCACAAACATTAACGAAGCAGGCGTTATCCTCAACGGTGCAGATGATGTTACTGTATCAGGCGGTAAAGCAACAAACGTTGGTACTCTTGCAGAAGCTCAGAACTATGACAACACATCCGTGGCAGTTGTTAAAGTTGTAAACTCAAAAGACGCAATCGTTGAAAAGATGTTCTCATCATACAACGTATCATTTGTAAACTTTGAAGGTTCAACAGGTAAAGTTCGTTTCAACGTTTCTGACAGCGACGGTGCAGGCTCAATCGGTGCAGGCGTTCTTGTTTATAACAACACATTTGTAAACGCATCTGCTCTTGATATCGCAACAGCTAAAAACAACATTTTCGCAATGCTTATCGGTGAAAAAGTTAAAGTTGCTGACGGTGAAGCTAACTGCTACTACTGGACAAGTAAAGGCGACAGAAACTCAATTAAAAAGAACCCCAAATTTGCTAATGCATTTGATGGTACAGTTGAAGGCCAGGATCCTATCGATAACTACAGACTTTCAACAATTTCTCCCTGCCTTGGTAAGGGTGTAAAAGTTGAAGACGATATGGGCACAACAGACTTCTATGGCAACGAAATCGGCTCATCAATCAACATCGGTGCTGACCAGGGCGCAGGTGCAGACGCAACAACAGAAATCGTAAGTGATTTTGTTGATTTCTTCAATTACATCATCGCAGTTATCAAAAACTTCCTTGGTATTGAATAATAGTTTAAATCGGTTTAAGATTAACTGTTAATAACAGAAGCCTCCTCATCTGAGGAGGCTTTTTTGTCCTTATAGAATGTATGTTGAAAATAATAACATAACGATAAATTATAATTTACCGCGGTATTAAAATCAGCATCGTAGGGGCGGATGCCCACATCCGCCCGAATAAATTCACACAAAATCTGACGGGTCGATGTAGGCATCGACCCCTACAATGTAAAATCGAATATACATATAAATTATAATTTATTGTGCAATTATTTTTAACATCGTAGGGGCGCCCATTGGGCGTCCGCCTGAAAATTACGCATAATTTAACGGGTCGTCGAGGACGCCGACCCCTACGAAATCTCAATTTAATTTTAACACTC